>JANMCU010000245.1:0-12099 GCA_031361415.1 Chloroflexota bacterium | reverse complement strand
GCTGCGAGTCCAGCGAACCGGGCCTGGCGGGGTGGTTGCCCGGGTGACGCTTGCGCGACCGGAGCGCCATAACGCGTTCGACGCTTCACTGATCGCCGAGCTCAGGTCCGCGTTCGCGGCGCTCGAGCGAGAGTCGGCGACCGAGCTTCGGGCCGTCGTGCTCGCCGGTGAAGGCGGGACGTTCTGTGCCGGCGCCGACCTCGACTGGATGCGCGCCGCGATGTCGCTCGACGTCGAGGCCAACGAGCAGGACGCGATGGCGATGGCCGACATGTTCGAGGCGATCGATACCTGCCCGGTGCCGGTCATTGCTCGCGTGCAGGGCGCGGCGCTTGGTGGGGGGATGGGGCTGTGCGCCGTCGCCGACCTCGTGATCGCGGAATCGGGGGCGAGGTTCGGGTTCACCGAGACGCGCCTCGGGATCCTGCCCGCGGTGATCTCGCCATTCGTCATCGCGAAGATCGGTGAGAGCCACGCCCGGGCCCTGTTCCCCGGCGGCCGCCGGTTCGACGCGATCCGCGCCCAGCGGATCGGGCTGGTCCATGAGGTCGTCGAAGGTGTCGCGGCCCTGGACGCGGCCGTCGACCAGGCCGTGGCCGATGTCCTCGCCTCCGGGCCGACGGCCGTACGCGCCGCCAAGGCCATCGTCCGCGAGGTCCGTCGGCTCGGGCACGGCTCCGCGAAGTGGCACACCGCCCGGGTGATCGCCCGCCAGCGGGTCTCGGCCGAGGCCCAGGAGGGCTTCGCCGCGTTCATCGAGAAACGCCGCCCGGGCTGGGCGCCGGATGCCGACTAGGGTGTGAACGGTCCGGTCGCGTGCTTCGGATGTCGCGGGCTCGTGCCCGACGAGGACGGGCCGATCCACCGCTACATGACCGCGTCGCCCGGCTGCTGGCGGATCTACACGGAGCTCGCTGCCGGTTCGCTGCCGCGGACGTCCCGGTCGGCGCTTGCGGTCGACGCCTACGCGGTCACCCACCCGGGCGTCCCCGGACCGCAGTCGACGCCGTCGGTCTGGGTCCACCTCGTGACGCTGTGCGCCGTCGTTGAGAAGGGCTGGCCGGTCGAGCACGCCGTTCGGCTGCGCCGTTTCGGCGCGGACGCGTTCGACCGCTGGCCGTGGCTCGAGCGGCCGACATCGATGGGCGACGTCACGGTGGTCGACGTCCAGGGGGCGGTCGAGGCCGGGGACGCCGGGCGTGCTGCCGCGCTTGTCGGGGCGTGGGTCGATGCCGCCTGGGGCGCCTGGTCCGCCCACCATCCGGCCGTCAGCGCCAGAACCGGCGAGCTCGTCGCGCGGTTCTTCTGAGTGGACGCCTTCCTTCTGTCGTTCGGCGTCATCTTCCTCGCCGAGCTCGGCGACAAGAGCCAGCTCATGGCCCTCGCGTTCGCGACCCGCTTCCCGGCGGTGCCAGTCCTGATCGCGATCTCGATCGCGACCGCGATCGTCCACCTCGGGTCGGTGGCGCTCGGGGAGACGGTCGGGCTGGCCCTGCCGCGCAATGTGATTGCGATCGTGGCGGGCCTCGCGTTCCTCGTGTTCGCCGCCTGGACGCTGCGCGGCGACAAGCTGGGCGAGGATGACGAGGCGAGAGCGGGACGCGAGGCCACCCGGTCCGTCATCGTGACTGTCGGGACCGCCTTCTTCCTGGCCGAGCTCGGCGACAAGACGATGCTCGCGACGATCACCCTTGCGACGAACCACGCTGCGCTCGGGATCTGGCTGGGGTCAACGGCCGGGATGGTCGCCGCCGACGCGATCGCGATCGTGGTCGGCAAGGTGCTCGGGACGCGGCTTCCGGAGCGGGCGATCCGGATCGGCGCCGCCGTCGCGTTTGTCATGTTCGGGCTGATCCTGATCCTGCAGGGCCTGAACGGCTAGGCCCGCGCGTCGCGCACCTTGCCGTCGAGGCGGTCGATCGCGACAATTGCGCCAGGCATGACAACAGAGCTGAGTCCGAGTCAGGCGGCTGCGCGGATCGGGGCGACCACTCGCTCCGTCCAGCGCTGGATCGCGTCGGGTCGTCTGCCGGCGCGACGGATCGGCGGGCGCTGGCGTGTCGCGTCTGACGCGTTGGACGCGTTCGCGCGCATCGGACCAGTCTCGAGCGACGGTCTCGCCGCCGTCGGCGGGCCGTCGCCCATCCGACGCGTGTTCGTCGCGAACCGCGGCGAGATCGCCAACCGGATCACCCGCACCTGCGACCGGCTCGGGATCGCCTCGATCGGTCCGGAGACCGACGGACCGGCCGCGCTCGACCTGCTCGACATCGGTGCAGTGGTCGCGGCCGCCCGAACGGCGGACGCGGACGCGATCCACCCGGGCTTCGGGTTCCTCGCCGAGAACGCCGCCTTTGCCAACGCCGTGCTCGCCTCGGGGATCCGCTGGATCGGACCGCCGCCGTCCGCGATCCGGGCGATGGGCGACAAGGCCGCCGCCCGCCAGCTCGCCCAACGGCTCGGCATCCCGACGATCGACGGCTACGACGACACCGACCAATCCGACGCCGCGCTGACGAAGGCCGCGAAGCGGATCGGCTTCCCGATCCTCGTCAAGCCTGCGGCTGGCGGCGGCGGCAAGGGGATGCGGACCGCCCGGGAGCCCGCCGAGCTCCCGGCCCAGCTCGCCGCCGCCCGGCGCGAGGCGCAGGCCGCGTTCGGTGATGACCGCCTCGTCCTCGAACGGCTGCTCGAAGGGCCCCGCCATGTCGAGGTCCAGGTTCTGTTCGACGGCCACGGCAACGGCGTCCATCTCGGCGAGCGCGACTGCTCGCTCCAGCGCCGCCACCAGAAGGTCCTCGAGGAGACGCCCTCGCCGGCGGTCCGTCCGCCGATGCGACGGCGCCTGACCGAGGCGGCGCTCGCCCTGGCCGGCGAGGTCGGTTACGTCAGCGCCGGAACATGCGAGTTCCTGCTCGATGATGTGGGCGGGTTCTTCTTCCTCGAGATGAACACGCGGCTCCAGGTCGAGCATCCGGTCACCGAGCTCGTCACGGGTCGCGACCTCGTGGAAGACCAGATCCGGATCGCGGCCGGTGAGCCTCTCGGGTTCAGCCAGGCCGAGGTCCGGCCGAGCGGCCATGCGATCGAGGTGCGGCTCTATGCGGAGGACGCCGACGCCGGCTTCCTGCCGGCGACCGGTCCGATCCTCGAGATTCGCTGGCCGACCGGCGACGGCGTTCGAGTCGATGCCGGGATCGCCGTCGGCGACGAGGTCACCGCCCGTTTCGACCCGATGCTGGCCAAGGTCATCGCCCTCGGCGCCGACCGGCGGGCTGCGCTCGCCCGCTTGACTCGCGCTCTCGACGAGACCGTGGTCCTCGGCCTGACGACGAACCTGGGGTTCCTGCGCTGGCTCGTCCGCCGGCCGGAGGTCGTTCGCGGCGAAGCCCGGATCGACACGCTCGACAAAATCTGGCCGGCGCCGGAGGGTTCCGGGGCCGGGCCCTCGGGCGGCGCGATCCCCGACGCGGTCTGGGCCGAGGCCGCCCGGCTCCTCGATGCCGGAGGCTGGCGACTCAACGGACCCGCCCGCGCCCGGCTTGTCGCCGATGGTGAGACGGAGCGCTGGGTTGCGGCGGCCTCCAGACCCGCCGATCGGCCGGTTGCTGCTGCCCGCGACGGCTCCGCGGTCCACCTCGATGTCGACGGCCGCTCGGTCGCATTCACGGTCGCCCCGCCGCCAGACGTCGATCGCGCGGCGAAGGCCGCCGCGTCTCATGCGACCGGTGATGGAATGGCGGAGGTCCACGCCCCGATGCCGGGCGCGGTCCTCGCGGTCCATGTCGCCGTCGGGGACCGCGTGGACACGGGCGATCCGATCGCGACCCTCGAGGCAATGAAGATGGAACATGGCGTGCCGTCGCCACGCGCCGGCCACGTGACCGAGGTGCTCGTCACGGTCGGCGAGCAGGTCACCCGCGGCCAGCTGCTGGCGACCGTCGAGGCCTAGCAAGGCGCCATCCCACCGACGCTCGATGACGCGCTACGCTCTCGCCGACAGGAGGAACGATGGGCAAGGACAAGAAGCAGGACCGCGGTCGCGGGAAGCACGACAAGGCACGCGACCCGCGTGGCATGTCGAGCGCCGACGACGGCGCGGCCGGCCAGGCTCGCGCGGCGTCCGACCCTGCCGGCGGGCAGCACCACGCCGCGAAAGCCCATGGCCGCGCGACCCAGGTCGACACCTCCCTGCCGGCGACGCGTCCCGAGCTCATGGCCCTCCACGCCGCGGCCCGCGCGCGGCGCAACGGAGCGGTCCTCGACAGTCCGGACTTTCGCGCCGCGGTCATGGACCTCGAGCGGATCGAGATCCGGATCGCGGCCGTCGATCGGGCGGCCGACCCGCCGCTGGGCTGATCGTCCGCCCGTGATCGGCACCTCTCGGTGACCTCGACGCCGGCTGAGACCGCGCCCGCGGATCGGGTCAGGATCTACGAGGTCGGGCCGCGCGACGGGCTCCAGAACGAGGCGACACCGATCCCCCTCGCGACCAAGCTCGGCTTCCTCGAGCTGCTCGCCGACGCAGGCCTGCGCGAGATCGAGGCCACCTCGTTCGTCGCCCCGACCGCGATCCCCCAGCTCGCCGATGCGGACGAGCTGATGACGACCCTTCCGCGCCGGTCCGGGGTGCGCTACCCGGTCCTCGTCCCGAACCTGCGCGGGCTGGCCCGGGCCGAGGCAGCGGGTGCGGATGCGATCGCCGTCTTCACCGCGGCGACTGACGCCTTCACGACCCGCAACATCGGGATGACCGTCGCCGATTCCCTGGCCGCCTTCACGCCCGTGCTGGCACGAGCCGGCGAGCTCGGTTGGTGGCGGCGCGGCTACGTCTCGACCGCGTTCGGCTGTCCGTATTCGGGTGCCGTCGACCCGGCCCGGCCGGTCCAGGTCGCGCTGGCCCTCCTCGAGCTCGGCATCGACGAGGTCTGCTTCGGCGACACGATCGGCGTCGGCGTGCCGCCCCAGGTCCGCGACCTGACCGCGCGGGCCGTCGACGCCGGCATCGCGCTCGATCGGATCGCCTTCCACTTCCACGACACCCGGGGGACGGCGCTGGCCAACGTGGCCGCGGCGATGTCGGTCGGGATCCGGACCTTCGACTCGTCGACTGGCGGGACGGGCGGCTGTCCGTATGCCCCGGGTGCCGCGGGCAATCTCGCGACCGAGGACCTCGTCTACCTCCTTGACGCGATCGGGCTGGAGCACGACGTGTCGCTCGAGGCTGTGCTCGTGGCGGCCCGCTTCATCGCCGCTGCGCTCGGCCGGCCGCTCGCGACCAAGGTCGGTCAGGCCGGCGGCTGGGACCCGGCGACCGGCCTCGCGACGGGCCGCGGCTGAGCCCCGCGGCGAAGGCCATGAGCACCGAGCGTCGTTCTTGGTATGGTGCGCCCACGATGAACGGAGTCGTGCTCGTCCTGAACCAGAATTACGAGCCGCTGAACGTCTGCAACCTGCCGCGGGCGTTCCGACTCGTCTTCGGCGCGAAGGCCGAGGTCATCGAGTACGACCACCAGATCATTCACACGCCGCGCGCCGAATACCACGCACCGTCGGTGATCCGGCTCCAGTACCAGGTCCGCCGGCCGCGACCGCGCGTGAAGCTCAGCCGGCGCGAGGTCTTCGCCCGCGACCGGCACACCTGCCAGTACTGCGGCCGCCAGGGTCACGACCTGACGCTCGACCACATCACGCCCCGTCATCGCGGGGGCGGGCACACGTGGGAGAACCTCGTCACGGCGTGCAAGTCGTGCAACCACCGCAAGGGCGGGAAGACGGTCGAGGAAGCGCGCTTCCGGCTGAGCCGGCCGCCGTTCGAACCGCGCAGCGATGTCTACTCCCTGTTCACGCCCTATCTCGCCGACGAGAACAACGAAGCCTGGCGGACGTACCTGTTCCTGGGTCGGAACTGAGCGTCGCGGCTGGCGGCCGCCCCCGATGCGGACGGCGACCATCGACGACGATGTGCCCGTGACGGACGACGAACGGCTCGCCCAGGCCAGTCCCGCCGCGGTCGACGATCTGCTCCGATCGCTCTGGCAGGCCGGTCATGCGGCGTTCGTCGTCGGCGGCGCGGTGCGTGACGTCCTCGCCGGACGGCCGACGCACGACTGGGACCTGGCGACCTCGGCGCTGCCCGAGCAGACCCTCGCGATCTTCGAGGATTCCGTGTACGAGAACGCGTTCGGGACGGTCGCAGTCCGGCGCGCGGGCGCGGAGTTCCAGATCACGACGTTCCGGAGCGATCACGACTATGCCGACTTCCGGCGCCCGCACCGGGTCGAGTTCGGAACGTCGCTCGAGGCAGACCTGGCCCGGCGCGACTTCACGATGAATGCCCTGGCCTGGGGCGCGGACCCGACCGAACCGGTCGATCCGGCCGATCCGCGACCCGCCTCGGCGCGCGTCGTCGACCCGTTCGGTGGCCGCGCCGACATCGCCGCCGGCCGGATCCGTGCGGTCGGCGAGCCGCGCGAGCGGTTCGAGGAGGACGCGCTCCGAATCGTCCGGGCGATCCGGTTCGCCGCGACACTCGGCTGGACGATCGATCCCGAAACGCTGGCGGCGATCCACGCGACCGCACCGCTCGTTGCCCACCTGTCGGGCGAGCGGCTCGCGATGGAGCTCGAGAAGCTGCTGGCTGCCGAGCGACCATCAGTCGGGCTCCGCCCGCTCGCCGACTCCGGGGTCCTGGCCCAGATCTCCCCGGACCTGGCCGCCCAGCGCGGGATCGCTCAGAACAAGGTCCCGGGCGAGGACCTGTGGGATCACACTCTCCGGACGGTGGACGCTTCCGATAACCAGACGATCGTTCGTTTGGCGGCCCTCGTCCACGACATCGGCAAGCCGGCCACGGCGGCGGATGGCCATTTCCATCACCACGAAGTGGCCGGCGCGGACCTCGCGGACATGCTCCTCGATCATCTCCACGTGCCGACCGCGACGCGGACGCGAGTCGTCCATCTCGTCCGCCAGCACATGTTCCGCTACGAGCCGTCGTGGGGCGACCCGGCCGTCCGGCGCTTCCTGGCGAAGATCGGCCCGGACGCGATCGACCAGCTGTTCGCGCTCCGCGAGGCCGACAATGTCGGAAGTGGAGTTCCGCGCGACGCGGATGACCTCGCCGGCTTCCGTGCCCGCATCGGCGCGGAGCTCGCCGCCGGGGCCATCCTCGATCGGTCGGCACTCGCGGTCGACGGCTCGGACCTGATGGCCGAGCTCGGCGTGCCGGCCGGTCCCGAGGTCGGGCGGGTCCTTTCGGAGCTGTTCGACCGGATCGTCGAGAATCCGCACCTGAACGACCATGCCCAGCTGATGGAGATCGCCCGTGCCGTCACCTTCCCAGCGCGAACCCGGAGCGGGCGTGCCAGGACCGCGCCTGCGGACATCCCGCCGATGAGCCCGACCGGCTCGGCCGGCGAGCTGTCGGTCCAGCTCTACGCCGTTCGCGCGTCCCTCGCGGCGGATCTCGACGGAACCCTCGCGCGCCTCGCCGAAATCGGGTTCCGGCGGGTCGAGCCGTACGACCTGGTGACGCTTCGCGAGGACCTGCGCGACGGGCTTCGCCGCCATGGCCTGGCCGCACCGACGGCCCACGTCGGGCTGTTTGATGCGGACCCCGACGCCGCCTTCGACGCCGCCGTCGAGCTCGGGATCACGACCGTCATCCAACCCTGGACCGAGCCCGCCCGCTGGCAGACGGCGTCCGACGTTCGGGGCGTCGCGTCGGAGCTCAACGCGGTCGCGGGCCGCGCCGCCGATCGGGGCCTGCGAGTCGGCTATCACAACCACCACTTCGAGCTGGCCTCGATGATCGACGGGCGACACGCACTCGAGATGTTCGCCGACCTGCTCGGCCCCGGCGTCGTTCTCGAGGTCGACACCTACTGGGCCTTCGCCGGGGGAGCGGACGTGCCGGCCCTGCTCCGTCGGCTCGGCGGGCGGGTCGTCGCGCTTCATGTCAAGGACGGCGACGGCAGCCTCGACACGACGACGCAGGTCGCGGTCGGCTCCGGACGGCTCCCGATCGGCGAGATCGTGGACGCGGCGCCCGACGCCCTGCGTGTCGTCGAGCTCGATGACACGGCTGGTGACATCTTCGACGCCGTCCGCGCCAGCCGGGCCTTCCTGCTTGCGCGCCAGGAGCAGCCGGGATGAGCGGGGCGGGCCCGGTCGGCATCGGGATCATCGGCGCCGGCACGATCAGCACGACCTATATCGAGAACCTCGCAAGCTTCGCCGACACGCGCCTGCTCGCGGTCGGTGACCTGCGGCCGGAGGTGGCCCGGGCGAAAGCGGCGGAGCATGGGATCCCCGCCGCCGGCGAGGTCGACGTCGTGCTCGACCATCCCGACGTCGAGATCGTCGTCAATCTGACCATCCCGGCCGCCCACGTCGAGGTCGCGCTGCGCGCGATCGCCGCGCGCAAGCATGTCTGGAACGAAAAGCCCCTCGCCCTCGACCGGACCGCCGGCCGGGCCGTGCTCGACGCGGCGGCGGCCGCGGGGCTCCGGGTCGGGTGCGCGCCCGACACGTTCCTCGGCGCCGGCCTCCAGGCCGCCCGCCGGCTGATCGAGGCCGAGGCGATCGGCGCGCCGCTCAGCGCGCTGGCGCTGCTCCAGTCGCCGGGCCCCGACGCGTGGCATCCGAACCCGGCGTTCCTCTTCCAGGCCGGCGGCGGGCCGCTGTTCGACCTCGGGCCGTACTACCTGACGGCGCTCATCCAGATGTTCGGCGCGGTCCGCTCGGTCGGCGCTGCCGCCTCGACGTCGCGCGATCGGCGGACGATCGGCGCCGGACCGCTGGCCGGAAAGGTCTTCGACGTGACGGTGCCGACGCACATCGGCGCCCTGATCCGGTTCGCTGACGGCCAGTCGGCGCAGGCGATCTTCTCGTTCGATTCCGCCCTGCCACGAATCCTGCTCGAGGTGACCGGTCGCGACGCGACGATGATCCTGCCCGACCCGAACGACTTCGACGGCGACGTCCAGATTCGCCGCCGGGGCGCGACCGCGACCGAGACGATCGAGCGGACGGTGGCGACGTCGAGCCGCGGGACCGGGGTCCTCGACATGGCCCGGGCGATCCGCGAGGAGCGGCCCCATCGCGCCGACGGCGCGCTCGCCTACCACGTGCTCGACGTGATGACGGCCATCGGCGAGTCGGCCGGATCCGGCGAGTTCGTCCGGGTCGAAAGCGCGGTTGACCCCGCCGAGCTGCTGCCGGCCGACTGGGATCCTCTGGCCGCGACGGTCGATCGTTGATCGAGCTCATGCTCGAGGCCGAACGGGCGATGGGGATCGGCCTCCTCGACAACGCCGAGCGGCTGTACAACCAGGTCGTCGCGATCGATCCGAGGAATTCGATCGCGTACACCGGGCTCGCCCGGGTCGCCCGCGAGCGCCTCGACCAGCGTGGCGCCTACGTGTTCGCCCGGCGGGCGCTGGCGCTCGATCCGGACAACCCGATGGCGAGCCATCTCTCGCAGCGGATGGCCGAGCAGATGCGCAACCGCGGCGAGGCGCTGCCCGACGACCTGCCGAACGACCCGCCCGCGACGGAACCCAGGGTGCCGGCGGCCCTGCCACCGCCTGGCGCGGATGCCGGCGCTCGTCCCGGTCTGGTCGACCGCATCCTCCATCGTCGTCGATGATGGCGCGGTCCAACCCTTCATTCCAGAGGTCCCGATGCGCGTCCTGGTGACCGGCGGCGCCGGCTATGTCGGCTCCGTATCGGTCGAGCGCCTGGTCGAGGCCGGCCACGAGGTCGTCGTCCTCGACGATCTCAGCACCGGTCATCGCGAGTCCGTGCCGAGCGCGGTCTCGCTCGAGATCGGCAGCTACGGCGACGCCGACCTGATGGAGCGGCTCCTCGAGCGCGCGCGCGTCGACGCCATCCTCCACTGTGCGGCCCGCTCGCTCGTCGGCGAGTCGATGCGCGAGCCGGCGCGCTACTACCGGGACAACGTCGCGGGCGGGATCGTCCTGCTCGAGGCGGCCCGTCAGGCGGGCGTCGGGCGGATCGTGTTCAGCTCGACGGCCGCGGTCTACGGCGTCCCCGATGCCACGCCGATCGCGGAGGATGCGCCACTCCGCCCGATCAACACGTACGGCGAGACGAAGCGGACCGTCGAGGGCGCGCTCCGGTTCTACGGTGAGGCATACGGGCTGCGCAGCGTCGTGCTTCGCTACTTCAATGTCGCCGGCGCCACCGACCGGAATGGCGAGCTCCACGACCCGGAGACGCACCTGATCCCGGCCGTCCTCCGGGCGGTCGAGATGGGACAGCCGATCACGATCTTCGGCGACGACTATCCGACCCCCGACGGGACGTGCGTCCGCGACTACATCCATGTCGCCGACCTTGCCGACGCCCATCTCGCGGCCCTCGATGCGACCGCGCCGGACGACCCGCGGACCGACGCCGCGCTCGTCTGCAATCTCGGCATCGGGGCCGGGTTCAGCGTGCGCCAGGTCGTCGACGCGGCGGCCTCCGTCGTTGGCCGGGCGATCCCCGTGACGAAGGGGCCGCGCCGGGCGGGCGATCCACCCGTCCTCGTCGCCGCCGCCGATCGCGCCCGCGAGATCCTCGGCTGGACCGCAGCCCGGCCGACGCTCGAGGAGATGATCGGGTCGGCCTGGGCCTGGCGACGAGCCCACCTGGATGCGTCCGCCAAGCGCACCGGCTGAGGGGCGCTGGACGACCGTCGGTCAGCGCGGCTCGATCGGTGCGTCTGCAGGAGCGAGGCGTACCGGCGGCGCCTCGGGGCCGTCGTTGATGTCGCGCTCTCCGGCGCCGGCCCAGTTGTCGGAGACCGGCCGGATCAGCCGGTAGCCGATCAGCATCGTCACGAGCAGGGTCAGGACGGCCAGCTGGTACGCGCCGACCTTCAACGTGTCGAGGAGCGTGAACAGGATCACGCCGTACAGCAACTGCCCGATCACCTGGGAGCCCTTGCCGACGAGCCCGTACAGGCCGAAGAACTCGCCGAGCCGCTCCGGCGGCGAGAGGCGGACCATGAACACCCGGTCGGCGACCTGGACCCCACCGAGGCCGCTGCCGAGGATCGCGCCGGCCGCGAGGAACGCCACGAAGCCGATCGGACCGTCGACCCCGAGCGAGACCGCGCCGAGGACGAGACCGACCGCCCACGAGCCGAGAACCGCCATCAGCGTCCGCTTCGGGCCCCACGAATCGACGAGGCGGCCCCAGCCGAAGCTGGCCAGGACCGCGACGACGGTCAGGCTGAGGAGGACGATCTGGGCGGTCGATTCGCGCAGCCCCTTCGCGTACACCGTGACGACCGTCATCACGACGATGATCGTGTTGACCGCATCGGAGTAGAAGAACCGGCCGAGCAGGAAGCGCCCGAGCCCCGGCACCGCCCGGGCGTGATCGATCGTCGTCCGGAGCTGCGACCAGGATCCGGTGACGTCCGACCGGCTGATCCGGCCGACGCTCCCCTGCTCGCGCACGACCACGAAGATCGGCACCGCGAAGAGGGCGAAGAGCACCGCCGCGACGAGGAAGCGTCCCTCGATCGGGACCTTGAACAGGATGAGGAGCAGACCGACGAAGATCGTGCCGCAGTAACCGACTGCAACGCCGATCCCGCTGAGCCGGCCGCGGGTCTCCGGCCAGCTCACCGTCTTGAGGGTCGCGTCGTAGTAGATCAGAGCGGCCTGGTAGCCGAAGTTGGCGACCGCGAAGAGGGCGATCCCGACGATCGCGGGGCTCGGGCCGATGAACGCGGTCGGCACGATGCACAGGCCGGTGAAGAACAGCAGGAACGGCAGGCGCCGCCCGCCGCGATCGCTGAGCGCGCCGAGGATCGGCGACACGATCGCATTGAGCGCGACGCTGACCGCGACCGCGATCGAGACGACGAGATTGCCGTCGCGCTCCCCGAACCGGCTCGAATCGGTCGCCCACAGCCCGATCGCCGTGGACACGACCGCGTACGAGAAGATCGTGTTGGCGAAGTCGTACAGCGACCAGGCGACCGGTTCTGCGGCGCGGCCGCTCGGGCTGAGAGCGCCGATGCCCGTTCCGGGACGGCCAGCGTGCGCATCCGGGATCGTGGTCATCGCCGGATCATAG
>JANMCU010000215.1:0-5575 GCA_031361415.1 Chloroflexota bacterium | reverse complement strand
GTCGACGGCGCCGTCGATGGTGCTGGATCCTCGGTCGCACACCCGCAGGCCGCAACCGGCGGCGCCCGGGACCGCGCGGCATGGTCGCAGGGCGGCCGGGCCGACGCGGTCGAGCGATGGCCGCGGTGTCCCGCCGCTTCGTTGTGAACCCGATCGCAGCGACGGCCGCGACGGGTGACGAGCCGATCGAGATCGAGGTCGGCCCGCCCGCACCAGCGCCGGCCGGGACCGCGGTCTCGGCCCCGCGCGTCGCCCACAACGGCACCACGATCGTCGAGGTCGTGGTCGATGGCTGGCGGTTCGAGCTCGAGCTCGAGGATGCCGACCGTGCCAGGCTGCGCCGGCGGGCGACCCGCGAGCGCGATGCGACGGTGGCCAGCGGGCCGACCGAGATCCGGGCGATCATTCCCGGGCGGATCGCAGCGGTCCACGTCGCGGCCGGCGACGTCGTCGAGACCGGCCAGGCCCTCCTCGTCGTGGAGGCGATGAAGATGCAGAACGAGCTCCGGGCCGCGCGCAGCGGGACCGTCGATCGGGTCGCGGTGGAAGCCGGCGAGACGATCGACAACGGCGATCTCCTCGTGATCATTCGATGACCGACGAGCGGCCCGACAAGGGCCCCGAGGACCGTCCGGACCGGTCGTCCGAGGCGGCCGCAGTCGAGCGCTGGCGGACCACGACGCGGGCCCGGGCCGTCGGCTCGGCACCCGAGCGGCGCGAGCAATTCGTCACCAGCTCCGACATCGAGATCGCCGACCTGTACACTGCCGCCGACCTCGACGAATCCGGGTTCGATGCGGCGCGCGACCTGGGGCTGCCGGGCGAGCCTCCGTTCACCCGCGGCGTCCAGCCGACGATGTACCGGAGCCGCTTCTGGACGATGCGTCAGTACGCCGGGTTCGCGACCGCCGAGGAGACGAACCGGCGCTTCCGGTACCTGCTCGAGCAGGGTCAGACGGGGCTGTCGGTCGCGTTCGACCTGCCGACCCAGATGGGCTACGACTCCGACGCGCCGGAGGCGGAGGGCGAAGTCGGCCGGGTCGGCGTGCCGATCTCGAGCCTCGCCGACATGGAGGTCCTCGTCGACGGGTTGCCCCTCGGCGAGGTCAGCACCTCGATGACGATCAACTCGACCGCACCGATCCTGCTTGCGCTCTACGTCGCCGCGGCCGAGAAGCAGGGAGTCGCCCGGGATCGGATCGCGGGCACGACCCAGAACGACATCCTGAAGGAGTACATCGCCCGCGGAACGTGGATCTACCCGCCATCGAGCTCGATGCGTCTCGTCACCGACATCTTCGAGTTCTGTGCCGGACAGCTTCCGCGCTGGAACACGGTCTCGATCTCGGGCTACCACATGCGCGAGGCCGGGGCGACCGCCGCCCAGGAGCTCGCCTTCACCCTCGCCGACGCCATCGCCTATTGCGATGCCGCAGTTGCCCGCGGGCTCGCGATCGACGACTTCGCGCCCCGGTTGAGCTTCTTCTTCGCCGCCTGGTCCGAGCTGTTCGAGGAGGTCGCGAAGTTCCGCGCGGCGCGCCGGATGTGGGCCCGGATCGTGCACGACCGGTTCGGATCGTCGAACGCCCGTTCGATGGCCTGCCGGTTCCACGTCCAGACGGCCGGCTCGTCGCTCACAGCCCAGTCGATCGACAACAACGTCGTTCGGACCACTGTCCAGGCTCTGGCAGCGATCCTCGGCGGCGCTCAGAGCCTCCACACGAACGCTCGGGATGAGGCACTCGCCCTGCCGACCGAGTCGTCGGCCCGTCTGGCGCTCAGGACCCAGCAGATCCTCGCCCACGAGAGCGGCGTGACCGAGACACCGGATCCGCTGGCCGGCTCGTATTTCGTCGAGAGCCTGACGAACCAGCTCGAGGCCGCGGCTCAGGCCTACCTCGACGAGATCGACGCCATGGGCGGGACGCTCGCCGCGATCGAGGGCGGTTTCCAGCAGCGCCAGATCCAGGAGTCGGCGTATCGCGTCCAGCAGGCGATCGAGCGCGGCGATCTCGTGGTCGTCGGGGTCAACGCGTTCCGCGACGACGGGGCAGGGGAGGTCCGGGCCGCCCTTCAGCAGATCGATCCCGAGGGCGAGCGGCGCCAGATCGAGCGGGTTCGGCGAGTCCGGGCCGAACGCGATCCGGCCGCGTGGGCGGCGGCATTGACCCGCCTCGTGGACGCGGCGCGCGGGATGGAAAACCTGGTGCCCCCGATCATCGAGGCCGTGAACGCCTACGCCACGGTCGGCGAGATCAGCGACCGGCTGCGGACGGCATTCGGCGTCCACCGCGAGCTGATCACGATCTGATCACGATCCGAGCGTCGCCACGTGAGGGAGCCGCCCATGCCGTCCGTCACCGACCGCGTCCCACCCGCCATCCGTGGCCTGGGCAAGGTCCATCACGTCGCCCTGATCGTCGGCTCGATCGAAGCGGCGCTCCTGCTGTGGCGGGATGTTCTCGGACTGGACCTCGAGACGATCATGGACATCGGGTCCGACCGGGTCCGCATCGCGTTCCTCGCCGTCGGCGAATCGAAGGTCGAGCTCGTCCAGCCGACTGATGACACGACCGGCGTCGCTCGCTTCCTCGCGAGCAAGGGCGAGGGCTTCCACCACGTCTGCTTCGAGGTGGCGAACCTCGCCGAGACGCTCCTCCGGCTCGAGATCGACGGCCTGGAGCTGATCGACACCGCGCCGCGTCGCGGCGCCGAGGGCCCCGTCGCGTTCATCCATCCGCGCTCGTGTCACGGCGTGCTGGTCGAGTTGATCGAGGCCCCCGGCGGGCCTGCCTGGGCCAGCCTCGGCTTCTAGGGCTCGCGCTTGGTCGCGAGGATCGAGAAGAACAGGGGCAGCTCGCCGCCCGCAGTGGCCGGCATTCGCCATGTGCGGTCGGGCTGCTGCTCGAGGAAGTCGAGCTTCCAGTTGACGAACGGGTACTCGCGCAGCATTCGGATCTCGAGGCCGGCGTCGACGAGTGCCGTGACGATCTCCCCGAGCCCATGATCCCAGCCGTGCTCGTACGGTGTCTCGACGTGCGCTGTCGGGTCGGCGTAGGAGCCGTGGGTCTCGAACCGGAGCGGCGCGCGATGCTCCCAGTACGGGTAGCGCAGGACGAGCTCGCCGGGCGACACGCCCTCGTTCTCGAACGCCTGCGCGACCGGGTGGATCTCGGTGATGTAGAAGATGCCGCCCGGCTTTACGAAGCGGGCGACGACGGCGGCCCAGCGGCGGATATCGGGCAGCCAGCCGAGCACCCCGTTCGACGTATACACGACGTCGAACTCCTCGTCGAGGGCGTCGGGCAGCTCGTCCAAGCTCGACTGGACAAAGCGCGCCTCGGCAAAGCCGAGCTCGTCGGCGAGGCTCCGGGCGAGGGCGATCGCGACCGGGCTGAAGTCGACGCCGGTCACCCTCGCGCCAAGACGCGCCCAGGAGATCGTGTCGATCCCGAAATGGCACTGGACATGGAGGAGCGACTTGCCGTCGACGGGCCCGATCTCCTCGATCTCGTACGGCCGCAGGCGGACGCCGCCCTCGCGGAAGCTGTCGAGGTCGTAGAAGTCCGATGTGGCGTGGATCGCCGCCCACTCGTCCCAGAGCTCCCGGTTCGAAGCGACGGCGGCAGCGTTGACCGCTTCCGCCGCCGCGGCGGCGTCGTCGGGCCCGACCTCCGAGCTCACAGGGACCAGGCGAACAACACGTCAGCGGAGCGGTCGGCCGCCCGGGCGAACGTCACCAGGTCGCCGGCGAGCTGGCGGATCCACGGCTTCTCCTCGCGCGGGAGGAATCCGAGCTCCTCCTCGATGAGGTCGAGCCAGCGGCCGGCGACCGCGTCGACATCGTGATCGGGCAGCTTGGCGATCGCGCCGATCCACGACGGGTCGACCCGCTCGACGACCCGGTCGCTCTCGTCGCCGGACCCGTCGAGCTCGCGCCGGGCGTCGATGAAGTCGGCCGGCCCGTCGCCACCGGTGACGACCCGGACAGCCTCCGAGAAGAGGTCGAGCCAGGTCGGATCGAGCCCGCCCCCGAGCGACAGGTGGGCGTCGAACCGGCCGCGATCGTCGAAGCCGGCCCAGTCCTCGACCGCGATCGCGAGCAGGATCTCCTTTTCGCGTCCGGCGACGAGGTCCATCAGCGCGCCCATTCAGCGATTCGCTCCGGTGCGGGCCTTCGCCTGTGCCTCGGTGAAATCGATCATGTCGAGGTCGCCTGGCGAGCGGCCGGCCCGGGTCAGGATCGCGGCCGCCTCCGAGCGGTGCTGGGTCCCGTGGTTGACGACATGGGCGAGCATCTGCCAGACCGTGACGCCCTCGTCCTCACGGGCGAGCCACGCATCATCGAGGTTCGCCAGCCATGCCTGCCACGCCGGCCATTCCTCGTCCCACTGTGCCAGCAGCGCAGCCGGCGACGGCAGCGGCTCCTTCTCGGGCCGGGGAGTCAGTCCGTCCTCGGCCAGCCCGTGTCGCCAGCGCTGGGTCGCCCCGAGGTGATGGACGAGGATCCCGGCAAGCCCGCGCTCGTCGACGACCTGGGTCGCCGTCCAGGTCGCGTCATCGATCCCTTCGATGACCGCGAGGACCTTTGCCGTGGCCCAGCGATCGAAGGTGAAGAGGAAGCGGATGTCGTCGATCGTCATCGGTCGGTCCAGGGCCGGGGCTCAGCCGACGTAGCCGGCGTCGCGCAGGAGCTGCGGCAACTCGGTCGGCGAGCTGGCGACGCGGAAGCCGGCGGCCTCGAGCGCGGCCACCTTGGAGGCCGCCGTGCCGGCGCCGCCGGAGATGATCGCGCCGGCATGGCCCATCCGCTTGCCCTCGGGCGCGGTCCGGCCCGCGATGAACGCCACCTTCGGGATGTCGCGGAGATGCTCGGCGGCCCACGCGGCCGCGGTCTCCTCGGCGGCCCCGCCGATCTCGCCGATCAGGACGATCGCGTCGGTCTCGTCGTCCGCCGCGAAGAGCCGGAGGATGTCGAGGAAGGTGGTCCCGATCACCGGGTCGCCGCCGATCCCGACGCAGGTCGACTGGCCGATGCCCGCGTCGCTCATCGCCTGGACCGCCTCGTAGGTCAGCGTGCCCGAGCGCGAGACCACCCCGACCCGGCCCTCCCGATGGATCGATCCCGGGATGATCCCGACCTTTGTCTGACCCGGTGACGTCGCCCCGGGGCAGTTCGGCCCGATCAGGCGGGCGCCCGCGGCCCGGACCATCTCGACCACCGGGATCATATCGAGGACCGGGATGCCCTCGGTGATGCAGAAGATCGTCCTGACGCCCGCGGCGGCAGCTTCCATCACCGCGTCCGGCGCGCCGGCGGCGGGGACAAAGATGCAGGATGTGTCGGCGCCGGTCTCGCGGACAGCGTCGGCGACCGTGTCGAAGACGGGCACCTTGCCATCGAGCGCGGTCTGGCCGCCCTTGCCGGGCGTCATCCCGGCGACGACGTTCGTTCCGTAGTCGAGCATGGCCTGGCCGTGGAACGAGCCCTCGCGACCGGTCAGGCCGTGCACGACCACCCGGCTGGTCCGATCGATCAGGATGCTCATGCGACCACGCCCGTCGAGGCCGCGAC
>JANMCU010000214.1:0-4133 GCA_031361415.1 Chloroflexota bacterium | reverse complement strand
CTTGATCTTGTCGGGGACGTCGTCCCACGACTTCTCTTCGCGCTCGGACGGCTTGCGGTAGTAGACGATGTTGTCGAAGTTGATCCGGTCGAGACCGTCGGTCCAGGTCGGCAGCGGACGCTTCAGGAAGTGCTCGTAGGCCCGCAGGCGGTACTGGAGCATCCAGTCCGGCTCGTTCTTGAAGCCGCTGATCTCCTCGACCGTCGCGCGTGTCAGGCCACGCTTCGTCTGGGCGAGGTAGTCGATGTCGTCGTGGAACGCGAACTGTTCGCGCTGGTCGGCGACGAGGTCGCGCGTCGCGGTCATTCGGTCTCCGGAGAGGGGCGCCCATCGGACGCGGACACGGGTCGTTCGTAATCCCGAGTCACATTATCGGAATTAACCGCGAAGGCGTCAACGACGCACCCGCGGAGCCGCCGAATCAGGGGTTCCGATCGAGTCACCGACGCGCTGCGCTTGGTGCGCCAGAGGTGCAACCGGACCGCCAACGCGGCGAATCCGGCGCGACTTCGACGTGAATGTCCGCCAAAGGTGCAGCCCGACCTTCGGGCAGCCATGAATGTCCGCCTGCCGGACAATCCGGCGGCCCGGGCTCGGACCCGTCGTCCGGTTGCACGCGTCAGGCACAGATCGGGTCGCGGACAGGCCGAAACGGGACCGCGCACGGGCACGCCGAACCCGACCCGCGATTCGGGTCGACAATGGCCGCAGTCGGACTTCGATGGCATCCGGACCGAGGTCAAGGAGGAAACCCGTGGCCCTTCGCCACACGCACCCGGTGAACGTGAAGATGGACGACGAGGCGCCCGTCGGGGCCCGGATCGCCGATCGGGTCACCGGCTATCTCGGGAGCTGGCGGTTCATCATCATCCAGAGCGTGATCGTCGCCGTGTGGCTGCTCGGCAACCTGTACCTGCTCGCGAAACCGTTCGACCCGTACCCGTTCATCCTGCTCAACCTGGCGTTCTCGACCCAAGCCGCGTACGCCGCTCCGTTGATCCTGCTGGCCGGCAACCGCGCCTCGCTGCGTGACCGGATGACCCTCGAGCACGCGGCGGCCGAAGCCGACATCGAGGATGCCCAGAACCTGCAGCTCCTCGAAGGCAACGTCGAGATCCTCAAGCGGGTCGAGGGCCTCGAGCAGCGGATCCTCGACATCGAGAAGTCGATCCTGGCGGCGATCGAGAAGCACGGCGGGTCGGGCCCCGGCCCGACGCCCGGCGCCAGCACGTCGCCGTAGCCGGATCGCGGACGCACCGCGACGGCACCCAGACGAGGGCGCCGTCGCGAGAAGCGGCGAGCGCCGGCATCAGCCGGCGCGATCGAGCAGGAGGGTCAGCCCCCGGCAGTGTGCTCCGACGAGCCGTTTCCGACGCTGACCGTCTCGCCGAGCTCGGCGAAGCTGTCGGGCCACGTGTCGTTCTCGACGGTCGGTCGGGTCTCATCGGGGTGCGGCAGCAGGCTGCCGAGGTCGGTGTCGTTGTCATATCGGGTCAGGCCGGTTTCCTGGCGGCTGACCCTGGCCTTGATCCGATCCGCCGTCTCGCGGACCCTGGCTGAAGCGGTCGGCGAGGTGATCAGCCACCAGGCCGCAGCGAACATCGAGCCGATGGCGAGGAGCGCGGCGATCGGCAGGATCGGGTTGGCACGCTTCCTGCGGCCGGGCATCCGGTCCTCGACGGCCTTCGGCAGGTCGATCCTGTTGATGGCCTTCTCGATCTTGCCGAGGCGGTCCTCGACGGCCTTCGGCAGATCGACGTTCGACAGGTCGATCTCGGGCATCTCGATCTTCTTCGGCAGCCGGTCGCTGATGGCGGTCTGGATGTCGTGGCGATTCATGTCGCGGAGTCCGTCCGGCAGCTTGATGTCCGGGAAATGGAGCTCCGGCAGGGAGAGATCGGGCATGGGGTCTCCTTCCGGTTTCGTACTGACCTGACCTTGCGGCCGCGGTCATGACGGGCCGACCGGTGCGATGGACCACGGGGTTGCAGGTGCATCGCAGCCGCGCACCCGACAGGCCGGTACCCGCCGGGGGCTCGCCGACTCGGGCCCCTGCCACGCTCGGCTAGGATGGTTCGATGGTCCTCCGACAGAGCGCGGGCATCCTCCTGTTCCGCCGCGGGCGGGCGACGGCGGCCGGGCTCGAGGTCCTCCTGGCCCATCCGGGCGGCCCGTTCTTTGCCAAGCGCGACGAGGGCCACTGGACGATCCCGAAGGGCGAGCCGGACCCGCCCGACGTCAACCTCCTGGCGGTCGCGCGACGCGAGTTCGCCGAAGAGGTCGGTCACGACGCGCCGGAATCCCAGCCCGACGGGTCCCCACCGCGCGAGCTCGGCTCGATCGTCCAGAAGGGGGGCAAGGTCGTCCACGCCTGGGCGATCCAGGGCGACCTCGACCCAGCAGCGGCCGTCTCCAACGAGTTCGAGATGGAGTGGCCTCCGCGGAGCGGCAGGCGCAAGATGTTCGCGGAGATCGACCGGGTCGCGTGGTTCGAACCGGACGAGGCACGAAGGCGGTTGAAGCCGACCCAGGTTCCGTTCGTCGACCGGCTCGTCGAAGCCGTCGGGTCGGAGGCGGGCAATCCTGACGCGACCTGACGCGATCGGCGACGAGGATGGGACGATGACCATCGTGCTCGCCCCGCGCGCGACGCCTGACGCCGCCCTCTCGCCCGCCGTCGAGCCGCGCACGATCAGTCCCGAGGTCGCCCGGCGCTACCTCGCGGTCCACCACTTCCTGGCGCCGCCGCGCGCCATCCCGTCCGGTCCGGCCGGAATCCTGGCGGTGTTCGACCGGCTGGGCTCGATCCAGTTCGACCCGATCGAGATCGCCGGCCGGAACCACGACCTCGTCCTCCTCGCGCGTGTCGCGGGCTATCGGCGCGAGATGACGGACCGACTCCTGTACGAGGAGCGTTCGCTGTTCGAGACGTACAACAAGGGACTCTCGCTCGTTCCGACCGCCGACCTGCCGTGGTATCGCGTCGCCTGGGATCGAGCCCGGGTCCGACACGACGACGACGCATTCACCACCCACGCGGACCTGGTCGACGAGTTGCTCAACCGGATCCGTGAGACCGGGCCGATGTCGTCGATCGACGTCGAGCCACGAGCCTCCATCGACTGGTACTGGCGCCCGACGAACCAGGTCCGGGCGATCCTCGAGGCGCTTGCGGAGTCCGGCATCCTGGGCCTGTCCCGGCGTGACGGGAACCGGCGCGTGTACGACCTGGCCGAGCGCCTCTTCCCGGCCGACCTGCTGGCGCAGGCCGTGACGACCCGCGCGCAGTTCCGCCACAAGCTGCTGTCGCGCTACCGGGCCCACGGCCTGCTCGGCGTTTCGGGCAGCGCGGAGCTCTGGCTCGGTACCTCGCCGCGGCTGGCGATCGGCGACGAGGATGGGCTGGCCCTCCAGTCCAGGGGCCGGCGCCAGCTCCACGCGGACCTGCTGGCCGACGGTTCGCTCGTCCCGGTCGCGGTCGACGGGGTGCGCGGCCTGCGCTACGTCACGGCCGACGCGCTCGACCAGCTCGACCAGGCCGAGCATGAGATCGCGGCCGGATCACCGCCCGGTGGCGCCGAGCCCGGGGTCGCGTTCCTCGGCGCACTCGATCCGCTCATCTGGGATCGCGACATGCTGCGCAGCCTGTACGGCTTCGACTACGTGTGGGAGGTCTACGTCCCGGCCGCAAAGCGACGCTGGGGCTATTACGTCCTGCCGATCCTGTTCGGCGATCGGCTCGTCGGCCGGATCGAGCCGCGGATCGAGCGCAAGACCGATGAGCTCCGGATCGCCGGGCTGTGGTGGGAGGACGACTTCGACCCGCTCGAGAGTGCCGGGTTCGTGGAGGCCTTCGCGGCCGCGATCGAGGCCCACCGGGCGTTCGGCGGGGTGAGTCGCGTGACCTGGCCGCGAACGGTTCGCCTTCGGGCGTTCATCCGGGCGATCCGTGCGGCACGAACTGCGGTCGAGGCGCGCAGACCCGGCGATCCGGTCCTGCGATCGAGCGCAGCGCGCAGGCGACGAAGCTAGCGGAGGTCGACGACCTTCGTCGCCCACGTCCCGACGTTGCCGGCTCGGTCGCGGGCGATCACCCGGAACTCGTAGCGATGGCCGAGCCGGAGCGTGAAGTT
>JANMCU010000201.1:0-13108 GCA_031361415.1 Chloroflexota bacterium | reverse complement strand
TTGGGCGAGCTCCAACCTGGCGAGCGGGTTGTGGACTGTGGGTCCGGGGCAGGCGCCGACAGCCTGATCGCGGCGAGGGTCGTCGGGCCGAGTGGCATGGTGATCGGCGTCGACATGACGCCGGAGATGCTCGCCAAAGCGCGTCGGAACGCCGAAGTCGCGAGCCTGCGCAACGTCGAGTTCCGGGAGGGAGTCCTCGAGAACCTCCCGGTTCCCGACGGCTGGGCCGACGTGCTCATCTCGAACGGCGTTCTCAACCTCGTGCCCGACAAGACAGTCGCGCTCGCCGAGTTCTTCCGGGTCATCCGCCCGGGCGGCCGGATCCAACTCGCCGACATCGTCCTGGACCGGCCCGTTCCGGGCGGCTCGAAGGCCGACGTGAGCCTGTGGACCGGTTGCATCGCCGGCGGGCTCCTCGCAGACGAGCTCGTCTCGCTCGTTGAGGGAGCGGGATTCCGGGACGTCGAGGTCCGCCGCGGCGCGGACGTTTTCGGGGGCGCCCCGCAGCAGTCCAGCGCGGCCGACTTCGGGACGGTGGGCGCCGGGATCACCGGCCTCAAGCCATGAATCTCGCGAGCGGCGCGACGGCGCGCAGGCTGGTCGAGCTCGCAGGGTCATCCCGCTAGCCGCTGCCTGGCGATGGCGATCCAGACCGGCAACCGCCGACGGGGCGCCGATGGCGAGTGGGCAACACACAATCGAGCGAACCCACGATCATGGGCGGATGCCACCTCTCGGCGCGAAGGAACGTGCGCGCCTGCCGAACAGCGCCTTTGCCTATATCGACTCCGACGGCCGGAGGATGCTGCCGATCCACGACGAGGCGCATGTCCGCAACGCGCTCGCCCGATTCAGTCGGGTCAGCTTCGAGGATGAAGCCGGCCGCGATCGGGCGCGGATGCGGCTCCTGAGGGCCGCCCAGAAGCTCGGGATCATGCCGCTCGGATTCGTCGGCGCCCAGCTCCGGCCGGAGCACAAGCTGCCGCGCGGTCAGGTCACCTTCGCACTGACCGACATCGAGGGCTCGACCGAGCTGGTTCATCGGCTCGGCGATGGCTATGGCGCGGTGCTGAGCCAGCTTCGCCGTCTCCTGCGGGCAGCCGTGCAGCGCGCGGGCGGCCGCGAGGTCGACGCTCGCGGCGACGAGCTGTTCGCGGCGTTCGGGCGCACGGCCTCGGCCGTCGACGCCGCGATCGCCATCCAGCGCGACGTGCGCAGGCACAAGTGGGCGGACGGGATCGAGATGCGCGTTCGGATCGGAATCCACACCGGGCGGCCGACCCTCGCCCAGACCGGCTACATCGGCCTGGCCGTCCACACCGTCGCTCGCGTCTGCACGTCTGCCCACGGCGGGCAGATCGTGATCTCATCGGCGGCGCGCGACGCCCTCGGCACGACCATCCCGGACGGCATCGATCTCAAGAGCCTCGGATCCTGGCGCCTCAGCGGCCTCAAGGAATCGATCGAGCTCCTCCAGGTTCGCGCCGCAGATCTCCGCGACGACTTTCCCCCGCCGCGCGCTGTCGCCCTCGAGTCGCAGGCGCGCAAGGACCCGTGAGCGTCACGTCCCGACTCAGCGGTGAGGACCGGATCGCGCCATCTCGCGACGCGGCGAGCTGGGCAGCCCCGGCTGCGATCGCGGCATTCGGGATCGCGCTGGTCATCTACCTCCGGACCCTGATGCCGGGCGTGAGCGTTGGCGACTGGGCCGAGATGCAGTGGATCCCCGCCCAGCTCGGCATCCCGCACCCGACCGGCTACCCGCTCTACATCCTGCTGGGCAAGGCCTTCAGCCTGGTCCCGATCGGCTCGCTCGGCCTCCGGGCGGAGCTGCTTTCGGCGGTCGCGGCGGCGGGGGCGGCCGGAACAACCGTGCTGATCGCCGCGCGCCTTGGCGTCCGCCCGATCATCGCCATGGCCGCCGGCCTGTCCCTGGCGGTCACCGGCGAGCTCTGGCTCGAGGCGACGTTCTCGGAGATGAACGGCCTCCACCTGCTCCTCATGGCGGCGGTGATCCACCGGGCCCTCATCTGGCGGGCGGAGCGACGTGACCGCGACCTCCAGCTCGGCGCCCTGCTGGCGGGCCTGTCCCTGTCGAACCACGTGCTCGCGGCGACCGTCGTCCCCATCGTGATCCTGTTCGTGCTCTTCGACGCGCGCGCGCGATTTCGCGAGCGGCCGATCCTGCTCGTCCAGGCGGCGGGCCTCGTCCTGCTCGGCCTGACGCCCTACCTGTTCCTGCCGCTGCGCGGGCTGTTCGGGCCGGCCGCGCTGTACGGCAAGTTCGTGACATGGGACGGTGTCTCGAGCCTGGTCAGCGGTGCCGACCTCCGGGGACAGATGCACTTCACCGCCGCCGAGAATTTCGTCAAGGCGTGGAACGACGTGCCGCCCGTCCTCGCTCAGTTGCGCGACCGCTCGAACCTCGTCTTCGTTGTTCTCGGCCTGATCGGGGCGGGGATCCAGCTGGTTCGCGATCGGTGGGTCGCTCTGATGCTCCTGCCGATCGTCGCGGTCAACATCTTCTTCTTTGCCAACTACGTCGGCGATCTCGACCACTACCTGCTCGTCACATGGCTTGCATTCGCGATCTGGCTGGCGATCGCGCTCGAGGCGATCGTGGCGCTCGTCGAGCGACGCCTTCCGAACCTCTCGATTCGATCCGGACTGGCCCCGCTGGCTCTCGTCCTGCCGCTCGCGATCGCGCTGGCCAACTGGTCGACGTACGACGAGAGCCAGAACCGCGACGGCGAGGTGTTCGCGGCCGGCGTATTCGCCGCCCTTCCCACGGACGCGGTCCTGCTGACCTACTGGGACGCGCTCACCAACCTGGGCTACGAGCACTGCATCGAGGGCCGCCGGCCGGACATCGCGTTGCGGGCGTTCGACGTCACCGCCCGCGTCGTGTGCGACCCGGTCACGGGCACGCTCGAGGACGTCGCCCGGGATCGACCGCTGTTCGCGTTGTTCGCCGCGCCGAGCGAGCTCGACGCGCTGCGCGGCTCGTTCGACCTCGTCCCGGGGCCGCGGATGGCCGTGCCGTACGGCAAGCGCGGGCTCGACTACAGCGCGACGCTCTACCGGCTCGTGCCGCGCGCGGCGGGAGCCCTGTCGGCTCCGTAACGCGACTCAGGCCGTCCCGGGCGCTCCGGGGCGCATCTCGGCGGCAGCCCGCTGGACGGCCCGGACGATCGGCTGGTAGCCCGTGCAGCGGCACAGGTTGCCGGCGAGCCCGTCCCGAATGGCCTCTTCGGTCGGGTCCGGATCGCGCGCGAGCAGCGCGGCCGCCGAGATCAGCATGCCGGGCGTGCAGAACCCGCACTGGATGCCGCCGCCCTCGAGGAACGCGCGCTGGAGGGGGTGGAGCGCATCGTCGGCGGCCAGTCCCTCGACCGTCGTGATCGCGCGGCCGTCGGCCTGGAGCGCGAGGTACGAGCAGGAGTTCACCGGACGTCCGTCGACGAGGACCATGCACGCGCCGCACTCCGAGTCGTCGCAGCCCTCCTTTGTTCCGGTCCGGCCGAGGTCGTCGCGGAGAACGCGGAGCAGGGTCCGGTCAGGCTCGATCGTGGCCCTCAGTGGCAGCCCGTCGACAGTCAGCCGGATCGGTTGAGACACGCGTCAGACCTCCTGGCCCGGCGCCCAGCGCGACGCCGGGATCGGGATCGACTCACCCCTGGCCCGGGCGGCGGCGGCGGCAAGGGTCCGCGCGACCACCACGACGAGCATCGCGCGGCGATAGTCGGCGCTGGCGCGGACGTCGTCGATCGGATGGGCGGCGGCCGCGGCGGCCTCCCCTGCGACCCGGAACGTGGCAGCATCGGCGACGGCTCCGATCAGGGCCGCCTCGGCGTCGGGCGCCCGGACGATCGTCGGTGCGACCGCCGTGAGGGCGACCCGGGCGGCCGCGATCCGACCATCGTCGCCGAGCGTGACGAGGGCGGCCGCCCCGACGAACGCGATCTCCAACGAGCGCCGGTATTCGAGCCGGATGTAGGCGCTGCCGCTGCCGGACGGCGGCCGCGGGATCGAGACCGTCGTCAACAGCTCCCCGGGCGCCGCGGTCGTCAGGCCCGGACCGGTCGCAAGCTCGGCAACCGGCACGGATCGTGATGCCCCGCCGGCCGCCTGCAGGATCGTGCCCGCCCCGAGCACCATCAGCGGGCCTGTGGTCTCGGCCGCCGGCGAGGCATTCATCAGGTTGCCGCCGATGGTTCCGGTGCCGCGCGTCGCCGGCGACCCGACGATCGCCGAGGCGTCGGCGAGGGCCGTCCATACGGCGCGAACATCCGGCGAGCCGGCCAGCCAGTCATGCGACACCAGGGCGCCGAGGACGAGTTCCCCGCCCACGACCTCGTGCCGGGCCAACTCCGCGATTCGGTCGATCGCGACGATCGATGCCGGCAGCGGGCGCCGACCCTGGCGGGCCGCGACCACGAGATCCGTCCCACCCGCGACCGGCCGTGCGGCCCGATCCGCGGCCAGCAGCGCCAGCGCGTCCTCGAGGACCGTCGGTGCGGCGAACCGCTCGGTCATGACGTGGTCACCGGGTCGAGCCGAGCGCGGCACTGGTCGAGCCGAGCTCGGCACTGGTCACGCCGACGGGGGCACGGGTCGCGCCGAGCGCGGCGACCGCCGTGCCACTCGGACCGAACGGGGCATTGGCCTCGGCCGCGCCGTCGTCCCCGGTCGTGACGGCTCGCCAGACCCGCTCCGGGGTCATCGGCAGCCGTCGGACGCGGCTGCCGGTCGCGATCGCGATCGCGTTGGCGACGGCCGCGGCGGTGGGCACGATCGGCGGCTCGCCCACGCCCTTCGACCCGCGCGGACCGCCGTTCGCCGCGGGATGCTCGACGAACAGGACCTCGATCTCCGGCGCATCGGCGGTCGTCACCAGCTTGTAGTCCAGAAGTGATGCGTTGCGCTGCCGGCCGTCGGCGCCGAAGACCGTTCCTTCCAGCGTGGCGTTGCCGAGGGCCATCACGACGCCGCCGGTCATCTGGCCGATCGCCCCGGTCTCGTTGAGGACGCGTCCGACGTCGGTCACGGCGACCACCTTGAGCACCCGGACGATCCCGGTCGCCCGGTCGACCCGGATCCTGACGGCGTGACAGAAGAACGTCGGCGACGAAAAGGCCTCGAACCCGAACCGGCCGACGCACGACGACGCGTCGTGAGCGGGTGCGTCGGGCGGGTTGCCCGAGCCGCGCCCGAGCAGGAGCGCGCCCGAATGGGCGGTCGATGCGAGCTCGGCGATCGTCACCCGTCGATCCGGGCTGCCCTTGACGCCGACGCCGCCGTCGGCGACCTCGAGATCGTCGACGTTCGCCTCGAGCGCGCGCGCCGCGAGCTCGAGGAGCTGCCGGCGGACCTCGCGCGCCGCCTCGACCACTGCCCGGCCGTTGTTGAACGTCGTCTGGCTGCCGGAGCTCCCGCCGTCGTACGGCCCGCTGTCGGTGTCCTGGTAGGTGATGGCGAAGTCCTCGGGGCGCATGCCGAGCTCCTCGGCAGCGAGGATGGGCAGGGCCATGACTGCGCCGGTCCCGTTCTCCTGGGCGCCGGTCACGATCCGGCCGCTGCCGTCCGACTCGATCCGGACGAACGCGCCGGACGCACCGGGGGCGCTGAACCACCAGCCGGACGCCACGCCGATCGCCTCGTCGCGTCCGAGCGGCGCCCCGATCCCGGCCCGTTCGACGGCCAGGGCGAGCGTCTCCTGCGCGCCGTTGCCCTCGTGACGCTGGCGCGTCGGACCTTCGTCACCGTCACGGACGAGGTTCCTGCGGCGGAACTCGACGGGATCGAGCCCGACCCGCGCCGCGAGCACGTCGTGGTGCTGCTCGACGGCCCAGCAGACCTGCGGGCCGCTCGGTGCCCGGACCGACCCGGACGGCGTCCGGTTGGTGTAGACGCTGAGGGCCTCGATGTCGATGTCGGGGATCCGGTACGGGCCCGCGACCATCATCGCTGCGACCTGTCCGATCGCCGGCGTGTCGCTCGCGTAGGCTCCGCAGTCGAGCAGGAGCCGGGCCCGTCGGGCAACGATCGTGCCGTCGTCGGTCAGGCCGGTCTCGAGGTCGATGACCATCGCGTGGGTGACCTTGTCGGGCGCGATGAACTCCTCGTGCCGGCTCAGGACGAGGCGGACGGGGCGGCGGGCGGCCCGCGCCAACGCCGCGACGTGGGCCTCGAAATGGAAGTCGCACTTCCCGCCGAACCCACCCCCGAGATGGGTGACGACGACCCGGACCCGATGCTCGGGCAGCTCGAGCACCTCGGCGGTCACGGCCCGGGCCGCGAACGGGACCTGCGTGCTCGAGTAGATCGTCACCCGGTCGCCGGACCAGTCGGCCGTCACGCTGTGCGGCTCGATCGGCACGGGATGGGCCATATCGGCGACGTAGCGTTCGCGGACGACGATCGGAGCGGCGGCCACGGCGGCCGCGGCATCGCCCTTGACGATCGTCGAGCGGCTCGCCAGATTGCCGCCCGACACGACCTCGGGGTTATGGGCGTAGGCACCGACACCGTCGTGGACGAGCGCGGAACCGGGCTCGAGGGCCGCCTCGACGTCGAGGATCGGCGGCAGGTCCTCGTACTCGACCTCGATCGCAGCGACGCCGGCCGCAGCGGCCTCCGGAGTCAGGGCGGCGACAGCGGCAACCACCTCCCCCTCGAACCGGACGACGTCCCGGGCGAACAGCGTTCGATCGGCGACGAGGCCGTAGGACGCGAACCGGCGATCCGGCACGTCATCCTGGGTGAGGACGGCGAGGACTCCGGGCAGTGCCCGGGCGAGGGTGGTGTCGAGGCGGACGATCCGGGCGTGGGCTCGACCCGCGAGCAGCAGCCGCGCATGGGCGAGTCCCGGGAAGGCGAGGTCACCGGTGTAGCGGGCCTGACCCGTCGCCTTGGCCTCGCCGTCGGCGCGGATCCACGGTCGACCCGGGACGACTGGCTCGGCGGACGGTGCGCCGTCGGCGGCCTGCAGGCGGGCGGCAACGGTCGGTTCGATCACGAGCGCGTCGCTCCTCCTCGTCGGCTGATTGTCCGCCGAGGATAGGGGCTGGACCGCTGCGTGGCGGGAGCGGACCGTACCGCGGGATCACAGCGACCCGCGTCGCCGCCCGCACCGGAGAGAACGGCCCTGATCAAGCGCTCGCAGACACGCGGCCTCGGCGCATCGACGAACGCTGCCGGCCGATCGCCCGTCGTGAACGGGCATTGGCGGTCAACGGATGTTTCGAAATCGTCAGCCGTCGAGAACCACATGTCCTGGGGCGGCAGTCCCAACGGTTTCGGACTCCGAGATCGAACGATCGGGCTGGAAACGGAGATGAGCGTGGACGCCTGTCGATTTCGCACGATCGGGATCGCCGCGCCCCTGACTCGGCAGCGCTGCATCCCTCAGTCGACCTCGCTGAGGCCTCCGGTCGCGACGTCGAAGATCAGGCCATGGATCGGCACCGGTCGGATCCACGGGTGAGCTCGCAGACGCGCGACCTGGGCTCGGACCGACGACTCGACATCGGAAAACGACCCGAACGCGATGTCGAGGCGGCTGCCCGTCCGGGCGGCCAGGCGGTCACGCATCTCGTCCTCGTCGGCGCCCTCCAGACCGCATCCGGTGTGGCCGATCACGAGGATCTCATGGGTTCCGAGACGCTCCTGGCTGACGACCAGCGAGCGGATCGCGTCGTCGGTCGCGAGGCCGCCGGCATTGCGGATGATGTGCGCGTCGCCGGTCCGCAGCCCGAGCGTCTCCTCGACGTCCAGCCGCGCATCCATGCAGGCGATGATCGCCAGCCCCGACAGCGGGGCGGCAGTCAACGCCGAGCGATCGAACGCCTCGACGTATCGGCGGTTTTCGTCCAGCACCCGCTCGTACTCGCCGACGCCATGGCCGGCCGGAGCCCTCCGCGCGGTCACCTGATCGAGTGCGCGGTCCCGGTCAGGTGCCCGGTCCGAACAACAGCGACAGCCACGATTCGAGCGGTGTCTGGCGATCGACGTTGGCCCCGAGACGGACCGACGCGGAGCCCGGCGCCCCATCCAGCGGGGCGGCGACTGACGGCGAGAGCGTGAACGGGATTTCGCGATCTCCGCCGAGCTGGTAGCCGCGGGCCTGGATGGCGACGTAGTCCGGCCGGACGATCATGTCGACCTCGCCCTGGAGCGACTGGACCTCGGCGGCGAGGGCGGCGTTGTCGGCGGCCAGCTGGTCGGCGCGACCCGCGGCGGCGCCCGCGTCCCCGACCTGGCGGGCGAAGACGACGACGATCCAGCTCGCCAGGAGCCCGGCGGCCACCCAGCTGACGCGTCGACGGGTGATGCCGGCGATCGACAGGCCGGACAGGTCGACCCGCTCGGCCAGGCCGTCGGCGCGGGCGAGCGGGCCGGCACCTGGGTCGAGGTCGTCGTCGGAGGCGGCTGACCGATCGGGGTCGCGGGGCGCGTCGGCCGGGGCGGCGTTCGGCTTCTTCACGTTCGGTCGAGGGTAGCTACCCGCAGCTGACGTGTCAACTCGATCCGGCCTGTGACAGCCAAGGTGTCACGAGCGTCGTCGAGCCTGTCGCCTGTTCGAGCCTGCTGCTAGACTGCCGTTCTTTCGCACGCATGTTCGATTTCGAGGAGACCGATGCGGACCTATGCTCCCGCCTCGACCGAGGCCGTCCTGCGGGCGATCCTCGAGGACGAGCCGTCGCTTGCCCGTGGCGTGACCCACCACGCCGTGCTCCCGGCACGCGAGGCGGAGTTCCGCGACCACCCGGACTGGCTCGACCCGCGGATCCGGGCGGGTCTCGCAGCACGCGGCATCGACCGGCTGTACACCCATCAGGCCGAGGCGATCGAGGCCGTCCGGGCCGGCCGAGACGTGGTCGTCGTGACGCCGACCGCATCGGGCAAGACCCTGTGCTACGCCCTTCCTGCCCTCCAGGCGATCGCGGAGGATCCGGCCGCCCGGGCACTGTTCCTCTTCCCGACGAAGGCGCTCGGCCAGGATCAGGCGACCGAGTTCGCGGAGCTGTCGCGCGCGGCTGGCCTGACGGTTTCGGCCGCAACCTACGACGGCGATACCCCCGCCCCGATCCGATCGGCGATCCGCGCCGCTGGCCAGGTCGTCGTCACGAACCCGGACATGCTCCATTCCGCCATCCTCCCCCACCACACCAAGTGGTTCCAGCTCTTCGAGCAGCTCCGGGTCATCGTCATCGACGAGCTCCACACGTATCGCGGCGTGTTCGGGAGCCATGTCGCGAACGTGATCCGGCGCCTCCTCCGGCTGTGCGCCCACTACGGCAGCAGGCCGATCATCGTGTGCTGCTCGGCGACGATCGCCAACCCGGCCGAGCTGGCGACGACCCTGACCGGGCGGACGCCGATCCTGGTCGATCGCAATGGGGCGCCGTCCGGCGAGCGCCACGTCCTGCTCGTCGAGCCGCCGTTGACCCACGTCGCGACGGGCGCACGCGGCTCCAACCTGACTCTTGCCCATCGCTGGGCGATGCCGTTCCTGCGGGCGGGCCGCCAGACGGTCGTGTTCGGTCGGAGCCGGACCGCGGTCGAGATCATGCTCTCGACCCTGCGCGAGGCGCTCCGCCAGGATCTCGGACCACGGTCCCGGATCCGCGGCTATCGCGGCGGCTACCTGCCGACCGAGCGGCGGGCAATCGAGAAGGGGCTGCGCGAGGGCGAGATCCTGGGCGTCGTGGCGACCAACGCCCTCGAGCTCGGGGTCGACATCGGCCGCCTCGACGTCTCGATCCTGGCCGGCTACCCGGGCTCGGTCGCCGCGACCTGGCAGCAGATCGGACGGGCCGGCCGGCGCGGCGGAACGAGCGTCGCCGTCCTGGTCGCGTCGGCCGCGCCGGTCGATCGATATGTCGTCCACCATCCGGACTTCCTGATCGGCGGCGCGGCCGAGGAGGCCCGGCTCGACCCGGACAACCTGCACGTCCTGATCGCCCACCTTCGCTGCGCCACGTTCGAGCTGCCGTTCGAGCCGGGCGAGGTGTTCGGTCCCGGCATCGCCGACGAGCTTCTCGCATTCATCGCCGAATCCGGCCACATCCGGCAGGCCGAGGACGGTCGCTGGTATTGGAGCTCGGAGAACTTCCCCGCCTCGGAGGTCTCGCTGCGGACCGCTGCCCCGGAGAACGTCGTGATCATCGACACCACCCCGGACCGACCGCGCGTCCTCGGCGAGATCGACCTGTTCGCCGCCCAGGTCGTCGTCCACGAGCGGGCGATCTACATGCATGAGTCGGTCCAGTACTACGTCGACCGGCTCGAGTGGCACGAGCGCAAGGCGTATGTCCATCGGGTCGACGTCGATCACTACACGTACGCCAACCGGGCGGTCACGCTCAAGCCGCTCGACGTGTTCGCCGAGGCGCCCGTGCCCGGCGGTCGACGGGTCCACGGCGAGGTCATGGTCGCGAGCCTCGTCACCCTGTTCAAGAAGTTGAAATTCGGGACCGACGAGAACGTCGGCTGGGGCCCGATCGACCTGCCCGAGCTGGAGCTCCAGACCACGGCGTACTGGCTGACGGCCGAGGGCCTGGCCGGTCACTGGCGAAGGAACGAACTGGACATCGCCCTGATGGGTGCCGGACGGGCGATCCAGACCATGGCGGCAGTCCTGCTCATGGGCGATCCCCACGACCTCGGGCTCGTGACCCAGGTCCGCTCGCCGCACCACGAGGCCCCGACGATCTATCTCTACGAGGCGACGCCCGGCGGGATCGGCCTGAGCGTCCGACTCTGGGAGCGCCACGACGAGCTCATCGCGGGCGCGGCGGCCCTGATCCGCGAATGCGGCTGCGATGGCGGCTGCCCCGCCTGCACGGGACCGCGCCTCGAGCCGGACGTCGATGCACGCGGCCTTGCGCTCCGGCTCCTCGCCGAGCTCGGCTCGACGACAGGCGGCGCCTCACTGCCGGCCGGGCCAGACCTCGCGCCGGTCACCGCATGAGCGGCGCGACGCTCGAACGGCGGCTTGCGAACTACCGGGCCGCGATCCGCTCGGCCGCGGACTCTGGCACGCGTCCGGAGCCCGGTGATCGGATCGACGGCGGCGTCGCCCGTGGGTCGATCGAGCTCGGCCAGCGCCTGGCCGACGCGCTCGACGGCGAACTGATCCTCGATCCGGCCGGGCCGGTCGTCCGGGTCGAGCCCGCCACCGTCGTCCTGCCGATCGACCGGGATCGGCTCGGGTCCCTGCCGGGCATGCCGGGACGTGGCGTCCCGCTCGTCTGCCTCGACACCGAGACGACGGGCCTCGCGACGGCGTCCGGCACCGTCGCGTTCCTCGTCGGGCTCGGCTGGTGGGACGGCGATCGGTTCCGCCAGGTCCAGCTGCTGCTGCCCGACCATCCAGCGGAGCGAGGCCTGCTCGCCCGGCTGGCGGCCCACATCCCGTCCGATGCCTGGCTCGTGACGTACAACGGCCGGGGCTTCGACTGGCCGCTCCTCGTCGCCCGCTACCGGATGGCGCGGATGGCGGCCCCGGCGCACGCCGGGCACCTCGACCTCCTGCCGTTCGTGCGGCGGGTGTTCCGGCACCGGATGACGGATGCCCGCCTCCAGACCGTCGAGACCGAGCTGCTCGGCACGGCCCGCCACGGCGACGTGGACGGCTGGCAGATCCCCGGGCTCTATCTCGACTTCCTGCGGGGAGGTGAGGCATGGCCGCTGATCGACGTCGTCCGCCACAACCGCGAAGACGTCCGGTCGCTCGCCCGGCTGCTGAGCCGGATCGACGCCGATTACGCCGATCCGCTCGACCGAGGACGGCAGCCGATCGGCGATCTCGCCGGCCTCGCCCGGTCGTTCGGACGGGCGGGCCGTCTCGACGAGGCACTCGGCTGTCTCGATGCCGCGCTGAACCAATCGGTCCCCGGGCCTGATCCACAGGGTGGAGCGGAACGCGTCCACGTCGCGGTCGGCAAGGAGCCGGTCGCCCTGGAGCCCACCGACGATCCCGCCGGCCTCGCCTGGTGGCACCCGCGCCGGCCGGCCGATGTCGGTGGTCGGACGGCACGACCTTCCTGGACGCGGGTGGTGGCCGGCCGGCTCGACTCGCCGTGGACGATCGAGCGGGTCGCGATCGAGCGGGGCCGCCTGCTGCGCCGCCTCGAGCGCTATGACGAGGCGGTCGCCGCATGGCTGGACCTCGCGGCCGGACCGGGCGCCGTCGCGATCCAGGCCTGGATCGAGGTCGCCAAGCTGCGCGAGCACCGGCTGCGCGACCTGCCGGGAGCGCTCGACGCGACGGGACGCGCGATGGCCGTCGCCGAGCGGCGGCGACGTCTCGGGATGGGCGATCCGGTCGTGGATCGGGCGTTGCAGATCCGTGTCGAGCGCCTGCGTCGGCGGTGCGCGGTCGGTCCGGGGGGCGGTCAGCCGACCGGCCGCGGCGGAACCAGGGGAACGCGCGGGTCGAGCGCCATGTCGGCCCAGGTGCCGCGAACCCAGTCGAGGTCGGGATCGAAGGAGCAGGCCATCGTCCGCCGGTCGCCGGCGAGGGCGTTGAGGTAGTAGGCGTCGTCGCCATGGGTCGCGCTGAACGGGTGGTAGCCGTCGGGCACGATCACGACGTCGCCGTCGCGGACCTCGAACAGCGCATCGCGCGAGCGGTCGGCGCGGTAGACGCGCTGGATCGCCCACGCCTCGGGGCGCCGGAACCCGTAGTGGTAGATCTCCTCGAGGACCGCCTCGTCCGGCATGTCGTCGACGTCGTGCTTGTGGGGTGGCCAGCTCGACCAGTTGCCCGATGGCGTGTAGACCTCGACGACCTCGAGTCGGTCGGCCGGGAACGATGGCGCAATGATGTGGCTGATCTGACGGGTTGCATTGCCAGCCCCGCGCGTCTCGACGACGACGTCGCCGGGAAGGACCATGATCGGCTCGCTGGCGACGCCGTCCCGACCCGAGCGCGGCGCCCGGGCGACGGTCACGATCGCGATCTCGTTCGCGGGCGGGTGGGCGATCTCGACGGTGAGTCGCCGTCCGTCCGGAACCCACAGGGCGGACGCGAGATCGTCGAACACGGACTCGCGCCCCGGGAGCGACCAGCTCCGACCAGCATCGTCCGAGATCGTGACGC
>JANMCU010000165.1:0-3690 GCA_031361415.1 Chloroflexota bacterium | reverse complement strand
TACGGACGGAAGCCGATGATCGACGGCGAGTCGGTCGAGTACAACACGGGAGTCGGAGTGCGCCATCAGGTGAGCCCTACCCTCGCGCTCGACGCGGGGCTGGGCCGCAAGCTCAACGGCGATGCACGCGGCTGGTATGTGACGTTCGGCAGCGCGTATGGTTTCAGCATCGCGTCACTGCTGCCGACCGGCCGCTGAGCAGATGGCGACGATGCATCAGCGAGAGAACCCAATCGATCCGTGGCCGCGCGACGCGACCCGGACGTCACGCCGGTGCCCGGATTCCGCGGCACCGCTTCGGAGGTGGAGCATGCAGGCCAGCAGAATGACGACCCATCGAATCGCGCTCGCCGCTGCGCTGGCACTCGGCGCGCTGGTCGCGCCGGCCTCGGCACGAGCGCAGTGGTCGCGCACGTACGAGCAGTTCTACATGCCCGGCAGCTTCAACTGGACGTTCCGTCGCGAGTACGCGGGCGCCGATCGCCTCTTCAACGCGTTCGACTACGGGCACGCCATCCTCTACGAGCGCCTGTATACCGACCCCGGCGCCGCGCCGTCCGCGCTGGAGACCGACGAATACGACTTCATCACGAAGAAGCTGCTGGTGAGCCCGCCCAATCTCCCGCTCGAGGAGTCGGCGATCGAGGTCACCTACGCCCGGATGGCGCCGGAGGCGAAGATGATGTTCGACTGGGCGCACCTGCTGCACCGGCAGATCTACGATGTGCTCGCGTCGGAGAACATGACCCAGGCGCAGAAGGACGCGAAGATCGCGGAGCTCGTAGCGTACTACAAGACGCGCCCGGACCTCGCCTTCAGCTCCGTGCCGAAAAACATGGATCTCATGGAGGGACAGCCCTACTCGCTCGCCTTCCGCCAGCGCTATCCGAAATTCAACGGATTGATCTGGGGCTACCACTGGTTGCAGGTGGGCCTTTACGAGCCGCTCATGACGGGAAAAACCCTTGAAGAGCGGCAGGCCGGCGTGACCGCCGCGGTTGCGCGCTTCCGGCAGATGCTGGAGAATGCGCCGGAACACATGCCGCGCATCATGCCCATGACGGCGGCGATCGCCCCGACCTTCGCGGCGCGCTATCCCGAGGCGTCGATCATCTTCGACAACCTGCACGCGATGCACGACGTGGTGTCGGACATCCTGACGAACAACGACAAGGTGCCGCACGATCGCAAGCGCGCCGCCATTCTCGAGGCAGCGAGCCGCTACCGGGACGCGACGTCGTTCCCGATGTCGATCGCCGAGTGGAAGTCGATGGGCGACATGATGGGGATCGAGAACATGGGCGGGCCGGCTGTCGGATTCCTGGCGGGCTGGCCGACGCCGACGCTAGCGCGCGGCGCCAGCATGGCGGAAGCGATGAAAGGGATGAAGGGGATGGCCGGCATGCAGCACGGTGCGGCGGGCTCGATGCCGGGCATGTCGCACGGCGCGACTGCCGCAGGCGCCGACTCGTCGGCCGCGATGATGCCGCCGATGATGGAGATGCACGAGCGCATGCTGCACGACCCGGTGATTCGCGAGCGGGTCATGGCCGACACCGCGATGCGGCGGATGATGGAGCAGATGGACGCAATGCACGGCGGCATGCTGCACGACATGAAGGAGATGAACATGCCGGCCACGCTGAGCACGGGGGGAGGGGCCATGCCGGGCATGCACGGGATGACGCACGAGGCGGCGCCCACGAAGCGTCCCGCGTCGAAGGCAAGGACCGCGACAGCGAAGGGGTCGCGGGCGAGGACTTCGGCGGCGAAGAAACCGGGGAAGGCGGCCCCGTCCAAGCCCGCACCGATGGATCACTCCAAGATGCCGGGGATGAAGATGCCCGGCATGAAACCTTGATCACGAGCCGGAATGCGTAAGGCGCTGGCGTGGGTCTTGGCGCCGATTCTTTTTCTCGCCTCGACACCAGCGCAATTGCTGGCGCACGGCCGACTCAAGAGCTCGACGCCCGCCGCGGGAGCGCACCTCGGGCAGGCACCGACGCAACTGCGGCTGGATTTCTCCGAGTCTCCGGACCTGACCTTCACGTCGGTGCGACTGTTCTCGGCGAGCGGTCGCGAGATTGCGCTTGGTCCCGTCGGCTACGCACCTGATTCGCGGCGCGCGATCATCATACGCGTGACCGGTGCGATGGAGGCCGGCACCTACCTCGTGATGTGGCAGATGGGAGGCGACGACGGCCATCCGGTGCGCGACCGCGTCGAGTTCGTCGTCGCTCCAGGCGCGATGGGCACGACCTCGGCACCGGGTGAGATGTCGGGCATGCACCACGATCCGGTCTCGATGCCGGAGAGCGAAGACTTCGGGGCGGATTCTCCGCTCTACGTGATCGTGCGCTGGGTGGAGTTCGCGGCGCTCCTGCTCATCATCGGGGCCGTCTCGTTCCGCTATCTGGTGCTCGGACGACTGCGGCGCGAGGCGACGGTGGGGGGAGGGCGATCGGATCCGGCGTTCCTCGCCGATGCCGAGGTGCGCGCCGCGCGACTGGGACACGTCGCCGCGGCGATCCTGGCGTCGACGCTGCTGCTCCGACTCGTCGCGCAGTCGATCGCCATGCACGGTGGGAGCGGCGCGTTCGACATGCCGATGGTCGGCGCGATGGTCGGCAGGACGATGTGGGGGTGGGGCTGGCTGTTGCAGCTCGTGGGGATCGGGCTGGCCGGGGTGGGATTCCATCGTGCCCGCGCACCGTTGCGCCGTGTCCTGACGGCGAATTCGCCGGCGGGTGCCGGCGATCGCGCCTCGTGGTGGCTCGTCGCAGCGTGCGGCGCGGTGGCGGCCGCCTACTCCCCGGCCCTCGCGAGCCACGCTGCCAGCACACCACACTTCCGTGCGCTCGCCATCGTGGCGGACGGTGTGCACATCATCGGCGCGAGCAGCTGGCTCGGCACGCTCACCGTCATGCTCCTCGCCGGCGTCACCGCGGCACGGCGTCAGGCACCCGAGGCGAGCGGCCCGCTCGTTCGCTCACTCGTCAACGCCTTCTCGCCCGTCGCGCTCGTGAGCACGGGGGTGGTGGCGGCAACCGGGGTGTTCGCCGCGTGGCTGCACGTGGGAACGATCCCCAATCTCTGGGGCACCCGCTACGGGCTCACGCTGCTGCTCAAGCTCGCCATCCTCGGTGTCGTCGCGCTGACGGGCTTCTACAACTGGCGATTCGTGCAACCGCGGCTCGGCACCGCCGAAGCGACAGCGAAGCTGCAGCGCTCGGCGCGGGTCGAAGTCGCGGTCGCGATTCTCGTGCTCCTCGTCACCGCCGTGCTCGTCGCCTCACCGACGGCCATGGATGCCAGCATGTAGGAGACAGATCAGGGAGCGACGTCGACGAGCAGGGTGAGTCCGCCGCCGCCGTGCTCCTCGATGTTGTTGTTCAGCGTGTGGTGCGGGATATGGCAGTGGAAGATCCATTTACCGGGCTCCCGCGCCAGCCAGATGACGTCGTAGCGCTGGCCTGGGCCCACGTTGACGACGTCGGCCTCGAAGCGCGCGGCAGGGGCAAGCGGGATTCCGTCGCGCGACACCACGGTGAACGGGCCACCGTGCATGTGCATCGGATGAATGAAGTTGTTGTTCGTACCGATGATACGGAACTTGATCCGTTGTCCCACGCGCACACGAATGACGTCGGTCGCCGGGTATGCCTTGCCGTTGATCGTGAAGTAGTTCGG
>JANMCU010000090.1:0-15302 GCA_031361415.1 Chloroflexota bacterium | reverse complement strand
GAAGATGAAGCCGGAGCCCCATCCTCGCGCGCCATACTGGTGAGTGCGGCCACCTGAGCCGTGCCGCCTGCCGAGGGCGTGATGACCCGAGACCTGGTGGAGCGAGCGCGGAGAGGCGATCATGACGCCTTCGCCACGCTGGCTGGCGCCGCGGTTTCGCGACTCGACGCCACTGCTTGGCTCATGCTCCGGGACACGGACCGGGCGATGGATGCCGTCCAGAACGCTCTCGTCCGTGCTTGGCGCGATCTGCCCGCGCTGCGCGACCCGGATCGGTTCGACGCCTGGCTCTACCGACTCGTCATTCACGCCTGCACCGACGAGGTTCGTCGGGGGCGCCGTCATCGCTTCGAAGTCGACATCAGCGAGATCACGACCGGTCCCGTCGTCGCGGACGAGACATCCGTGATTGCCGACCGCGACCAGATCGAGCGGGGATTCCGTCGCCTCGGTCCGGAAGAGCGGGCGGTGATCGTTCTCCACCACTACCTCGGCCTGCCCTTGCCGGAGGTCGCGTCCACGCTCCAGCTCCCCCTGGGAACCGTCAAGTCTCGCCTGTACCGCGGCCTCGGCCAGATGCGGGCGGTGCTCGACGCGGACGCGCGACTCGGGTCAGACGTTCACCAAGGGCATCCGGCATGAACCCCAACGACGCGTTCAATCGCTCGCTCTCGGACTGGCTGCGTGAGGATTCCGAGCACCGTGTTCCCGATCATCTCGGAGCGGTCCTCGCGCAGACGATGGCCACGCGCCAACGGCCGTGGAGGTCGAGCCTGCGACGCTGGCTGCCGTTCGAGCTCACCCTTGCACGCGCGCCCCTGACCCGATCCGGATCCTGGCGCCCCATCCTTGTCCTCGCCGCGGTCGTGCTCCTGGTTGCGGCGCTCCTGCTCCTTGCCGTCGGATCGCGTCGGCATCTGCCGCCGCCGTTCGGCCCCGCCCGGAACGGCGACCTCGTGATCAGCCAGGACGGCGATCTCTTTTCGCTCGATCCGACAAGCGGCAAAGCGGTTCCGTTTGTCGTCAACCGCGATACCAACGACTTCGGCCCCGCCTTCTCTCGTGATGGGACCAAGTTCCTCTTCCTCCGCGGCGCCGACAAGGGCCTGGAGCTCGTCGTCGCGAATGCGGACGGGAGCGACCTGCGCGTCATCACTCCCGCCGTCGACGGCCTCGACTGGGTCGATTGGTCGCCCGATAGCACAAGGATCGCGTTCCTCTCGCACCTGCCGGGGACAGCGGGCCATCACGTCAACGTGGTCAAGGTTGACGGAACGGGCCTGACCACCCTCGACACTCAGCCTGCCAACCAGATTTCGTGGCTTCCCCCGACTGGGGCCGAGATCCTGTTCCGCGGCGAGCACCGGCTCGATAAAGACCCGCCGGTGGGGATCTATGCCGTCCATCCCGACGGGACGGGACTTCGCCGGATTTCCACGCCTGCGGCGCTCGACCCCAATGACTACAACGACCTGGCCCTGTCGCCGGACGGCTCGTTCGTCGCCTACCGCCACGTAGCTCCCAACGAGCGGTTCCGGGTTCACATCCTGGACCTTGCGACAGGTGCCGATCGTGAGCTACCCGAGGCGCCCGGTTCGACAGGCGAGGGTGGCCCGGTGTTCTCGCCCGATGGTCGTTCGATCCTGTACCTGCGTTGGGCTGCTGACAACTCGACCAGACTTGTCGTCGTCCCCGCCGACGGCAGCGGTTTCGGCGTCGCCATCGGCCCGTCCGGGCCGCTCGGTGCGGACGGCCCGACGATCAACAACTACGCCTTCTCTCCGGACGGGACCGAGGTGTTCGCCAATTACGACGACGAGAAGGTCGCCAGGCTCCTGCCGATCGACGGTTCGCCGGGGATGGTGATCGCTCGAGGTAACGCCGCGTTTGGGACCTACCAGCGCCTGGCCCCATGACCATCCCGCCGCGACCCCGCGGCGGCCACGACCGACCTCTCTCAAGGAGACACCCGTGCATGCGATTCGCCTTGCCGCCGGCCTGACCGGCGCCGCCCTGCTGATCACGCTGCTCCCGATTCCCGCGACCGCGACGACATTGGGCCAGAATGGATTGATCGCGTTCCGTCGCTTCGGCGATGCGGACCAGACCAACAGCGCCCTCTTCGTGGTCAACCCCGACGGGACCCACGAAACCCAGATCACCTTTCCTGCCGACAATGTCGTCGACGCCATGGGGAACTGGTCGCCCGACGGCGCCCGGATCGCGTTCACCCGGACCACGCCTTGCGGCGACGACTGTGGGACCGACGAGCTGTACGTGATGAACGCGGACGGCTCGAACGCCCACGCCATCGTGACGACGACTCCGACGATCGAGTCCCCGGCCTGGTCGCCGGACGGCCGCTGGATCGCGTTCTCGATGTCGACCGACGACGGCAACGGCGGGGTCCTCGTCGCGATCTGGGAGCTCCACCCGGACGGCTCCGGCCTGCGCCAGGTCACCCATACGATCCCCGGCCAGTCCGAAGATCACGCGGTCCAGTTCTCGCCCGACGGCAGCCGGATCGTCATCGAGCGGTCGCTCGCTTCGTGCGGCTGCCCGTCGATCTTCACCGCCGACGCCACGGATGGCGAACACGTCACCCGTGTGTCCCCTCCCGGGCTCAAGGGTTTCGACCATCCCGATTGGGCGCCCGACGGCCGCTGGGTGATCTTCCGGACCGAGGCCCGGGCCGGCGGATCGTCCGGCGTGTTCGTCGCCCACCCGGACGGGACTCACGTCCAGCTGATCCTCGACGGCACTCGAACGGGTTGGCAGTTCCGATCGTCGACCTTCTCGCCGGACGGCGCCGAGATGGTGGTCTCGATCATTCCCGGGCCTGATGCGAACGCCGATCTCTGGATCGGACGGTTCGACGCAAGCGAGCATCTCCGCAGCCTCACCCAGCTGACCCGGACCGACGCATTCGAGAGCTCGGTCCGATGGGGGAGCGCACCACTGCTCGCCCACTGACCACGCCGCATCGGACCGCCGTCGCCCCAGCGTATCGCGGCCCTGACGCTCGCACTCGCGAGTCTCCACAGGGCCGACCTTTCTCCCGAAAGGAGATCACCATGCGCCGTTTGCCGATCGCACTTGCGCTTGCGACGACCCTTCTGCTCAGCCTGTCCGCAGCGCCGTCCATGGCGGCGCCAAGGAATCAGGCGGTCGGGGATCGCATTGACCTGCGTGGCGGGGATCAGACCTTCCCCGCGTCAACGCCATTTCACATCGACCACGGCTTCGTCTTCGCCATTGGGGACAAGACGATCGGGCTCAACAACTTCGTGCTCGATATGGATGGTACGGATCTGACCGCCGACTTCGTCCGATGGTCTTTCATCGGCGACGGATTCACGGTCAACGAGCTTTGGTACTACAACTTCCCGGCGGGTCTGACCGGGGTCCACGAGTTCACTCGCCACTATTTCGTCGCTTGTGACAATGACGCGGTTCCGTGCGATGGCAACCGGATCAACACCCGTGTGGAGACCCTCACCCTTTCCGCGGTCGTGACCTTTACCCCGTAACGATCGACGCCTCGGGATCCGGACGGCCCGTCGTCGCGCGCGGAGGGCCGTCTCGGCGCGCGGGCTACAATCGCTCCATGGCCCACCGCGTGACCCTGATCCCCGGCGACGGCATCGGTCCGGAGCTGGCGGAGGCGACCCGGCGCGTGCTCGAGGCGACCGGGGTCGGCTTCCACTGGGAGTACCAGGAGGCCGGCGAGGCGATGATCGCCGAGCACGGCACTCCGCTCCCCGAGGCGGTTCTCGAATCGATCCGGCGCAACAAGGTCGCCCTCAAGGGCCCGATCACGACGCCCGTCGGCGGCGGCTTCCGGAGCGCCAACGTCACCCTCCGCCAGGCCCTCGGGCTGTACGCCAACGTCCGCCCGGCGCGGTCGATGAAGGGCCTCGAGACCCGATACGAGAATGTCGACCTCGTGATCGTTCGCGAGAACACCGAGGACCTCTATATCGGGATCGAGCACATGGTCGGCCCCGACGCCGCCGAGAGCATCAAGATCATCACCCGTGCCGCGTCGGAACGGATCGCCCGTTACGCATTCGAATACGCCGTCGCCAACGACCGCCACAAGGTCACCGCGGTTCACAAGGCGAACATCATGAAGCTGTCCGACGGGCTGTTCCTCGAGAGCTGTCGGACCATCGCCGCCGACTACGAGGGGCGGATCGAGTTCGAGGACCGGATCGTCGACAACATGTGCATGCAGCTCGTCCAGAAGCCGGAGCTGTACGACGTCATGGTCCTGCCGAACCTGTACGGCGACATCGTCAGCGACCTGTGCGCCGGGCTCGTCGGCGGGCTCGGCGTCGCGCCCGGGGCGAACATCGGGACCGAAGCCGCCGTCTTCGAGCCGGTCCACGGCTCGGCGCCCAAGTACGCGGGCCTGAACAAGGCCAACCCGACCGCCCTGATGCTGAGCGGCGTGCTGATGCTTCGCCATCTCGGTGAGCAGGCGGCTGCGATCCAGGTCGAGACGGCGATCCGCGAGGTCATCGCCGATGGCCGGCGGACCACCTACGACCTCGGTGGCGAGGCCGGCACCAGCCAGTTCGCCGACGCGATCATCGAGCGCCTCGGCGCCAGCTCATCCGCCACGGACGCCGCAGCCGCCAGCGTCTGATCAGGTAACCGACCGCGCGGCTAGAATGGTCGACGAGCCCGACGTCATTTTCCGCTCGCGTACAAGCGGGCGCGACGACCGTCCACATCCCGATCGGAGGCCACGTCTCGCGATGACGACTGCCCGGACGACCATCAAGCCGCGCGGAACCGCGCCGGCCGGGCTCGGCGTCACTCGCCGTCGCGATCGCTGGTGGCTCGCCCCGGGGATTCAGGCGACCGTGTTCACGATCTGCGCCACGTATCTCTTCTTCAGCGGCATCATCTGGACGCCGCTGTTCGGAACGGCATACAAGGTCGACGAGTACCTCTCGCCGTTGTTCTCGCCCCTGATCAAGCCGGACTGGCTGCCGACCTGGATCAGCCCGGGTCTGTTCATCCTGTGGGTCCCGCTCGGCTTCCGGGCGACCTGCTACTACTACCGGAAGGCCTACTACCGGTTCTATTTCGCCGACCCGCCCGGGTGTGCCGTCGGTGAGCCGACGGTCCATCGCCGCTACAGGATGGAGACGGCCTTCCCGTTCATCCTCCAGAACGTCCACCGCTATTTCCTGTACCTCGCGTTCATCCCGCTGGCTTTCCTCTGGATCGATGCGGCGTTGTCGGTCGTGCCGGACGGGCGGGTGCGGATCGGCCTCGGCGTGGGGATCCTGTTCCTGAACGCGGCCCTCCTGACCGGCTACTCGCTGTCGTGCCATTCGCTCCGCCACGTCGTCGGCGGCAGGCTCGACTGCTTCTCGTGCTCGCGCCGGGCCCAGGTCCGCTACAGCCTGTGGCAGCGGCTGACGACGATGAACGTCCACCACATGTCGTGGGCATGGGCGAGCCTGATCACGGTCACCCTCGCCGACCTGTACGTCCGCCTGCTGGCGCTCGGCATCGTCGTCGATCCGGCGATCCGCCTGTGAACGACGCCCCGGAACAGCATCCCCACGACGTCCTCGTGATCGGCGCCGGCGGGGCCGGGCTTCGAGCGGCGATCGAGGCGGCCGAACGCGGGGCATCGGTCGGGCTGGTCTGCAAGTCGCTGCTCGGCAAGGCCCACACCGTGATGGCCGAGGGCGGCGTCGCGGCGGCGATGGGCCACGTCGACGATCGCGACAGCTGGCAGGTCCACTTCCGCGACACGATGGTCGGCGGCAAGCTCATGAACAACCCGCGGATGGCCGAGCTGCACGCCAAGGAAGCGCCGGATCGGGTGCGTGAGCTCGAGTACTGGGGGGCGGTCTTCGACCGGACGCGCGACGGCCGGATTCTCCAGCGGCCGTTCGGCGGGCACACCTACTCGCGCCTGGCACATGTCGGCGACCGGACCGGGCTCGAGATGATCCGGACGCTCCAGGATCGCGCGGTCGCGGCCGGCATCAAGGTGTACATGGAGTGCACGATCACCCATCTGCTCGCCCGGCCGGATCGGGTCAAGGGCGCCTTCGGCTACTGGCGGACCACCGGCCAGACGGTGCTCTTCCCGGCCAAGGCGATCGTCCTCGCGACCGGCGGGATCGGGCGGGCGTACGAGATCACGTCGAACTCGTGGGAGTACTCGGGCGACGGCCAGGCCCTCGCGTACCTTGCCGGCGCCGAGTTGATCGACATGGAGTTCGTCCAGTTCCACCCGACCGGAATGGTCTGGCCACCCGGTGTGCGCGGCCTGCTCGTCACCGAGGCCGTTCGAGGCGAGGGCGGGATCCTCCGGAACAAGGACGGCGAGCGGTTCATGTGGAAGTACCTGCCCGAGGATCGTCGCAACGAATACGCCGCCACCGACGAAGAGGCGACCCGCTGGGTCGACGCCCAGAGCGCCGGGGGCACGACCGACGCCCGCCGGCCACCCGAGCTGTCGACTCGCGACAACGTGGCTCGAGCGATCTATACCGAGGTCCGGGAGGGTCGCGGCTCGCCCCACGGCGGGGTCTTCCTCGACATCAGCTACCTCCCCGCCGAGCACGTCCGGCGCAAGCTGCCGTCGATGTATGACCAGTTCAAGGAGCTCGCCGACGTCGACATCACCGCGGGACCGATGGAGGTCGGACCGACGACCCACTACATGATGGGTGGCATCCGGGTCGACGCCGAGACCGGCGCGACCACCCGGGCAGGCCTGTTCGCGGCCGGCGAGGTGTCGGCCGGCATGCACGGGGCCAACCGGCTCGGCGGCAATTCGCTGTCCGACCTGCTCGTGTTCGGCCAGCGGACGGGGGCCGGTGCTGCCGCATTCGCGGCGACGCAGCCCGACATGCCGCATATCGATCCGTCCGCGGTTCGGTCGGCGGCGGCGGAGCTGGCGCGGCCGTTCGGACCCGAGATCGGGGAAGGGGACGCCGGGAACGCGGCGGGCGAAGATCCGTACCGGCTCCACGAGGAGCTCCGGGCGACGATGGGATCGCTCGTGGGCATCTTCCGGATCGAAGCTGACCTCGACGAGGCGATCGGGCGGCTCGCCGATCTGCGTGCCCGCTGGGATGCGATCCGGATCGCCGGCGGTCGGGCCTTCAACCCGTCGTGGGGCCTCGTCTACGAGGTTCGCAACATGCTGATCGTGTCGGAGGCGGTCGCGCGCAGCGCCCGCGAGCGACGCGAGAGCCGGGGCGCCCACAGCCGCCTCGACTTTCCCGATCCGGACCCGGTCTGGGCCACGCAGAACAATGCGATCCGTCTGGCGGGGGACACGATGGAGATCATGACCACTCCGTTGCCGCCTCTTCCGGATGACCTGCGCGAGCTGATCACGACGGAGTCGCATTGATGCCCGAAGCCCACCTGAGCGTCTTTCGCGGAACACCGAGCACGACCGGCGCCTTCGTGGAGTTCGACGTCCCCGTCGAGGACGGCATGGTCGTCCTCGACGCGCTCCATTGGATCCAGGCCCACGAGGCGCCCGACCTGGCCGTTCGCTGGAACTGCAAGGCGGCCAAATGCGGGTCGTGCAGCGCTGAGGTCAATGGGCGCCCGAGCCTGACCTGCAAGACGCGCCTGTCGGACTTCGAGGCGGGCGAGACGATCACCGTCGAGCCGATGCGGGCCTTCCCCCTGATCCGCGACCTGGTCACCGACGTCTCTTGGAACTACGAGGTGAACAAGCGGATCCCGCCGTTCCAGCCGCCCGCTGACCAGCCGCAGGAGTCGTGGCGCTGGCAGCAGGAGGACATCGAGCGAGTCCAGGAATTCCGCAAATGCATCGAGTGCTTCCTGTGCCAGGACGTCTGCCACGTCCTGCGCAACCACGAGACCGAGAGCCCGTTCATCGGGCCGCGCTTCCTCGTCCGCAGTGCCGGGCTGGAGATGCATCCGATCGACACCGCCGACCGGACCGGCCATCTCAAGGACGAGGGCGGAATCGGCTACTGCAACATCACGAAATGCTGCTCCGAGGTCTGCCCGGAGCACATCAAGATCACCGACAACGCGATCATCCCGCTCAAGGAGCGGGTTGCCGACAAGTATTACGACCCGATCCAGATGGTCTGGCGGAAGCTGACCGGCAAGCGTGAGCCGCTGCCGATGGTCGACATGCCGGTGCTCCCGAGCGGCCCGCCGGCTGGCGGCCCGACCTCGTCGGACACACCGCCGCCAGCGGGAGACGGCGCCTGAGTCGCGAACCGGGCGCGCCGCCTGAGACGTTGTGGGGGCCACCCGAGGCACCCCAGTCGGTCGGTGGCGGTCCCGTGGAACGGCGCGCCTTCGTGGTCCGGACCGACGGCGCGGCGCGTGGCAATCCGGGCCCGGCTTCGGCGGGCGCTGCCTTGATCGACCTCGCCCGCCCCGACGCCCGGGATCCCCGGGCCCGGCCGGACGCCACGATCTCGGAGTTCCTCGGCGTCCAGACGAACAACGTCGCCGAGTACACCGCGGTCGTCCGGGCGCTGGCCCTGGCGGCGGAGCTCGGAGCGCGCGAGGTCGTGATGCTCCTGGACTCGAAGCTGATCGTCGAGCAGCTGGCCGGCCGCTGGCGGGTGAAGGACAGCAAGCTCATTCCGCTCTGGGAGACGTCGCGCCGGACCCTGCGCGGCTTCGAGCGCTGGTCGGCGACCCACGTTCCGCGCGCCCAGAACTCGACTGCCGATGCGCTCTGCAACGAGGCGATCGACCGGGTGGCGGCGGGCGGCCCGGCGGTCGTCGTCATCCGGCCCGGAACCTGAGGCCGGGTCGACGCGTCGTCGGGCCGTGCCAGACCGCTCGCTCCTCGACCGGTTTCTCCTGACCGTCGCGCTGGTCGGCATCCTCGCCGGATCGCTCGTGGCCTGCGCTGCCGAGGTCGGACCGTCCGGATCCCCGCCTGGAGGCGCCATTTCAGGCCTCGCGGGAACCTCGTGGATCGTCGTGTCGGTCGATGGCCGCTCGCCGGTCGCGGGCGCCGTGCCGACTGCCACCTTCGATGCCGTTCGAGTCAGCGGGACCGGCGGCTGCAACCAGTACGGTGGCCCCTATCGGCTCGATCCATCGACTGGCCAGCTCGGTGTTCGCGAGCTCGTGTCAACCGACATGGGCTGTCCCGGTGCCGGGGTGTCCGCGTTCGAGACCACCTACCTGCGGGCCCTGGGCGGGGCGACGCAGGCCAAGCTCGACCCGCTCGGCCAGCTCGTGCTGAGCGGCGCGACGGGCCGGATCGTCCTGGTTCGGCTCGAGCACCCGGCGGTTCCGTAGACTGTCGTCGGCGGGCCCGCGCGATCGCGGCCGTAGAATGGGTCGGTCAGCGAGGCGGTCGGATGGCCGCGCGCCGCCGGGGGCAACCCCGCACGGCGTGAGGAACGTCCGAGCTCCTCAGCGCAGGGTGGCGGGTAACGCCCGTCCGTCGTGAGACGAGGACCAGTGCCACAGTGACGATGCCGTCGGCGGTGCAAGCCGACGACGGAGTGAAACGCGGCAAACTCCACCCGGAGCAAGGCCAAATAGGAGGGCGCAACCCGTCGGGGCAACCCGACGGGGGAGAGGTGCGCTGCCCAGCCCTCGGGTCGGCCGCAAGAGCCGTCGGGTAACCGGCGGCCTCAGATGGATGGCCATCCGTGGCGGCGCAAGCCGTCGCGACAGAACTCGGCGTACAGACCGCCTCGTTGACATGTCCTCGTCTGGGTGCCCAATTGCCCAGGTCGTCACTGGCGAATCTGGCCGAGTCCGGGTCGACTCGGAATCGCAATGACCGTGCATGGATCGCCGTGAATGTGCGTGATCCCGCGACCCTGCGTGCTCGCACATCGGCAATTCGAGTCCTCCGGGACTCACGGATCGAGAGCGACGCCCCTCAATGAGCGGCGATCATGGGCCGCCAGCTGGAGGATCCGGCAGCGCGCCCCTCTAGTCCTCGTCGGGGCGGAACGTGTGCGGGGCGGTGCAGGCGTTGCAGATCGGCGTGGCCGCGTCCAGGTTGCCGAGCGGGATCGGCAGGCGACGGTCCGGCAGCAGGCACTCGACGTCGTACAGGCGCTCGGGCCTGCTCTCGACCTGGATCAGCCGACGGAACGTGCAGCGCTTGATCCGCTGCGGAGCGAGACGCAACGGATCGGGCTCGATTGTGACCATCGGGAGCGGCATGGCCATCTTGACGAGGTGCCTCGGAGGGGACGGGCGGTGCGATGTGCCGATCGGGCGCGGAATGTAGCATCGCCGCGCTCGTCACGGCAACTCACCAAACGTACTAGACTCCGCGCCGTCCATGGCGGTCTGAGCGCGGAGGGCGCGTGGCGGAGGGTTCGGGAACGACGTCGGGCGAGGCACTGCCCGGCGTCCGCGCGGACAGCCCATTCCGGGCCGGCCCAGACCGCGACCTCGACCGCCCAGCATCGATTTGCCGGTTCCTGGCGGTCGAGAGTGCGGATGGCGCGCTCGGGCCTGCATCCGGTGTCGATCCCGCCAACCGCTGCACCGCAATCGGCGAGCCGGTCCCGCAATCCGGTCGCCAGCAGGACCTCGTCTGCGTCGCGGCGGCCCACGTCAACTGCCCGCGCTACCTCCGGGGCGTCCTCCTGGCCGGCTCGCCGCCACCGCCACCGAGGCGTCAGCCGGTTTCGCGGGCGGTCATCGGCGCAACGCTCGTCCTTCTGGCCGCCCTCGCCGCGTCGTTCGGGTTCCTGGCCGTCCGCGGTGGCTTCAACCTGCCGTTGGCGAGCGGGTCGCCGGTCTTCGCCGCCGTCGCCAGCCCGGTGCCGACGCCGTCACCGAGCCCGTCCGTGCTCGCGACCACGACGCAGACACCGAGCCCGTCAGTCGAACCATCGCCATCACTCAGCCCGTCCTCGACACCGAGTCCGAATCCGACCGCCAGCCCAACTCCGCTGCCTGCGACACCGACGCCGCCGGTCGCGACCCCGCGACCGTCGAGCAATCGGTTCGCACTGCTCACAAAATGCCCCTCGACGGCGGACTGCTGGATCTACGTTGTCCGGTCGGGTGACAACCTGCAGAGCATCGCCAACTGGTTCGGCGTGTCGTATCGCGGGATGCTCGCGATGAACCCGAACCTTCGCGTTCCGATCCACGCCGGCGACGAGCTGAGGATCCCGACGCCGACTCGCTGACCCGGCCCGCTGAGCACAAACGGATCGGGCGTGGGGCGACCGAACCCGCGTCCGCGCGCCCCAGCCGGCCAACCCGCTGGTGAAGTTGCCCATTGACGACCCGCGGCCGTGCGCTATCATGCCCTGAAGTGGTGTGAAGTGGCCCAAAGTGGGGGACACGCGCTCCGCCTCGCGCTCAACCTCGCGCTCACATCGCGCATCCATCGACCAGGGCACCGCACCCGACTGGGGTTTCCGTAGATGTTCACCGGCGAGTACCGGCACTCGGTGGACGACAAGGGACGGCTCGCCGTCCCGTCGCGATTCCGTGCCCAGCTGGACACGGGTCTTGTCGTCTCGCGCTGGCTCGACGCGTGCCTCGCGATCCACACCCGGGAGGGCTGGGACGCCCTTGCCGAGAAGGTCGCAACCCTGCCGATCACCGACGAGAGCGCTCGCCGGTTCTCGCGATTCATCTTTGCCGGGGCAGTCGAGTCGACGCTCGACGGCCAGGGCCGCGTCCTGATCCCGGGCTACCTCCGGGAGATGGCCGGGCTCGACTCCGACGCCGTCGTCGTCGGCGCGCGCGATCACGCCGAGATCTGGGCTCCCGCGACGTGGGAGACCTATCGCCGCAGCCTCGAGGACCCGACCGCACTCGCTGCGGCGATCGGCGGGCTCGGGATCTAGGCGAGCCGTTCGCCGGCCGGAGAGCCGCCGGACGCACCACATGCGCTTCCAGGATCCGAGCGGGATCCGACGTCAACGGTGGAGGAGAGATGAAGGAAGGGCACCTGCCGGTGCTGGTGGACGAGGTCATGTCGATGCTCGCCCCTGCCCCCGGCAGCCTTCAGATCGATGCAACCGTCGGCGGCGGTGGGCACACCGAGCGGATCCTGGAGGCGACCAACCCTGATGGCCGCCTCCTCGGTCTCGATGCCGATGGGGCGGCCATCGCCAGAGTCGACGGCCGTCTCCGCGCGCGCTTCGGCGACCGGCTGGTCCTCCGTCGGGCGAACTTCCGCGAACTGCGAACCGTGGCCCCCGAGGCCGGTTTCGGGTCCGTCGACGGGATGCTGTTCGACCTCGGTCTGTCGAGCTTCCAGCTCGGTGACGCGGAACGCGGCTTCGGCTTCCGGACGGGCGGTCCACTCGACATGCGGTTCGACACGACCCGAGGCGTCCCGGCCGCGGAGCTGCTCGCGACGCTCGACCGGATCGAGCTTTCCGCGCTGTTCAAGCGCTACGGCGAGGAGCCGCGGGCGAACCGGATCGCCAACGCGATCGTCGCCGCTCGGGCGACCGCGCCGATCGCCACCGCCGAGGAGCTGGCCGCCCTGATCGAGCGCGTCGCGCCGGGCAATCCCCGTGTCCGGCGCCGGATCCACCCGGCGACGCGGGTCTTCCAGGCGCTCCGGATCGCCGTCAACGCGGAGCTCGACGCGCTCCAGGAGGCGCTCGCCGATGCGGTCGACCTGCTCCGGCCCGGTGGTCGCCTCGTGGTCCTGAGCTACCACTCGCTCGAGGACCGGATCGTCAAGCGCTTCTTCGCGTCCGAGCGACGTGGCTGCGTGTGCCCGCCCGAGGTCCCGGTCTGTGTCTGCGGACACAACCCGCGGCTGCGGCTCGTCACCCGGCCTTCGCTCACCCCGACACCCGAGGAGATCGCCGCCAACCCTCGCGCTCGAAGCGCCCGCCTGCGGGCGGCCGAGCGCCTCGCCGCCTGACCCGTTCATCCATCCCACTCAAAGAGAGGAGGAGTCACCGTGAGCAAGCGACACCAGTCCAGCCGACGTCGTTCGTATGGTCGTCGCCAGCACGAGGTCCATGAGCGGGTGGGCAACCAGCGCCACCAGCCGACGATGGAGGATCTCGAGCTCGACGTCTTCGGTGTCTCGTCCCAGGTCGACCCCTTCGCGTTTCTCGACCCGCGCGCCCCGCGGATCCGTTTCGCGATCGGCGAGTAGGTGGCCGTCTATTCGGGGGCCCGCCCTCGCTCCAGCTTCCTGCCCCAGCGATCGCGGGAGGTCCACGCACCGACCCTGCCGCGGCGCCGCGTCCGTGGTGCGGTCCGGGCGCACCGCCAGACGAATCACTTCGCCTTCATCCTCGGCGGGATCGTCCTCGCGTTCCTGCTTGCGTTCTTCTCGCTCGCCCAGAGCGTCCGCGTGTCGGCGACGGGCTACGACCTTGAACGGCTCGGCCGCGAGCAGGATGCGCTCCTCGTCCGCAAGCAGGAGCTGACGACCGATCTCAACCGACTCGGCCAGGAGCCCGCCGTCCGGAAGATGGCGATCGACGCCGGCCTGACCCAGCTCCGGGCGCCGATCGTCGTCGGCGCGAACTGACGAACCGGATCGACGAATGGGCCGGACTGACTCGCGTGGCCGTGCGCTCATCCTGCTGATCGCCTTCGCGATCGTCGGATCGGCGCTCTTCGCGCGCCTCGCCTACTGGCAGGTCGGCCAGCGCGATCGCCTCGCGGAGGAGGCCTTCCAGCAGACGACGATCCGTGAGGAGACCCCGAGCCGACGTGGCAACATCTACGACCGGTCCGGGGTCGTCGTCCTCGCGACCACGATCGAGCGTGAGCGCCTGATCGCGACGCCGTCGGAGATCGCACCGACGCGGCGTGGTCCGGTCGCCGCGGCGATCGTTTCGATCCTCGGCCTGACCGGCGCCGACGCCGACCTGCTGGTCAGCCGGGTGACCTCGGACAAGCAGTACGTGATCCTGGCCCATGGGCTCGACACCGCGACGGCGGATCGGGTCCGGGCCGCCGTCGCCGCCAAGGAGATCGAGGGAGTCGCTCTCGAGTCCGAGCCGGTTCGGGTCTACCCGCAGGTCGGGGGCGGCCCGAACACCACGCTCGCCGCCCAGCTCCTCGGCTTCGTCAACCGCGACGGCGCCGGTCAATACGGGGTCGAGCAGTTCTACCAGGACCTGCTCAGCGGCCGCCCGAAGATCGTCCAGGCCCAGCGCGACGTGGCCTCCCGATCGATCCCGGACACGACGATCGTCAAGGATCCCGGAACCCCGGGCCAGGACATCCGGCTCACGATCGACGCCGGCCTCCAGCTCTCGGTCGAGCAGGAGATCCTCGCCGCCTGGGCAGCGGACCGAGCGAAGTCCGTCTCGGCGGTCGTGATGAATCCGTACACCGGCGAGGTGCTCGCCGAGGCTTCATACCCGTCGTACGACGGCAACGACTACTCCGCGATTGCGGCCAGCGACCCGGCCCGCTTCGTCGATCCGATCATCAGCGCGAGCTACGAGCCCGGGTCGGTCTTCAAGATGCTGACGGTTGTCGCCGCGATGGAGCAGCACAAGGTCACCACCCAGACTCGCGTCAACGACACTGGGGTTCTCCACCTCGACGGCGGTCGGACCCAGGTCGACGATGCCGACCGCAAGGCCAAGGGTTGGATGACGTTCGAGGACGCGATCGCCTACTCGCGCAATGTCGTCGCGGCCAGGACAGCCCTCACCCTCGACCCGAGCCTGCGGACCGCGTCGGGGATCCTCCACTCGACCTGGATGCGATTCGGGTTCGGCAAGCCGACCGGGGTCGATCTCGCCAACGAGGTCGGCGGGATCGTCCACGACCCGGCCATCAATGCCTGGCGCCAGATCGACCTCGCCAACGGATCGTTCGGGCAGGGCGTGGCAGTGACTCCGCTCCAGCTCGCGACCGCGTACTCGGAGATGGTCAACGGCGGCCTCGCGATCCAGCCGCACGTCGTCAAGGCGGTGGGCCTGACCGAGACGAAGGCTGTCCAGGGCGGTCGGGTGATCGACCAGAACCTGTCCGGGACGCTCATCGGGATGATGCGCCACGTCGTCACGACGGTCCCGTTCTACCGGGATCGAACGCTGATCCCGGGCTACGACGTCGGCGGCAAGACCGGCACCGCCCAGATCTGGGACCCGAAGGCAAACGGCGGCCACGGGGCGTGGAAGAACGACATCTTCAACTACTCGTTCATCGGCTACATCGCCCGTCAGACGGGCCGGCCGGACCTCGTCGTCGGGATCCGGATCGAGGAAGGGACGCCGACGGTCGCCAAGGTCGGCCAGCTGGAGATGCCGGTCATGTCGTTCGCGCTGTTCCACCGGATCGCCTACGACGCGATCACGACCCCGGACCTCCTGCCGGCCGCG
>JANMCU010000140.1:0-4369 GCA_031361415.1 Chloroflexota bacterium | reverse complement strand
CCGGTGCTCGCGGCCGCCTTGCGCACCCATGTGCGACGAACGCAGTCGGGCGGTCGTGCCTGGACGGTGGTCGCCATCTCGTTGTGCGCGAACGGTGCAACTGGACCGGCGTCGAGCGATCCGCGTTTCTCGATGTGCGTGTGACGTGCGGCTGAACCGGAGCTGACGCGTCCTGAGCGCGGATTGCATGCGTGTGAGGTGCAACGCGACCGCCGGTTGGCCCTCTGCGCGGTCCGCTCGCACGTCTGGCGGACAGACCACCCCAGCTTGGTCGGCCGCGGACCCGTTGGCCCACGGAGCGGGCAGGTGGCACCGGGTCAGCTCGGCGGATAGCCCGTGATCGCCATGATCTCCTCGTAGAGCGGCTTCAGGCGGTCGTACATGCGCCGGTAGACCCGCCGGTAGAGCTGGTCGTAAAGCCGCTGGTGGACCGGGTCCGGCTCGATCGTCCGGGTCAGCCGGGTCATCGCGCCGACCGCAGCATCGATCGACGAATGCAGCCCGAGCCCGACCGCGGCGTCGATCGCCGCGCCGAGGCCCGATGTCTCGTGGGTGTGGGGCACGCCGGTCGGCAGCCCGAAGATGTCCGCGGTCAGCTGGACGGCGGCCGGCGACTGGGCGCCGCCGCCCGACACGCGCAGCTCGCGGAGGGGCGTCTTCGCCCGGCCCGCCGCCCGCTCGCCGCCCTCGCGCAGCGCATACGCCAGGCCTTCGAGGATCGCCCGGTAGAGGTGCGCCCGGGTGTGGACGTCGCCGAACCCGATCATCGCGCCCTTCGCCTCGCGGCCCGGGATCCGGACGCCGGGTGTCCAGGTCGGCTGGAGCATCAGGCCCATGGATCCGGGCTCGGTGGAGCGGACGAGGTCGTCGAACAGGGCTTCGGCGGCGACCCCGAGCGCCTCGCCGCGAGCCACCTCCGAGGCGCCGAACTCGCGCTTGAACCAGTCGACGAGCCAGTAGCCGCGGTAGACCTGGACCTCGAGGCTGTACGCGCCGGGGACCGCGGCCGGGTAGGGCGGGACCAGCGGCACGGACTCGACGTAGCGGCGCTGGGTCGTATTGATCGTCGCGGTCGTGCCGTAGGACAGCGACCCGATGTCCGGATCGAGGGCGCCGGAACCGAGCACCTCGCAGGCCTTGTCGGCCGCGGCCGCGATCACCGGCGTCCCGGCCGGCAGCCCGACGACGGCCGCTGCGGCAACCGTGAGCTCGCCCAACCGGCCGCCCGGTGCAACCAGCTCCGGCAGCCAGCCGGGCTCGATCGGGACAGCCGACCAGCGCCAGTCGCCGGGCTTCGCCCACGCCAGACCCTTGTAGTCGAACGGGACGTAGCCGACCTGGCTGCCGATCGAGTCGACGAACCGGCCGGTCAGGCGGTAGGCCAGGAAGCCGGAGAGGAAGAGGTAGCGCCGGACGCGGCCCCAGACCTCCGGCTCGTTGGCCCGGAGCCAGTTCGCCTCGCAATCGGCCTGGAACGCGGCCACTGTCCGGCGGACGCCGAGGGCACGGAACGCGAGCCCGTTGATCCCGCCGATCGGGGCGACGTCGCGCGTCTGACGTTGATCGAGCCAGACGATTGCCGGCCGGAGGGGCGTCCCGGCGTCGTCGGTCACGACGATCGTCGCCCGCTGGGTGGTGAGCGCGACGCCCGCAATCGCGTCGCGCCGGGCAATCCCGGCCGCCCAGAGGCCCGCGCACGCCTCGCCGATCGAGCGCCAGTAGAGCTCCGGGTCCTGCTCGGCCCAACCCGGCTGCGGCGAGACGTACGGCTCGATCGGGATCCGGGCCTGGCCGACGAGGTTCCCGGCCGCGTCGAAGACGAAGGCTCGCACGCTCTGGGTGCCGACGTCGATCGCGAGGACGTGATCGGCGGTCACGGAGCGGGCGCCCGCCGCGCGGCCTCGTCGCCGAGCAGGATGCCCGGGTTCAGCAGGCCGTCGGGATCGAGCCGGTGGGCGACATCGCCGAGGACGGCCAGGCCGAGATCGCCCTTCTCGGCCACCAGCCACGGCCGGTGGTCACGCCCGACCCCGTGCTGGTGGCTGATCGTGCCGCCGTGGGCGACAATCGCGTCGCTCGCCGCCGTCTTCAAACGTCGCCAGCGTTCTAGGGTCTCGTCCGGGTCGGCGGCGAGCCGGAAGACATAGGTCGCGTACAGGCTGGACCCGCTCGGGTAGACGTGCGAGAGGTGGCTGAACGCGTGGACCCGCTCGCTCCTACCGCCAGCATCGGTTTCGAGACCATGACGAAGCGCCCGGCCGACCGCGGCCGCGAGATCCGGCAGGTGGCTCCAGTCGACGGCGGTCTCGAGCGTGTCGACGGCGTAGCCGAGGTCCCAGAGGGCGTCGCGCAGGTCCGGGGTCCGGAACCGGTTGCGGAGCCATTGCCGCCCGAGCGAGCCGCCGACGCCGATCCCGTCATGGCGACGGACGATCGAGCCGGTCTCGCGGACCGCGAGCTCGACGAGCTTCGCGTCGCCCGATGCGGAGACGAGGAGCAGGCACGGCGCGGGCCCGCGCCGGCGTAGCCCGAGGTAGGCGCGGAGGGCCCGGACCGCCCGTCCGCTGCCGGCGAGGGCCAGCAGCGTTGCGGTCTCGAGCGGGGTCGAGCAGCGGACCATCGACAGGGGAATGCCGGCACGTCCAATGTCCCGCGAGGCCTCGATCGCGCGCGCCCAGTCGGGCAGGAACCACGACGGGATCGCCTCGAGGCGCGGCTTGGCGGCGACGCGAACGGTCGCCTCGGTCAGGATCCCGAGCCGACCCTCCGAACCGAGGACGAGCTGGCGGAGGTCCGGACCGGCCGCCGAGGCCGGGTTGCGCGGCAGCTCGAGGGCGCCAGCTGGCGCCTCGAGCGAACCGCCGGCGAACAGCGCTTCGATCCGCCCGAAGCCGATCGACTGCTGGCCGGCCGACCGAGCGGCGACCCAGCCACCGAGCGTCGAACCTTCCCAAGACTGCGGGAAGTGGCCGAGGGTCATGCCGTGGGGCGCCAGTGCGGCCTCGATGTCGGGTCCCAGGGTGCCCGCGCCGAACGTCGCGATGCCGCTCCGCAGGTCGAGGTCGCGTAGCCCGGCGAGCGCGTCCATGGCCACGCTGATCGTCGGACGGACGTCCTCGGGGTCCGGAGTGACGCCGCCGACGACGCTCGTCCCGCCCCCATACGGGATGAGGGTTGCGCTGCGGTCGCGGGCCAGCTCGAACAGCGCCCGGACCGCGGAACCGTCAGCCGGTCGGGCGACGGCATCCGGCACGCGTCCGAGCCGCCCGCTCCGCAGCGCGATCCAGTCGGGCAGGCTCTGGCCGCGGGCGTGGCGGATCCGATCGGCCGGGTCGAGGGACAGGCGGCCCGCGGCATCGTCCGCGAATGCGGTCACCGGCAGGGCCGCGACGACATCCTCGAGCTTCGCGTCCGGGCTCGGCCGGCCGGGCCCGATCTCGGCCTCGAGCAGGCGCCGCGCCTCGGCCGCCACGGGCGGCGGGTCGCTGCCTTCGTCGATCCAGCCGTTCCAGCGCCGCACGATCGCAATGGTGCCCCATCGGAACGCGGCCGCGCGGCTGAGTCACGCCTGACTCGGATTCGACGTCAGCGAGCGTGGTCGCGCACGAGATCTGACCGATTGGGCGCCCGTGTACGCTCGCTCGACGCGAGTTTGAGTCGCCGGTGACTCGCACGATGTTTCAGCCCCGGCGAGCCCTCAGAACGGCGGCCACGGTATCGCGGGCCAGTCCGGGCGGGGGAGGGGAAACCGCCGCGTCTCGAGCAGCGCGTCGACCCGCCGTCGCGTGGCCGCGATCTCGCCCCGTGACAGCAGTCCGGCCAGATCGCGCGCCAGGTCGCCGCGCAGCGCACCCGCCAGGCGAGCGAGCCCGTCGAGCTCGTCGACCGCGAACGGCCGGCCGCGCCAGCCCCAGAGCACCGTCCGGAGCTTGGGCACCGTCGAGAACGTCACGCCGTGATCGACGCCATAGACGTGCCCGTCACTCGTCGGCAGGAGGTGCCCGCCCTTCCGATCCGTGTTGTTGACCGCCGCGTCGAAGGCCGCGATCCGGCGCAGGCGTGGGTCGTCGCCGACGACCATCGCGACGACGTCGACCGTCTCGTCGACGTCGATCCAGAGCTGGAGCGACCCGTCGCCGAACGGACCGTCGCGCCGGATCGTCGGCGGCACGATCCCCCAGCCGATCGCCTCGCTGACGAGATACGCGGCGACCTCGCGATGGGACAGCGTGGCGTCCGGGAAGTCGTCGAGTGGACGCTCGCCGGCGGTCGGCTTGTAGACCGCCTCGACGACCACGGTCTCCTCAGGTGCCGGGCAGATCCGTCGAACGCGACAGAGCATCGCGTGGTTGGACGAGCCCATGATCCG
>JANMCU010000114.1:0-11192 GCA_031361415.1 Chloroflexota bacterium | reverse complement strand
CCGCCCGGCGTCGATGACGGGCCCGCCCCGTCTCCTTCGGGCGAGCCTCGAACCGGCGTCGAGCGGATCGTCCGGACCGGCTTCCCGGCCCTCGACGCGATCGTCGGGCCGGGCGGGCTACCGCGCTCCGCCAGCGTGACCCTGCGCGGCGCCCCGAGCTCCGGCGCCACGACCCTCGCCCTCCGGCTCGTTGCCGAGGCCCAGGCCGATGGCGCGATCGTCGCCTGGCTCGATCTTGCCCGGGCGCTTGACCCGGTCGAGGCCGCGGCCCGCGGCGTCCGCCTCGACTGGCTCGTCGTCCTGACCCCCGAGACCCTCGACGAGGGCCTCTCGATCGCGGGGATGCTCCTCGCCGGCCGTTCGGTCGATGTCCTCGTGATCGACCTCCCGCCGCGACCGAATGTCGGCACGACCCCGGCCAAGGCCGCTGAACGGCTCCGGCGGCTGGCCAGCCTCGCTCGCCGGGCGGAGACGCTGCTCGTGGCCCTCGAGCCGCCGGGCCTGACGCCCGGGCTCGCGACCGCCGTCGCCGAATCGACCGGGCTGCGGCTGGAGCTCCAACGGCGCGGCTGGATCCGGCTCGGACGGGACGTCGTCGGCCAGCGGACGGAGGCGCTCGTGGCCCGCAGCCGCTACGGGCCGCCGGGGAGACGGGCGGAGCTGCGGATCCTCTACGCCGAGGGTGGCGAGCGGGACCGCTGTCTCCGCCACCCGGATCTCCTCCGCGACGACCAGGCTCTGACCGCCGGCACCGTCGTCGCCTTCGCTCCCACCGGCCCCAGCGCTCCCACCCGACGGATCCCGACCCATGCGACTCCTCCACCTCTACTGGCCCCACCTCCCGATCCGGCTGGCCCGGTCCCGCCACTCCGGCTCGTTCCCGACCGACCGACCGGTGATCCTCGGCGGCCAGCCGTGGACGGACGGGCTGGTGATCGACGCGGATCCGGCGGCCCGGGCGCTCGGCGTGCGGCGCGGGATCCCGCTCGGGTCGGCCCATCGGCTCGCTCCTGAGGCGGCCTTCCTCGACCCGCAGACCGACGCCGACGCGGCCGCGGTCGAGGCGGCGTTCGAGGCGCTCACCCGGTTCAGCCCGGGGCTCGCCGGCACGACCGACCCGACCGACCCCGCCTTCGGCCTGATCGAGCTCCAGGCCGACGGGCTCGACCGGCTGTGGGGCCCGGACGCCGTTCTCGTCGGCCGCCTGGTCGAGGCGCTCGCCACGATCCTGCCCGGGGCGCCGCGACCGGGGATCGCCGGGACGCGGTTCGCGGCGACGGTCGCGGCCGGTCACACGGAGCCGGCCGTCGCCCGGATCGTCGAGCCGGGCGGGGACGCCCGGTTCCTCGCCCCCCTGCCGTCGTTGCTGCTCTCACCGGATCCGGACGTTCGAGCCAGGCTCGCCCGGTTCGGCCTGCGCCGGATCGGGGCGGTGGCGGAATTACCCCGGAGCGCGCTCGTCGCCCGGTTCGGCGAGGAGGGCGGCCGGCTTCACGCCCGGGCCCGCGGCGAGGAGCTGGAACGATTCCGGCCGCGGCGCGCCCCGGAGCGGCTGATCCTCGCGCTCCCAATCGACCCGCCCATCGCCGAGACTGAATCGCTCCGGTTCGTCCTCCACCGGCTGGCCGGGGCACTTGCCGCCCAGGTCGATGCCCGGGGGATGGCCGCCGCCCGGGCAACGCTCCGCCTGACCATCGAGCTGGCATTCGCCCGCGCGGGCACGCCCGGGGAGCTGGTCGTCGAGCAGCGCTTTCCCGAGCCGACCGCCGACGCGGACGCGATCGAGCGCCTCCTCCTCGCCCGGCTCGAGCAGGCGCCGCCACCGGCCGCGGTCGAGCGGATCGAGCTGGAGCTGGCCGGGGTCGAGCCGGCCGTCGGCCAGCAGCTGCCGCTGTTCGTGCCGCAGGCTGCCCGGACCGCCCGGCTCGGCTGGCAGCTGGCCCGGCTCGCGCTGACGTTCGGCGAGGGTCGGGTCCGGAAGGTGGTCGTGACCGATCCCGATGCGCCGCTCGCGGAGCACCGCTGGAGCTGGCGCCCGTGACCCGATTGCTGCGTGAGCACCCGCCGATCGACGTCGAGCTGGACGCCGCCGGGCGGCTGGTCGCGATCCGTTGGAACGGCCAGCGCGAGCCGGTCGAGGTCTGCAACGCCTGGCGGGTGGCTGAATCGTGGTGGCGCGAGCCGATCGAACGAGACTATTGCAAGGTCGTCGGAGCGCGCTGGCTGGCCCTCGTCTACCTCGACCTCACAGACGGGACGTGGCACCTCGAGCGGCTCTACGACTGAGGCCGCGACCGCGATCAGCCCGCCCGGTCGTACGCCCGGCGGATCCAGCCCACGAGCTCCGGGTCGACATCAGCCGCGCTTCGGACGCGGATCCGATGACTGAACAACGCATTGAATGTCGCGGCGGACTCGAGTCGGTCGGTCACGGGCTCGCCGGGCAGGACCAGCGCCAGGTCGACATGCCGGGCCGCGGGCTTGATCATCCCGAACTGGATCCGTCTCCGAAGGGCCACGTAGCCCTTCTTGGCTGCGACCTCGACGTCATCGCCGAGCCCTTCGATGGCTTGCCAGAGCCGGTCATGGATCGCCCGGACCGCCGCCGGCCGGACCGCGTAGAGCGCGTCGACCGGATCTCCCTGCTCGGCCGCTGGGGCGAGAGCTCCGAGCGCGACGAGAGCGACTCGGTTCGCCGCGCCGTGGGTCAGCTGGTGATCGGACTTCAGCATCGCGACGATCTGGCCGTGGCGCGTCAGGCCGCTTGACCGGATGACGGCCGTCCAGTCGTCCATCGACCGGCCGTAGGTCGTTTCGATGTTCCGGATCTGGGACCGGAGTCCCTCCTCGACCGTCACCACGTGCCCTTCCTGATCGGCCGCCGCGTCAGGATCGGTGTCGAGGCGACGCGAACGTCGACACCGACATCACGGTCGAATCGGATGTCTCGCGCCCGGCCGATCGTCAGCCTCCACCGCACCCCTGCGAAGGCGTCATCGCTGCGAGGAGAAGCATCGGGAGCACGACGAACACAACCGCGAGGACCACCAGCCGAATCCCGGCGACGGCAAGGGAGCCGCTCGACTCCGGGGCTGAATCGATCGCGCCCGAGTCGGTCAGCCGATCGGCGCCCCGAGCATGACCGTCAGGGCGAGGAGGAGGCCGAAGAGGGCTACGACAAAGGCGAGCGCCTGGACATCGTTGGAGCGCGTGGATCGGTGCTGCACGCCATCCCTCCTGAGGAACCAGTTCCGCCCGATCGACGGATCGTAGACGGCGGCCGTTCAGGCAGCGTTACGCGGCCTGGTCAAATCCGGATCGCGCGTGACAACGTCGTTGCGATGGTCGCCAGGCGGTGGCAACGGATCGAACGGGGTCGTGTGCCCGGGGCCTCAATGCATCGAGCCGAGCACCAGGAACACGATGCCAGCGACGAGAACGGCCGTTGGACAAGTGTGCCCGCGACAGCGAGCTCCGACGTGCGCCGATCCGGTCTCCCGTGCGATCAGCTGAACGGGCAGGACGCCCCGTACAGCACCGACATGATGACAGTGCCAGACGTCGGCACGAAGCGCACCTCCGTCTTGCAACCCTTGGCCGCGGTCGCCTCGAGGACGACGCTGCCGTCTTCGAGCGGTGATCCGACCGCGACCCGCCAGCCTTGCGCGATCAGCCCGACCTCGATCGCCTTTCGGGCGTCGGTCAGGCTCATGGTGGTCGCGAACGAGCCGCTGGTCGGACCCGCTCCCGTCTCGGCCGGCTCCTGGCCGGGCAAGGTCGGAAAGGTCGAGGGGAGGGAGTCGTAGATCGTGCCGAATTCGGTCTCGGTCGTCGTCGGCGGACTGGCACGGACGGCCGGGCTGGCCGGTCCTCCCGGGGCGGCGCTCGGACCGGAGCCGGATCGGGTGGGGCTCCCTGCCGGTGTCGACGGGCCCAGCCCGGCTCCACAGCCGACCGCGACGATGGCCAGCGTGATCGCGAGCATCGGCAGGGGCAGGGCGGCCCGGCGGCGAAGGGCAGTCACCGGGCCATCGTAGCCGGGCGACTCGGTTGTCGCGCGCGGCCACGGCCGTCCCGTCCGGAAAACGAGGGGACCGCCGCCATGCCCCAGCACGACGACGGTCCCTGGCCGCCGGACCCGCTCACCAGATCCTGCAGCGGGTCGACATCCGGTCCTCGCGACCGGGTGTCGCCCATTCGCCCTTGCCCCCAGGCCAGGACGTTGTGTGGTTCAGCGCAGACCGGCAGCCTGGGCCGCGACCGCCGCCGGGAGGATGACGAGGATCAGGATCAGCGCGAGCCCGACCAGGAATCCGGTCCGGAGGGTGGCGCCGACGAGGCTCGACGTTGTGCGCTTCATGTGCCCGTGTAGACGCCGGACACCCGCACTCTGTTTCGTCAATCCGAGCGTGATTTTCGGGCCATGCCGAGGGCGGACCTCCGTTCGGTCGGGGATCCTCGAAGTGGGTTCGCCCTTGACCAAATCGAACAAACGTTCGATCATCGTCCGTCCAGATGGCTGCCTACGCCGAGCTCCATTGCCACACCAACTTCTCGTTCCTCGACGGTGCCTCCGCGCCCGACGAGCTTGCCGAACGTGCCGTCGAGCTCGGCCTGAGCGGGCTCGCCGTGACCGACCACCATGGCCTCTACGGCGTCGTCCGCGGGCAGATGGCATACGAGGAGGCCGGGCTCCCGCCGGTCCTCGGGATCGAGATCGAGCTGCGCGACCCGATCGTCGGGGATCCCGAGCGGGTCGTGGTCCCGGCCCGGCGGACGGTTCGGCGCGGCGGCCGGCGGCGCCCGGCCGATGGGACCGCTCCGGACGAGACCGTCGCCAGCGGAGGCGATCCGGATCGGCCGCGACCCGAGCGCGCCCGACTGCCCGGTCAGCGCGAGGCGGTCAAGGAGGATCGGCGCGGGATCGGCGAGGCGCAACGCGGGCCACACCTCGTCCTGCTCGCCCGGAACGCGATCGGCTATCGCAACCTGTGCCGGCTCGTCTCGCAAGCGAACCTGGCCGGGACCAAGGCGATGCCGCGGTTCGACCACGCGCTGCTCGCCGCCCACGCCGAGGGCCTCGTCGCCCTGTCGGGCTGCCGTGACGGCGAGATCGCGCGCCGGCTGCGGGTGGGCGATCGCGCCGGGGCGCAGGCGGCGGCGCGGGCCCTCGCGGAGATCCACGCCCACGGATCGGGCGGCGACGGGTTCCATCTCGAGCTGTCGCACCACCGCCTGCCCGACGACGACTGGATCGTGACCGAGACGGTCGCCCTCGCCGCCGAGCTGGACCTGCCACTCGTCGTGACCAACGACGTCCACTACGCCCGGGCCGAGGGCCGCGAGTTCCAGGACGTCCTGACCGCGATCCGCCACGGTCGGACGCTCGATCGGCTGGCCGACCTGCGCCGGCCCGACGGCGAGTCGTACCTGAAGTCGGCGGCCGAGATGGCGGCCCTGCCGCCGGGCGACGGGTCGCTCGGGCGAGAGGTCGCCCGCGCCTGGGCGGCCGGGATGGAGCGCTCGGTCGAGCTCTCGGCGGCCTGCCGGGTCGACCTCAACTTCGAGCAGTACCGCTTTCCGGGCTTTCCGGTGCCGAACGGGGAGACGCCGTTCTCGTACCTGTCGGGGCTGTGCTGGGACGGCGCGAGGCGGCGCTATCACCCGCTGACCTCGGCCGTCGTGAATCGTCTCGCCCACGAGCTCGACGTGATCGAGCGGGCGGGGCTGGCCGAGTTCTTCCTCATCTGCTGGGACCTGATGCGGTTCGCGAAGGAGCAGAAGATCCCGGCCCAGGGTCGGGGCAGCGCCGCCGGCTCGATCGTCGCCTACACCCTCGGGATCAGCCGGGTCGAGCCCATCCGCCACAACCTCCTGTTCGAGCGGTTCATCAACGAGGGAAGGACGACGTATCCGGACGTCGACATCGACTTCTCGTCCGAGCGCCGCGAGGAGGTCATCCAGTACGTCTACGGCCGCTACGGGCCGGAGCACACCGGGATGGTCGCCAACCTCGTGACGTACCGGGCCCGCTCGGCGGTCCGCGAGGTGGGGGTCGCGCTCGGGTTCCCCCGGCCGCTCGTCGACCGGGTGGCGAAGGCACTCGAGACGTACGACTCGGTCATGGTCCGGCGCGACCTCGAGGCGGACGGCGGGTTCGCCGAGTTCTTCAGGCGACCGGGCGAGGAGGAGCGCGAAGCGGGCCAGGCCGCGGCCGCCGCCGCGGCGGTGGACCGGGGGTTCGTCGACGGGATGGGCCAGCTGAATCACGGCTCGGGTCTGCGAGAGCGGACCAGCGGCCGGCCCTCCGAGGTCCGAGGCGGAGCTCCGCGACGCCATCGGCCCGAGGATCTCGGCGAACAACTCGTGGATGGGCTCGGCCAACTGAACACCCGCGTGCCGCTCGTCGGGAAGGTGCCGCCATGGCGCCAGCCGCCGAAGCCGGCCGACCCGGCCGCGCCGCGGCCGTTCGGCTGGATCGCCGAGATCCCGCTCGGCGCGGCCGCGGGAGCTGCGCTGGCCGCCGGAGCCGCCCTCCCAGATCGACCATCAGCGCCAGTGATCGCCACGGCACTTGGGGAGCCACAAGATGGCCGCCAAGCGGTCCCAGACAGCTCGGCCACGCTCGACCACGCTCACGCGGCCGAAGACCCGGGGCGTTACGGCCGTTCTTCTGCGGGCCAGATCACCGGAGCTGATATCGGCGACAGGAAGCGCCCGGGCCAGGTGCTCCCCGATGCGCTCGCGCCGGTGACGGCGATCCGGCCCGGCCGGTATGGCGATGACGAGGGCGGGCCGGGCGACACGCCGGCGAGCGTCGCGTGGCTGCGCGACGGGCGGGGGACGGGCTACGCCGTGGACCGCGTGAAGCTGGGCCTCACTGGCGCCCCGATATTCCCAGAAGGCGTATCCCGTGGGAGTTCAGAGCGAGGGAGTGTCGGATCGAGCCAGAATCCGGGTAACGACCGAGAAACGACGCTCGAGACCATGGTCCCTGGCACCTCAACGGCGTCTGTCGCACCTGGATTGCCGCCAAATAAGCCTTCTTGGAATATCCCGGACCGCGCCGGGTCGAGGGATCGCGAGAAGCTCGTGGCGCCCGAGCTCATCGATGGCCGGCAATTGGATCCGGAGAGCGGCCAGGTCGAACCGCCGCCACGACGTGCTGACAGGCTTGGACGGCCGATTCATTGGGATCCACCCCCGAGGATTCGTCCGAACCACTGGGACCCGCCGGCTCCGCGGACGGCGGCGATGGGCAGGGGAGGCTCGGCCGGCCAGTCGTCGGTTGCCCGTGTCGAGCCCGAGCCGCCGCCCCGGGCCCGCGGCGGCTCGACGAGAGACCTCTCGGACTGGGAGCGCTGGCTCGAGTTCTGCGCCCGGATCGACGGGTTCCCGCGCCACCTCAGCATCCACAGCGGCGGGATGCTCGTCACGGCCGCGCCGCTGATCGACATCGCGCCGCTCGAGCGGGCGACGATGGTCGATCGGGTCGTCGTCCAGTTCGACAAGCGCGACGTCGAGGCGCTCAAGCTGATCAAGCTCGACCTGCTCGGGCTCGGGATGCTGGCCGCGATCGACGAGACGCTCCAGCTCATCGAGCACGACTGTGCCGTCTGCCTCGATCTCGATCGGCTGCCGGAGGAGGTCAGCGAGGTCTTCGCGATGCTCCAGGCGGCGGACACGGTCGGGGTCTTCCAGGTCGAGAGCCGGGCCCAGATGCAGACGCTGCCGAAGTCGCGCCCGGCGAGCCTCGACGATCTCGTCGTCGAGGTCGCGATCATCCGGCCGGGCCCGATCCAGGGCAACGCGGTTCATCCCTATCTCCGCCGGAAGCAGGGTCTCGAGGAGGTGACCTACCTTCATCCGAGCCTCGAGCCGGTCCTCCGCGATTCGAAGGGCGTGATCCTCTACCAGGAGCAGGTGATGCGGATCGCGATCGAGGTCGCCGGGTTCACGCCGGCGGCCAGCGACGGGTTCCGCCGGGCGATGGGGACGTGGCGCTCGAGCCGCGAGATGGAGAAGCTCCACGCCCAGTTCCACGACGGCTGCATGCGCCAGCCCGGGATGACCGAGGAGGTGGCCGAGGAGCTGTTCCGCCAGGTCGCGGCGTTCGCCTCGTTCGGGTTCGCCAAGTCCCATGCGGCGGCGTTCGCCCGGACGGCCTACGAGTCGTCGTTCCTGAAGCTCTTCTACCCGGCCCAGTTCCTCGTCGGCCTGATCAACGCCCAGCCGATGGGCTTCTACCCCGTCGAGGTCCTCGTCAACGACGCCAAGCGGCACGGGGTCGCCGTCCTCCCGGTCGACCTGAATCGGAGCTCGTACAAGACGACGACCGAATGGGTGGGCCGGCCGGGCTGGGCGATCGGCGAGGGCGACGACGGCCCCGGCGAGCCACTCCCCGATGACGCCGGCATCGACCGGCGGCCCGCGCCGGTCCGGTCGAGCGGCTGCGTGATCCCGTCGGACGAAGCCCGCACGGCATGGGCGGCCGAGAGCGCGGTCGGCTGGGGGGTCCGGCTCGGGCTCGGGCTGGTCAAGGGCATCGGCGAGGAGCACGAGTTGCTGCTCGACGCGGAGCTGGCGCGCGGGCCGTACCGGAGTCTCGCCGATGTCGTCGAGCGGACGGGGTTGCCGGAGGAGACGCTCGAGCGCTTGATCCGGGTCGGGGCGCTCGACTCGCTCAGCCGGCCGCGGCGCGAGCTCCTCTGGCAGCTCCGCGAGGTCGCCGGCGCGACGCGCGGCCGGCTCGACGGCCGCACGACGAAGGGCGGTGCCTTCACCCGGGCCGCATCACGTCCGATGGCCCTCCGCCTGCCGGCGACCGACGCGCCGACCCTGCCCGGCCTGACCGAATCCGAGCGGATCGGCGACGCCTACGCGGTGGTCGGGCTCGATGCCCGCCGCCAGGTGGTCGAGCTGTACCGACCGGCCCTCGAGCGGCTGGGTGCCGTCCCGAACGCCGCACTGGACGATCGGAAGCCGGGTCGCGTACGGATCGGCGGCCTGGTCGTCACCCGCCAGCACCCGATGACGGCCAAGGGCACGGTCTTTCTCGCCCTCGAGGACGAGACCGGGATGGTCAACGTCACGCTGTGGCCGGATACCTGGGCGCGGCTGCGGGGTGTCGTCCGACGCCACGCGCTGTTGCTCGTCGATGGCGACCTCCAGCGCGAGTCGTCGGTCGTCAACGTCATCGCCCGCGAGGTCCGGCCCCTGATCGAGGCCGCGGCGAGTGCCGGCGCGCCCGACCAGCCCCAGGGCGTCAAACAGCTCGGAATGGCCGGAATGAGGCGAATGGGCTAGGAACGCGACGGCGTTCGTCGCGCATGCGTGGGTCGAGCGCAGTCGCCAACGCCGCGATCGGCCGCGAAGGCGCGACAGCCCGTGTCAGCGCCGCCGGGCGAGCATGGGGCGCTGCGCCGGCTTGCGCGGGATCTTGCCGTCCGGGCGGCGGCTCGTCGGGGTCGACGGGCGGGCGCGGTTCGGGCTCGCCCGCTGCAGGAAGCGGCGATACCAGGCGGCGGCCGCGGCGAAGAGCCCGCTGTAGAACACGCCCGTCGTGAACGCATCGAACATGAGCGTCGAAGCCTGCGCCCTGGCGTCCGCAACGCTGACCAGGATCGGCGCGTCCGGGGTTGCTGGAAGGGGGAAGAAGACCGGGAAGAACGCGGAATCCGGGAGCCCTCCCATCTGGACGTTGATCGACAGCGTCAGGAACGCCGACGCCGCGAGCCCAACAAGAGCGCCCAACAGCCAGCTGGCTCGCGGTGCGAAGAAGCCCGCCAGCAGGACGGCCCCGAAGGGCGTGATGCCCGCGAAGTATCCGAAGTACGCATGCACCAGCGATTCGCGCGGGAAGTATTGGTACAGGACGACCGCCAGGCCGGACAGCACGACCGGGACATAGAACGACCAGTGGCGCAGCAGTCGAGGAAGCGCCACGAGATCACCGCGCAGGTCGAGCGGCCGGAACGACGAACGGAGGGCAGCGGTGATGCCCGGGCGCTGAACCGCCGGCGCGCTCGGGCTCGACGCGGGTCGTGACCGCGCGTTCGCCGATGCGCGTGCCGACGGGGTCGCGCTTGGCGTGGCCTCGTCTTCGGTTGTCTCGAGGTCGCCCTCGGCACGGGGGTCGGCGAACGAAACGCGATGGCGTCGGCGGGCCTCGGCTCGTTCGGTTCGCTTGGCTCGGGCCACGGTGCCTCCAGGTGATGGGCGACCGCCCAGGTGGCGGACGCCGGGGTTTGGCTGGTGTCACAAGGTGCGGGACGGGTCCGGGCATCGTACGCGCTCGGAGACCCGGCCGCGAACGGACGCCCTGCCGTTGATCCGTGCCCGGCCGGATGCACCCGGGGGGAGTCGCCGTTGTGCCCGCGTGCATTGGGCGTGCATCGGCCGCGAACTCGCAGTGCATCCGCCCGCAAGTCGGGGTAAAAGTGCGATCGACCCGCCGGCAAGGACTCGCTGCTACAAACGTGGCCCGCTCCATCCGGGCCGAACGACCGTTGCGGCCCGCTGTCCGACAACCCCGCCGGGAGGTCGTCGATGTCGCGTGCCCGACGCGCGGGGCCTGCTGCCCTGCCGTTTGCCCTGGTCCTCGTCCTGATGGTCGCGTCGTTCGCGACCGCCGTCGCTCTGCCGTCGCTCCCGAGCCCATCGGCGATCGCCGAGCCGCAGGTCGGCGCGGCCGCCGTCGCCTGGCCGACTTCGACCCTGCTGATCTCCGAGGTCCAGACGGGCGGCACGTCGGCGTCGGACGAGTTTGCGGAGATCTCGAACACGGGATCGATCCCGGTCGACCTGATCGGCCTCGAGCTCGTCTATGCGACCTCGACCGGTTCGACCGTGACCCGCAAGACGACATGGACATCGAGTCGGGTCCTCGACCCGGGCCGGCATCTGCTCGTCGCGAATGCCGCCGGCATCGTGGCTCCGTCGGCGGACGCCACCTACTCGGGTGGGTTCGCGGCGACGGGCGGAGCGATCGTGCTGCGACCGGCCGGCGGGACTCCGATCGACGCCGTCGCATGGGGCGACGCCACGAACGGGTTCATCGAGGGAACGGCAGCGATGGCACCCGCTGCGGGATCGAGCATCGAGCGGTTGCCGGGCGGCGCGAACGGCAATTGGACCGACACCAATGACAACGCGGCGGATTTCGCCGTGGCTGTGCCGACCCCGCAGAACCT
>JANMCU010000046.1:0-19483 GCA_031361415.1 Chloroflexota bacterium | reverse complement strand
CGGCTACGACTGGTACCGGGTGGTCGCCCCGACGGTGACCCGGAGCGACGGCCAGCCGATGGTCGGCTGGGTCGCGGTCGCGGGCAAGACCGGCGAGGTCTGGAGCGCCGGAGTCGACCTCGGCTGCCCGGCGGTGGATGGTCCGGTGTCGGTCGCCGACCTCGCCCGGCTGGGGTCCGGTGCCGTCGCGGACGGCGGCGCGTCGTGCTTCGGTGCGGTGCCGATCGCGACGACGGCCGCGATCGCGCTGACCTGCTCCGGCCCCGACGCGAGCGCGACGAGCACCGTCAACTGGCTCGGGATGCCCGCCCGCATGACGGTCCGCCTGACCGGCGGCGGTGCATCGTTCGACGCACGGATCCACCCGGACCTGGCCGGCCGGACCGCCTGCGACCAGCCGACGGATGGGTCATGGGTCGTCCGCGGCCATTTCCAGGATCCGGCGGCCGAGGGCTGCGCCGCCGGCGCGGCGACCGAGGACGCCGCCCAGGTTGCGCGCTATCGCTGCGGAGCCATCTTCGTCGTGACGGACCTCACTCGGGCGACGCCCTGAGCCGGTAGGCTCGGCGCACGCGTGCCGGCTGGACCCACTCCCAAGCCCAGGGTTCTGCCCGGGCCCGGGTCTTCAGCCGAGAGCGCCGTTGAACTGGCCGAAGATCGCCTCGCGATGCCAGTCGAGCGGTTCGCCGCGAATCATCCGGAGATTGCCCATCTCCTCGTGCCAGCCCGCGGCAGTCAGCCGCTCCCGCCCGACGGCGTTCGACGCCAGGACATCCGCTCCAGCCTTGCCGCTGATCCCCGTCGATCGCCGCCGATGCTCGAGCAGGCGGAGCGCATCGTCCGGATCGGTCGCGATCAGCCCGCCACCGCGCCACGGCGTTCGGGCGAGGTAGCCGTTCACCACGCCCCTGCTGCCGACCGCAACGAGCGTCGATGCCGGCGTGACGATCGCCTTGAGCACGACCCGCCGGTCCTCGCCGGTCGCGTGCCGGTCGAGAGCCGCGATCGCGTCGAAGTCGTCGGCCGCGTAGGGCCGGATCCGGGGGTCCGCCGGAGCGTCACCCGGCGGGAGACCGTCGATCGTGAACCGGACCTGGTGGTCGAGGGCGGTGAACCCCTCGCGCTCATAGATCGGGCGGCCCAGCGGCGACGCGATCAGGACCTGGGTTCGGCAGCCGCGTGTCTCGAGGTCGTCGACGACCGTCCGCGTGATCTGCCGTCCAAGCCCGCTCCCGCGCCGATCCGACGCCACGAAGATGACCCCGACCCAGCCCGCCTGGCCGTGAGCCGATCCGGTGCCCGTCCCGACGATCCGGCCAGCGTGGACCGCCACGATCGGGGCGATCGTCGGCTGGGTCAGAGCCCACTCGAAGAAGTCGAGCCGGTCGCCGAAGTCGCCGCGCCGGAGGAGGTCGGCTGCCTCGACGGCATCGGCGGCTCGCATCGGGCGGATGGTGATCCGGGTCACGGTCCTGTCCATGCCCGGCGAACGTCTGCTGTCGATCCGGTTTGGCACGTTCCGCTCCATGGATCGAGGACCCTCGTCCCGCCGAGCGTACCAAGGTCCGAGCCGATCGACCGCGTTTCGCCTCCTGGGCGCGCGGGCCGGAGGCCGGCCGGTGTGCGATGATCGGCCCGATGCCCGGCCTGTCCCGGGGCGACGTCGAGCACGTCGCCCACCTCGCCCGACTCGGTCTGTCCGCCGAGGAGCTGAGACTCCTCGAGGGACAGCTCAACCACATCCTCGACCAGTACACGAAGCTCGCCGAGCTCGACACGGACGCGATCGCGCCGACCGCCCAGACGATCGAGCTGGCGAACATCCTGCGCGAAGACGTGGTCGTCCCATCGCTGGCGGTCGAGGATGTCCTCCGGAATGCCCCGGCAGTGTCCGGCGGCTACATCGTGTCGCCGCCGATCCTGAGCGGCGAGTGACGAGCGTGGCGGCCCGCCGATGACCGACCTGACCCGGCTCCTTGCCCACGAGATGACCGATCGGCTGGGGTCGGGCGAGATCAGCGCGCGCGAGCTCGCGACCGCCCACCTCGACGCCGCCGAGGCCGGAAACCACGTCTTGAACGCGTGGCTCACGATCGATCGTGCCGGGGCGCTCAGCCAGGCCGACGCCGCGGACGCTCGGCTTGCCGCCCACGAGCCGGGCGAGCACCCGCTGCTCGGCGTGCCGGTCGCGCTCAAGGACCTCGTCTCGGTGAAGGGCGGCCAGTGCACCGCCGGCTCGCGGATCCTCGAGGGTTACATCGCCCCGTTCGACGCCCACATCACCGAGCGTCTGCGGGCCGTGGGCGCCGTGATCCTCGGCAAGACGAACATGGACGAGTTCGCGATGGGCTCGTCGAACGAGCACAGCGCGTTCGGTCCGGTCGCCAATCCGTGGGACCTCGAGACCGTGCCCGGCGGGTCGAGCGGGGGATCCGCCGTGGCCGTGGCTGCGTTTCATGCGCCGCTCTCGATCGGGACCGACACGGGCGGCTCGATCCGCCAGCCGGCGGCGCTGACCGGGATCGTCGGGATCAAGCCGACCTACGGCCGGGTGTCGCGCTACGGGATCGTCGCCTTTGCCAGCAGCCTCGACCAGATCGGGCCGTTCGCCCGCGACGTGCGCGACGCCGCGACGCTGCTCCACGCAGTCGCCGGCCGCGACGATCGCGACTCGACCTCGGCGCCGGTCCCGGTGCCGCCCGAGTTCCTTACCCTCCCAGCGAGCGCCGACGAGGCCGTCGCCGGGCTGAAGGGCAAGCGCCTGGGCCTCCCGAAGGAGTACTTCATCGCGGGCATGGATCCCGACTCGCGCCGTCGGATCGAGGAGGCGGTCACGACGCTCGAGAGCGCCGGCGCGACTGTCGACGAGGTGAGCCTGCCTCACACGGACTACGGCCTCGCGACCTACTACATCGTCGCCCCGGCGGAGGCGTCGGCGAATCTCGCCCGCTACGACGGCGTCCGGTTCGGGCCGCGTCTCGGCGACTCGGACGTGCTCGGCAACTACCTCGCGACGCGCGGCCGCGGCTTCGGTCCGGAGGTCAAGCGCCGGATCATGCTCGGAACCTACGCCCTGTCAGCCGGCTACTACGACGCGTTCTACGTGAAGGCCCAGAAGGTCCGGACCCTGATCAAGCAGGACTTCGACACGCTCTTCGACCAGGGGTTCGACGCGCTCGTCGCGCCGACCTCGCCAACGACGGCCTTCCGATTCGGGGCGAAGATGGCCGACCCGGTCTCGATGTACCTGTCCGACGCGTGCACGCTCCCTGTGAACATGGCCGGCCTGCCCGGAATCTCGATCCCGTGCGGATTGTCCGAAGGGATGCCGGTCGGTCTGCAGCTGATCGGGCCGGCCTGGTCGGAGCTCGAGCTGTTCCGGCTGTCGCGTGGCTTCGAGGCGCTGAGCGCGGACGCCCTCTGGCGGCGGCAGGAGCCTGCCCAGATCGCTTTGACGACGGATCCGACGCAACCGACCCCGACCGAGCGCGCGGCCGCGCTCGCCGAGGCCCACTGAGGGAGCCGCCCGGTCGGCTCGTCGCGGATCACGGAAACGACTGATCGGCCGGAATATCGCAAGACCAACGCCCTGCGCGGAAACCAGGAGATCGTGGCATGGATCGCATCGCCACCTCGCCATCGGGGGAGATTTCCACGGTCCGGATGCGCATCTCGCGAATCCTGTGGATCGCCGCCGGCATCGCGTGGGCGGCAGGATCGCTGATCGGATTCGTCCGGCCCGAGTACTGGAACCCGGTCACGGCACTCGATTGGGTCGCCGTCTGGCTCTACAGCGTGGGCTGGCTCGTGCTCGCTCCGGCGGTGTTCCTCCTCAGTCTGCTGACGTGGCCCCGGGCCGTCCGAGGGATCGCGCTCGTCGTCGCGGTCGCGTGCCTGGCCGCAGGCGTCGCCAACGGCTTCGAGGACGGGCTCGGCTGGAAGGATTGGGGATCCTCTACGTTATCGGCTCGATGACGACATTGGTCGGCCTGATCGCCCTTTGTGTGGCCCTCGGACGCGCCGGACTGCCGCTGCTCGGTTGGCTGACTGCCGGCCTGCTGCTCGGGTAGGTGCTGTTCCCGGCCGGGGGCGGACTGATCATCCTCGCGGCTCTTGGCGCCCTCGCGGTGGCCCCGGATCGGTTCGCCCGGGGGCTGGCTGCGTCCGTTGCGGATCCGGCCTGACCAGTCGGGCTCGTCCGGCCTGTCGATCGCGTAGGCTTTGATGGTCATGTCCACGTCCGCCGTCACCCCGCGGGCCCCGCTCGCCGAACGCGCCCTCGCCGAGCGCGTCCGCTCGGTGCCGCCGTCGGGGATCCGCAGGTTCTTCGACATCCTTGCGACGATGGATGACGTGATCAGCCTCGGGGTGGGGGAGCCCGACTTCGACACGCCGGAGCGGATCGTCGCCGCCGGCGTCCGCTCACTCCATGCCGGCCGAACCCACTACACGAGCAACTACGGGACGATCGAGCTGCACCGAGCCCTGGCCGAGCACCTCGAAGGCCGCTATGGCGTGGCCTACGACCCGGCGACCGAGCTGCTCATCACCGTCGGCGCCTCGGAGGCGGTCGACCTCGCCCTCCGCGCGACCTGCGATCCGGGCGACGAAGTCATCCTCCACGAGCCCTCGTACGTCGCCTACGTCCCGGCGATCCTGTTCGCCGGTGGCACGACCGTCCATGTCGCGACCCGGCTCGAGGACGACTTCGCGCTCGATCCGGCGGCGGTCGAGGCCGCGATCACGCCGCGCACGAAGGCCCTCTTCCTCGGCTTCCCGTGCAACCCGACCGGGGCCGTCCTGCCCGAGGACGTCCAGGACGAGCTGGCGGCCATCGCCGAGCGCCACGACCTGCTCGTCTACAGCGACGAGATCTACGACCGGCTCGCCTACGGCTCGTACCGCCACCGGGCGTTCAGCGCCCTGCCCGGGATGCGCGACCGGACGATCCTCATGGGCGGCTTCTCGAAGGCGTACGCGATGACCGGCTGGCGGGTCGGCTACCTGGCCGCGCCCGCCGCAATCCTCGAGGGAATCGTCAAGGTCCATCAGTACGGGATCATGTCAGCCCCGACGACCGCCCAGGACGCGGCGCTCGAGGCACTCGTCGGCGGCGAGGCCGAGGTCGAGCGGATGCGGACGGAGTACGACCGGCGCCGGCGCCTCGTCGTCGATCGATTCAACTCGATGGGCCTCCGGACGTTCGAGCCGCTCGGAGCGTTCTACGCGTTTCCGGAGGTGACGACCGCGACCGGCCTGTCGTCGGAGGCCTTCGCCCAGGGGCTGCTCGCCGAGGAGCGGGTCGCGGTCATCCCTGGTTCGGCATTCGGGCCGAGCGGTGAGGGTCACGTCCGGGCCTGCTACGCGACCTCGTACGAGCAGCTCGAGGGCGCACTCGGCCGGATCGAGCGGTTCGTCGACCGCCACCGGGCAACCTGAGGCATGGCCGCCCCGAGCGAGCCGCCCGTCGTGGCGCCGATCATGAGGAGCCCGTCGGCCGACGCTGCGCTGTCGACGTTCCTGCTCACCGACATCGCCGGCAGCACCCGGCTGTGGGAGGAGCACGGCGATGCCATGGGCGCGGCCCTGGCCATCCATGATGACCTCCTGCGCACGGCGATCACGACGAACGGTGGGGTCGTCGTCAAGACGATGGGCGACGGCATGCTCGCGGTCTTCGACAGTTCGATCGGGGCGGTCGCGGCCGCCCTGCTCGCCCAGCGGGTGTTGCGCGACACCGCATGGGGCCCGACCGGTCCGCTTCGTGTTCGAATGGCCGTCCACGCCGGGACTGCGGAGTCGCGCGAGGGGGACTTCTTCGGCCAGGCCCTGAACCGCGACGCCCGGATCCTTGCGATCGGTCATGGCGGCCAGGTCCTCCTGTCGGCGGTGGCGGCCGCCCTGACCCGCGAGCGTCTGCCCGCCGGGGTCGAGCTGCTCGATCTCGGCTCGCACCGCCTGCGCGACCTCGATCGTCCCGAGCAGGTCTTCCAGGTCGCGGCCGCAGACCTTCCACGCGAGTTCCCGCCACTCCGCTCGCTGAGCACACGCCGGTCGAACCTGCCGGTTCCTCTCACCTCGTTCGTCGGCCGCCAGCGAGAGCTGGCCGAGGTCGACCGGCTGCTCGAGCGGAACCGCCTCGTGACGTTGATCGGGACCGGCGGGACGGGCAAGACCCGGTTGATGATCGAGGTCGCCGGGCGGGTCGCCCAGCGCTTCGAGGACGGCGTCTGGCTGGCAGAGCTGGCGCCTCTCGCGGACCCGGGAGAGGTCGGGCCCGAGATCGCGCGCGCTCTCGGCGTGTCCGAGCTCCCGGGCCGGCCGGCCGTCGACGTGGTGGCCGATTTCCTCGCCTCGAAGGAGCTGCTCCTCGTCCTCGACAATGCCGAGCACCTGATCGAGGGTGTCGCGCGGATCTCCGAGCGACTCCTCGCCGCGGCGCCGGGCCTGCGGATCCTGACGACGAGCCGTGAGGCGCTCGCCGTGTCCGGCGAGGCCGTGGTCCAGGTGCCGTCGCTGAGCTGTCCGGCCGGCGTCGACCCGCGCGGCGACCTCGCGGACCCGCCGCTCATCTCGCTCGATGAGGCGTCCGCGACCGAGGCCGTCGCGCTCTTCACGGAGCGCGCCGGCGCGGTGCTCCCGTCGTTCATGCTGACCGGGACCAATGTGTCCGCAGTCGTCGAGATCTGCCGCCGGCTGGACGGGATCCCGCTGGCCATCGAGCTCGCGGCCGGACGCGTCGCGGCGATGTCGCCCGCGGAGATTGCCGGCGGACTGAGCGACCGGTTCCGGCTCCTGACCGGCGGCCGGCGCACGGCCGTGCCCCGCCAGCAGACCCTGCACGCCCTGATCGACTGGAGCTGGGACCTCCTGACCGACGACGATCGGCGCCTGCTGCGGCGGCTGTCGATCTTCAGCGGTGGCTGGACCGTGCCGGCCGTGGCCAACGTCGCCGGCGAGCCCGGAACCGGAAACGGGGTCATGGATGCCATCGACGGGCTCACCCGGCTCGTGGATCGGTCGCTCGTGATCGTGGACCGCGGCACGACGACCCGCTACCGGATGCTCGAGACGATCCGGCAGTACGCCCGCGAGCAGCTGATGAAGAGCGGTGAGGCACCCGAGATCGCCGGCCGTCACCTGGGTTTCTTCGCGGCGATGGCGGAGATGGCCGCGCCCGAGCTGCGCGGGCCCTCGATGGTCGACTGGCTCGACCGTCTCGACAGCGAGATCGAGAACCTTGGCGTGGCACTTGAGTGGGGCCTGGAGTCCGAGCCCGAGGCGGCCATCCGGATGGGCATCGCGATGCTGGCGTACTGGAACGCACGCGTCCCGTCGCCGGACAACCAGGCTCGGATCGTCGCCGCGGTCGGCGCGGCCCGCCGGCTCCTGGCCGGACCGCCGGACCCGACACCGGACCAGCGCAGCGTCGCAGCTCGACTCCTCGGCGAGGCTGCCCGGAAGTGGGCGCTTTCGGGCCAGGGCGATGTCGCCGTCGGCTGGGCCGAGGACGCCCTGGCCGTGGCCGTCGAGCTCGGTGAGCCGCACACGCTGATCGCCGCGATGATCGGTCTGACGACCTCGCGCATCTTCACAGGCGCAGGGGAAGACGCCCTGAACTGGGTCGATGACGTGATCCGGATCGCGACCGAGATCGATGATCCCTTCACGATCGCGTTCACCGCCGCTGGTGTCTCCGGTGGTCTCTCGATCGGCGACCCCGAAGCGGCCGGGCGGCTCATGGCGCTCGGTGTCGAAGCGGCCCACCGGACCCGCAATCCCCACGTGATCGCGCTCGCATCGATGGGTCAGGGCCGGCTCCTGGCGCGCGCGCAGCGGTATGACGAGGCGCAGGTCCGTCTCCAGGAGGCGATCGACCGCTTTGCCGAGGTCGGCGACGAGCGCCTGACGGAGGCGTCACGGAGCGAGATGGCGCACACCATCCGGCGTGCCGGGCGGCTGGACGAGGCGATGGCGATGTACCGGATCACGATTCACGGATGGGTCCGCTCCGGCAACCGCGGCGCCGTGGGCCATCAGCTCGAGAACATCGCGTTCATCCAGATCGAACGCGGCGAGCACGACCGCGCGGCGCGCCTGTTCGGCGCGGCCGAGGCGCTGCGCGAGGTAGCGCGCAGCCCGATGATCGAGGCCGAGCGGATCGAGTACGACCGCTGGATCACCCGGCTTCGCGAGGCGGCCGATCCGGCTGCGGTCGACGCGGCGACGGCCGCCGGCCGCTCGCTCACGATGGCCGACGCGGTCGCGCTCGCCGTCGCGGAGGGCTAGGCGGGCCAGCTCGGGGACGCGCACGAGATCGGCGACGCGCAGCCGAGCTCAGGACGCGCAGCCGAGCTCAGGACGAGCGTCGTCGCCGGAGCGCCTCCTCGATTGCCCAGATGGCCAGCGGGCGGAGATACAGGCTTGCCCGGAAGTTCGCGCGCCGGTCGTAGGCCTCCGGCGTCCGGAACCACAGGCCTCGCCCGTAGGTCACCAGCGCCGCGCCGCGGGCCGTCTCCCAACCCTCCGCGTCCAGCCCGCGCCCGATCATGAACGCGGCGAGCGCGTAGGTCGTACCGACCCACACCTCCGCCGACTGCTCCGACGACTCATCGACCCGGCCGTCGAGCCGCATCCCGTTGACGGCGCCCAGCAGCCCGTCGCCGAACGCGACGACGTTGAGCGCGTGGATCGTCCGGAGAGCGGCGCGGACGCGGTCCGGCGCGACGAGGTCGCCGAGCCCGGTGGCATCGGCGTACCACTGGCCAGCGAGCTGGTCGGCCATGACGCTGTCGCTGCTCGTCGCCCCGCCATCGTCGTACGCATAGTGCGTGCCGCGCCACAACCGTCGCTCGAACGCCTCGGTCGCACGCCGGCGTCTTGCAGCAAGCTCGTCGGCCCGCGACGCGCCGCCGATCCGCCGGTGCATCGCCTCGAGCGCGGCCAGCGCGCCGAGGTAGAGGCTTCCGCCGTAGGCGCTCGGTCCGGTCATCGGCCAGGTGTCGTACGTCTGGTCCGGGATCCCGCCGTGGTCCGGCAGGCCGTCGCCGTCGAGGTCGGTCTCGTCAAGGAGCGCCATCACCCGCTCGAGAGTCGGCAGGGCCTCGACGATCAGGCCGTCGTCACGGAGGTGGGCGACGTCGCGCCAGACCTGGAGGACGAGCTTCGGACCGAGGTCCTTCCAGACGTTGACATCCTGGAAGCGATACCAGTTTGGCCGGTGGAACGGGTCGTCGGGCGGTCCGCCGACATCGTGTGGGACCGCCCAGGGCGCTTTGCGGATCGCAGGCAGTCCGGTCGCCTCGATGGTCACGATCGTGTCGTCGCCGACCGGCACGACCCCGAGCAGGTCGCGGATCCCGCGAGCCTCGAGCTCGGGGAACGTCTCGAGGATGGCGAACGACGCATAGAAGTCGACGTCGACCGTGTCGTAGAAGGGGTAGTCGATGCACTCCACGAGCGCGAACCGCCCGACATCGTCCGCGTCCGGCTCGGGTCCGCCGACCTCGCCCGCCTCCCAGAAGGTGCCCCCATCGACGAGGAAGTACAGCTCGTTGAAAAGCGCCGCCCGGTACCACGCAGGCCGTTCGGGGTCGTCGAGGATCGGTGCCTGCCAGGCCTCGATCGCGGCGCGCCAGGCGTCGGCCCGTTCGAGTGCGTGCGTCGCGAGGTCCCAGGCACGATCGCCAAACCGGCCCCACGCTCGGGTGTAGCGCTTCCACCACTGCCGGCCGGCCCCGAACTCGACCCTTGGCAGGTCCCACGCGATGGCGAACCGGATCAACCGGCGCTCGCCGGGCGCCAGCGTCGCGGTCACCGCGATGACGACCGTGCCGGCACCGTTCGTCGAGACCGCCCGGGAGGCCGCCGCAAGCGTTCCCTCCTGGGCGAACTCGGTCTGGGCCGCCGCGAGGCCGGCGCCGTCGAGCCCGATCCGGGTGACGATCGTCAGGCCGGGATCGCGCCGGACGGCAATCGTGGACGTGCCCTTGAGACCCGCGGGGGCGGTCGGACCGGCCCGCAGCACGGCGCCCTGGCTGGCCTCGGTCGAGATCGCGTCGTGGTGGCCGGCGGGGATCGGGGCGCCGTCGCGCGTCGGCAGGTCTTCCCAGGCCATGAGCAGTCCGATCACCCGGGGCTCGGCGGCGGTGTTCTCGATCCACCAGTCGAAGATGCCGACCGGCAGCGCGCTCGCGTCGAGGTCGCCGGCGATGACCGGGCTGAGCTGTTCGCCGATGACGGCCACGCCGAGCTCGGCCGGTTCGAATGTCTGCCACGCCCGCGGGAACAGCGCCCGATATGTCCCCTGACCGGGTACCAGCACGTCGATCGTCGGCGGCAGGTCAGCCGGCCGGAGCGCCGACAGGAGGGTCGTCCGGGCCGGCTCGCCGTCGGCTGCGCCGACATGGATCGTGAACCCGTCGACCGGCGACGGCCGGAACGTATGGGTGCCGACCTCGAGATGCCAGCGCGCGAAGTCGCCGCGATACGTCCGGCCGATGCTGCCGCTGCCCAGCCCGCCGATCGGCACCCCCGCCCACTCCCCGTCGTCGATCATCGGTGTCCGGACCCGGGGATGACCGACATCTTCGGCCGGCACCCCGATCCCGCGTCGCCAGGCGTCGGCCGGGATCCGCGGCGGCTCGGGCCCGATCGGCGTATCCGGACCCGGCCCGATGCCCGGCGACGGCGCCGCCGATCGCTCGGTGGGCGCGCTCATTTCTCGACCCCGGTGAGGACGACGCCGCGCATGAACGCCCGCTGGGCGAGGAAGAACACGATCACCGGCACGGCCATCGTCATGAGCGACGCGGCCTGGATGAGCGTCGGCTGGGTCGAGTACAGGGCGTTGTATTGCTGGATCGCGATGGACAGGGGCTGGATCTCGGGCTTGGCGCCGAGGTACAGGAGCGGGATGAAGAAGTCGTTCCAGGCGAAGAAGAAGTGGAACAGGGTCACGGCCACGATCGCCGGCACCGACAGGGGAAGAATCACCGAGCGGAGGATCCGGAACGGACCGGCCCCATCGATCATCGCCGCCTCGTCGAGGTCGCGCGGGATCGCCATGAAGTATTGCCGCAGGAGGAACACGTTGTAGGCGTTCGCGAACACGTGGGGGACGATCAGCGGGAGCCACGTGCCGGCCCAGCCGAGCTTCGTGAAGATCACGTAGGTCGGAATCAGGGTGACCTGGAACGGCAGGATGATCGTCGCGATCAGGACGATGAACAGGATGTTCTTGCCCGGGAACCGGAAGCGGGCGAATCCGTATGCGACGAGCGCCGATGAGGCGACGGCCGCGAGCGTGCTCAGGATCGCGATCGCCGCGGTGTTGAAGAGCAGTCTTGGGAAGTTCAGCTGGGACCAGGCCGTCGTGAAGTTCGCGATCTCCGGCGCGAAGGTCCAGGCCTGATCGAGCGTCCGCCAGCGGCCCTGCCAGACGATCGGAGTTGCCGCCGCGTCGGCTGGGTCGACGAACGTGCTCTCCTCGCGGCCCTTCGTCACGAGCATGAGGTTGCGGGTGACGCCTTCGATCGGGACGAGATAGATCGGGTAGTCCTGGCCCTGGTATTTCGCCGTCAGCGGAGCGGCCGGCCAGACCGGGGCGCCCGGCGTGGATGACTGGCTCGGCTGCTGGAACGCGGTTGTGACCATGTACAGCAACGGCAGCAGGTACGCGCTGACGATGATGAACGCGAACATCGTGAGCGACGCCCGGCCGAGGAAGCGGCGGTAGCTCTTCGCGACCGGGCCGCCTTCGGCGAAGGAGCGGAGCTTCGGAGTGGCGACGGCGCTCATGCGTCGCCTCCAGCGTAGTAGACCTTCTTGCGCGCGACGGCGAAGAGGACCAGCGTGATGAGCATGACGATCACGAAGAGGAGCCAGGCGATGGCAGCCGCGTAGCCCATGTGGTTGAAGACGAACGCCTCGCGGTAGAGGTCCAGGTTGATGAACAGGGTGGCGTTGTTCGGGTCACCGCGACCGTTGGTCAGCGTGTAGGCCTGGGTGAAGTACTGGAACGTCACCACGGTCGAGATCACGAGGTTGTAGAGCAGGATCGGCGAGATCAGCGGGATCGTGATCCGACGGAACATCTTCAGTGGGCCCGCCCCGTCGATCCGGGCTGCCTCGTACAGTTCGGTCGGGACGGACTGGAGGCCGGCCAGGTTGATCAGCATGAAGTTGCCGATCCCCCACAGTCCGATGAGGGCGAGCGCCGGGTAGATCCAGGCCTCGCTGTTGATCCAGTCGGGACCCGTCAACCCGGTCGCGCCGATGATCTTGTTGAGCCAGCCGGTCTGGGTGTTCAGGAAGCCGATCCAGACGAGGGTGCTGGCGACGAGCGGGATCTGGATGGGCATGTAGATGAGCGTCCGGAAGATGCTGCGGCCGAGGAGCTTCGGGCTGTTCACGAGCAGGGCGAAGCCGAGGCTGGCAACCATCGTCAACGGGATCGAGATCAGCGCGAACTCGAAGGTCACGCTCAGGGACTTCAGGACGTTCGGGTCCGAGGCCATCCGGACGTAGTTGTCGAGGCCGATGAACTTGACCGCCTCGGGGTGGACGAGATTGAAGTCGGTCAGGGAGAGGACGAGCGAGGCGATCATCGGGCCGGCCGTGAGCAGGACCAGCCCGATCAGCCAGGGGCCGATGAAGACGACGCCCCACAGGGTCTCGCGACCCGACGGCGTGCTGAACCAGCCGCGCCGTCGGAGGGGGACAGGTCCGACGAGGGCCTCGGTGGTGTCGGTCATGTCGGTGACGGGCTCCAATCCGGGGATCGTGGGCCCCCTCGGGCCATGCGGGACGCCGAGGGGGCCTTCAGAGGAGGAGCCGCTCCTTATGGGGCCGTCTCGTCGAAGATGCCCTGCAGGGTGGTCTTCAGCGTCGCGAGCTCGGCGTCGATGTCGACTCCCGCGGCGGCCCGATACTTGTTCTGGAATGCCTGCCAGGCGGACTTCGCCTTGGCGTAGTTCGGGACCCACGACTGATGGTTGGGAACGTCCGGGTAGGCGAGCATTGCCTGCGGCACGGTCCAGTCGAGAGTGACGCCCGGGAAGTTCGCGTTGGTGGCCTTGAAGAACGCATCCTGCTGGGCGGGGTTGGCGGGAAACGCACCGTACAGGGTGAGGAGCTCACTCGAGGCGACGAGGGCGGTCATCGCCTTGAAGGCGGCGTCCGGGACCTTCGTCGTCTTGAGCAGGCTGAACGTGTCGGCGTGGAGCTTGGCCGTGATCGTGCCGTTGTAGGACGGGGCGATCGCGAAGCCGAACTGCTTGATCTTGGGCTTGGCCGGAGCGGCCGGGTAGATGCAGCAGGTGAACCAGCTGTGCGACTCGTTCATCGCCAGGTTGCCCGACTCGAACTCGTTGCCCTTGTCGAGGAGGTCGCTGTTGATCTGGCTCGCGCCAGGAATGAAATGGTCCTTCCAGACGCCGTCGTTGTACCACTTCTCGCCGACCGAGACGTTCGCGGGGATCTGGGCCGTCTTGCCATCGGCGGCGAGGAACGAGCCCGCTCCGAAGAGCGACGCCTCGGCCAGCGGGCTGTTGTCGGCGTACTGCATGTCGAAGCCCCACTGGACGACGTTGGCGGGGTCGAAGCTGGCGCTCGTCGCGTCGTTGCCGTTCTTGTCGACGGTCAGCTTCATCCCGAGGGTACGGACGGCGTCCATGTCCCACGGCTTGCCCTGGTACAGCTCGCCGACCTTGGTCGGCGGGTACGGCAGCTTGGCCTCATCGAAGAGGTCCTTGTTGAAATACAGGAACGACGGGTACGTCGCGAACGGCACGCCGACGGTCGCCCCGTTCTCGCCGAGCTTGAAGAAGTCGACGAGCTTCGGGTCGACGCCCGGGACGCTGTAGTTCGTCTTGGCGATGAGCGGCGCGAGGTCGAGCAGCTGGTCGCGGAAGAGGTTCAGGCCTTCGACGCCGACCGGCCCGATGATGTCCGGCGCATTGCCGGCCGCGATCTGGGTCTTCAGGATGCTCCCTGCGACGTTGTTGTTGTAGATCTCGAGCGAGATGTACACGTCCTTCTGGGACTTGTTGAAGGCGTCGACGAAGTTCGCTTCGGCGGCGAGCTGCTGGGGCTGACCACCCGCGCCGAGGCCGACGAACCAGCTGACGACCGTGCCGCCATTCGGACCGGGGCCGGCCGCGATCGGGGCCGGGGTGATCGCAGGCGGCGCCGAAGGCGCGACGGAGGCCGCTGCGGCCTGCGAGCTGGCCGCGGTCGCCGTCGGCGCCGGGCTGGCGGCCGAGTTGCAGGCCGTCGCGAGCATGACCACGATCGCGCCGATCACGAGGCGCTTGCGCGGTGCGGATCCAGAACGTTGCATGGCCGGGTCTCCTCCTCTGCGAGATCTCGTTCGATCTCCACCTCTGACTGGGATGGGGTGCGGGCATGGGCTCCGACCTCACGGTCGCGGGTCCGCCGGTCGCCGGCCGGCTCAGGGCATCGCCCTCCCGGCGCTCGACGCCCGGCGGATCAGCTCGGTGGTGAGGATCACGCGGCGCGGCGCCCGGTCGGCGCCGTCGACGAGCTCGAGCAGAAGCCGGGCACTCTCCTGGCCCATCTCCTCGATTGGCTGGCGCACGCTCGTCAGGGGCGGGCGGGCCGTCGCAGCGACCGGGGAGTCGTCGTAGCCGACGATCGCGACGTCCTCGGGAACCCGGCGCCCGGCGGCGTCGAGGGCGGCCATGGCCCCGGCGGCCATCAGGTCCGACGCAGCGAATACGGCGTCGATGTCGGGCCGGACCGCAAGGAGCCGGCGCATCGCGGCCTCGCCGCCATCCTGGGTGAAATCGGCGACAGCTTCGAGCGTCGGATCGAGGCCGAGGCCCGCCTCGGTGACGGCATCCCGATAGCCCGCGAGCCGATCCTGGGCCGCGACCATGTCGACCGGCCCACCGATCGAGGCGATCACCCGACGTCCGCGGGAGACCAGGTGGTCGACGGCGGTCCGGGCGCCGCCGCGGTTGTCGACGTCGACGTAGCTGACGCCGGTGTCGTGGAGCGGGCGGCCGACGACGACCGTGGCGATCTCGGCCGCGACGATCCGGCCGGGCAGGGGATCGTCGCCGTGCAGGCTGACAAGCAGCGCGCCGTCGACGTGGCCCGCGACGAGGTAGTCGGCGGTTCGCCGGCTGTCGGCGATCGTGTCCGGCATCAGCAGGACGACCTGGATGTCGCGGGCCGACACGGTCGCGCTGACGCCGCGCAGCAGCCGGGGGAAGAACGGGTCGCTGAACAGCCGGCCGGTCGGCTCGGTGATCACGACCGCAATCGACCCGCTTCGGCGGGTGACCAAACTGCGGGCCGCGCGGTTCGGGACGTACCCGAGCTGTTCGACGGCGGACTCGACCGCGCGCCTGACGTCGCCACTCACCCGGGGCGAGCCGTTGACCACGCGGGATACGGTCGCCCGCGATACGCCGGCAAGGCGGGCCACTTCCTCGAGCGTCGCTCCCCGCGGTCGGGGTTGCGCGTTGGTGACGGTCAACCTGCCCTCCATGAGAGCGCTCTCACGCTCGATCTGCACACTAACATGGCCTGTCAAGAGAGCGCTCTCACGCTCGGAATGTTGTCGCGCGAAGGCGAGGACGGCCCGTCCGGTCGCTCGGGCGCAACGTTCGGCGGCGGTCGGCGGCGCTCGTCCGATCGCGAACGGCTATGCGAAACTTGGCCGATGCAGCACCGTCATCGACCATGACCGCGACGCCCACGACGTCCCCGCTCGACGCCGCCCTCGAGCGCTGGGAGCCGGTCATCGGGATCGAGGTCCACTGCCAGCTGAAGACCGCCTCGAAGATGTTCTGCGGCTGCTCCAACACGTACGCCGATGCGCCACCCAATACGCACACCTGCCCGGTCTGCCTCGGGCTGCCGGGCACGCTGCCGGTCATCAATCGAATGGCCGTCGAGCACGTTCTCGCGACCGGCGTGGCGATCGGTGCGAAGACGCCGCCCGCGACCCGCTGGGACCGCAAGAACTACTTCTACCCGGACCTGCCCAAGGGCTACCAGATCAGCCAGTACGACCTGCCGCTGGCCGCCCACGGCTCGCTGTCATTCCAGACGAGCCAGGGTGACGTGACGATCGGGATCACCCGGGCTCACCTCGAGGAGGACACCGCCAAGCTCGTCCACTCGACCGACGAGGCCGGCCGGCGGGTCAGCCTGATCGATTTCAACCGCTCCGGCGCGCCGCTCATGGAGATCGTGACCGATCCCGACGTGCGGACCGCGGAGCAGGCCCGACGCTACGCCGAGGAGCTCCAGGCACTTCTCCGCGCGATCGGCGTGAGCGATGCCGACATGGAGCGCGGCCAGATGCGGGTCGAGGCCAATGTCTCGCTCCGGCCGCGCGGGACCGAACCGTTCGGGATCCGGGTCGAGGTCAAGAACATGAACTCGTTCCGCTCAGTCGAGCGGGCGATCGCCTATGAGATCGAGCGCCAGGCGGCGGCCCTCGACGCCGGCGAAACGCTCACCCAGGACACCCGGGGCTGGAACGAAGATCGCGGCACGACCTATGTCATGCGGTCCAAGGAGGACAGCCACGACTACCGCTACTTTCCGGAGCCGGACCTGCCGCCGCTCCGGGTGGATGCGACCTGGCTGGCCGCGATCCGGGCCGCCCTGCCGGAGCTGCCCGCGGCGCGTCGCGCCCGCTACGAGGCGGATCTCGGGCTGTCGGCCTACGACGCCGCGGTGATCGTCGGCGAGGGCGCGGCGACGGCGCTGTTCGAAGGAGCCCGCGCCGCCGCCCCGGCCGCCGACCCGAAGATGCTCGCGAACTGGGTGACCGGGGCGTTCCTCGGGTTGCTGCGGACGGATGCCGACGCCGCCGCTCGGGTCGACCCGACCGAGCTCGCCGACCTCGTGGCACGGGTCGCGTCGGGCGCGCTGTCCGGCACGAACGCCAAGGAGGTGTTCGCGGCCCATGCCACGGGCGGCGTGACGATCGCCTCGATCGTCGAGGCGCGCGGGTTCCGCCAGATCTCGGACGCCGGCGCCCTCGGAACGGCGGTCGACGAGGTGATCGCGGCCAACCCGAAGGCGGTCGAGGACTTCCGGGCCGGCAAACCGGTCCTCGGCTTCTTCGTCGGCCAGGTCATGAAGGCGACCCGCGGCCAGGCCAACGCAGCGCTGGTCCAGGAGGCCGTCCGCGCCCGGCTCGAGAGTGGGCCGGAGTCGTGATCGTGAACATCGTCCTGTGGCTCGCAGGGATTGCCCTGATCGCGGTCGGCTACCGCCGCTTCCGGGGGCCGTGGTCGCGCTATCAGGCCCTCAAGGAGCAGGACGCCAACGCGACGCGCTACAACGCCTGGCGCGGCGGCGTGCGCGATGACCCATCGACGACCGGTGCGTCGGTCGCGATGGCGATCCTGCGCCGCCAGACCCAGATCGCGGTCGGGATCATCGTCGCCGGCTTCGTGCTCGTCTTCCTTGGCTTCCTGATCAAGTAGCGGGTCGGCGCCGGACGAGAGTCGGGTGGCGCGTCCGGCGATTCGGTGATCAGCGATCCCGGAATCGACGGTGCTCGATCGCGGTACAGCGATCCATCACGACGCCGAGGCCCCCGTCGTGGGCGATCCGAGCCGCTTCCCAGCTGACCACGCCGAGCTGGAGCCACAGGCAGCGCGCCCCGATCTCGACCGCCTCGCGTGCATGGGGCTCGCACAGCTCCGAGCGGCGGAAGACATCGACGAGCTCGAACGGGCCGGTCGCCTCGACGGCCTCACGGAGGGTGGGGAAGGCCGGTACGCCGAGCACCGACCGCTCGGCCGGGTTGACCGGGACGCAGTCGTAGCCTTGCCGGACGAGGTAGCGGAAGACGCCGAACGATGGACGGGCCGCGTTGGACGATGCGCCGACGACGGCGATCCGGCGGGTCGATCGCAGGACGTCGGCGATCGCGCCGTCGTCGAGCAACGGCACCGGCCCGCGCGCCTCCGCGAGATCGAGATACGCGATCGTGCGTTGGCGTTCCACCCGGCGCCGCGCCATGCGATCCTCGGCAGTCTCGGTCGCCTCCGGTAACTCCGCCGGCTCGTCGGTCATGTCCGGACGGCCAGCGCGTCGAGGCCGCGCAGGATGAAGCGCGGCTTCCAGTGCGGCTCGCGGACGAGCTCCATCGTCGGCAGCTCGTCGATCATCCGCCGGAACAGGATGTCGAACTCGACCTTGGCCAAGGGCGCCCCGAGGCAGTAGTGGATCCCGGCGCCGAACGACAGGTACGGGTTGGGCGAGCGGTCGAGGACGATCTCGTCGGGCTGCCCGAATGCCGCGGGATCGCGGTTTGCCGCGGCGAACTGGAGGGCGAGCTCCTGGCCGCGGGAGATCGTCATGCCGCCGATCTCGATGTCCTCGAGGACCCAGCGTTCAAACATCGGGGCCGGCGTGTCGAAGCGGAGGAGCTCCTCGATCGCGGTCGGGACGAGCGTCGGGTCGGCCCGCAGCCTCGCCAGCGCCTCCGGATGGCGGAAGAGCGCCCACCACGAGTTGGCGGCGCCGTTGACCGATGCCTCGTGACCCGCGTTGAGGAGCAGGACCGCGGTCCCGATCAGCTCGTCCTCGGTCAGCCGGTCGCCGCCGGCCTCGGCGACCGCGCCGAGCTCGCTGATCAGGTCGTCACCGGGCCGGGCTCGTCGTGCCCGAGCGAGATCGCGCAGGTAGGCCTCGAACGCCGCGCTCGCCGCGGTCGCGCGTTCCTGCATCTCGGCGGTCGGGCTGAGCTCGAACATCAGGGTCATGTCGGCCGACCATGGCCGGAGCAGGTGGCGATCCGATTCCGGGATCCCGAGCAGCTCCGCGATCACCGTCACCGGCACCAGCTCGAGCAGGTCCGCGATGAGGTCGAACTCGCCCAGGTCGCGGGCGTGGTCGATGACGATCCCGACGATGTCCGCGATCCGCGGTCGGAGCATCTCCACGGTCCGCGGCGTGAAGGCCTTGGTGACGAGACGGCGGAGGCGGGTGTGGTCGGGCGGCTCCATGTCGATCATCTGGACGGCGAGCAGGTCCCAGAACGGCGCCTGGTCGGTGGGCGGCGGGGTCCGGCCCCAGGCCTCGTGGCTCGCGACGTGCAGGTACGAGCGGCCGAGCCGCCGGTCACGGAGGAGCGCGTTGACGTTGGCGTGGCGCGAGACGAGCCACTGGTTCGTTCGCTCGTCCCAGGCGACCGGCGCCTCCTCGCGGAGCCGGGCGAGCGCCGGATAGGGATCCGCGATGAACCCGGGGTCCCACGGGTCATAGCCGAGCTCGGCCGGAGTCGCTCGGCCGGCATTCCGGGTCCTGATCGTCATCGGCTGGGTCTCGCTCAGCGCCGCCTAGGTGTGGTGCTTCAAGACGTTGTTGACAAACGAGAGCCCCGCGACACGGTGTGAGGTGTTGAGTACCCATACCGGTCGGAGGCTCTCGTGCCACATCCTAGTGCTCGTCTCACCGTCTTCAGTCGGCAGCTCCTGGTGAAGCG
>JANMCU010000282.1:0-3656 GCA_031361415.1 Chloroflexota bacterium | reverse complement strand
GATTCTGCCCGGCGGGTGCTCGGCAAGCCGCCGACGACGATGGCCACGCTCGAGGAGGCGATCGTCGTGATTCGCGAGCTCGTCGCCGGCCGGACGATCGCATTCGAGGGCACTGACCTCCACTTCCCGTGGACGGCGGGCTGGGAGCTGCCGGTCTGGGTGGCGGGTTACGGGCCGATGGCCCTCGCGATGACCGGCCGGGTCGCCGACGGCGTGATCCTCCAGCTCGCCGATCCGGACCTCATCGCCTGGTTCGCTGGTCAGGTCCGGGCGGCCGAGGCGGCCGCCGGCCGGCCGCCGGGTTCGGTCCGGATCCAGGCCGCCGCGCCGGCCCACGTCGGCGATCTCGCGACCTGTCGCGACCGGACCCGCTGGTTCCCGGCGCTCGTGAGCAACCACGTCGTCGACCTCGTCAACAAGTACCCGCGCGAGCAGCTGCCCGACGCCCTGACCGGCTACATCCGCGACCGCGACGGGTACGACTACCTCCACCACGCGGAGGTCGGCTCGTCCAATGCCGGCTTCGTCGGCGACGAGGTGACCGACCGCTTCTGCGTCCTCGGGTCGGTCGACGACCACCTCGCCAAGCTCGACCGGCTGGCCGCCGTCGGGGTCGATCAGTTCAACATCTACCTGATGAACGGCGACGAGGAGGCGATCCTCGAGGTCTACGGCCGCGAGATCATCCCGGCCATGCAAGGACGAGTCGCCACCCGCTCGTGACCTGCTCGCGACCTGTTCGACCGGTGCGCGATCGCACCGTCGGCGGATCCCCCGGTTGCGTCTGGTGCAGTTGGAGGAGGGTCCCTGGCCGGATCGGGGGATTGGCGCGAGCGGCCCGCGCCGCGCACGATGAACCGGCCCCCAACCTCACACCGCCGGAGGACCCCCCGTGTCTCGCCAGTCCCTTGCGCCCCGTCGTCACGATCCGTACTGGGACACGGACGGCGCAGGTGCCCAGCGCCTCCGGGCGAAGCGGCGGCTCGTTCGCATCGCTGTCTGGTTCGTGGCACTCCTCGTGCTCGCCGTCGCCGTGAGCAACCTGCCGTCGATTGACCCCGCCTACCTCGTCCGGGGCGAGGGCCGGCCGGTCATGGCCGCGGCAATGCTCGGTCTGCTCGGCTCGGCTGCGATCCTCGCCCTCGCGCGGATCCGGGGCACCCGCCGGGACTGACCCACACGCGGAGCGCCTCCGCGCGTGTTCGCGCTGCACGCCGTCGAGGGTCGGATCGGTGTCGGCCTGCACCGTGAACCGGTCCGGGCCAGCCTCGATGGTTCGGTTCGGTGCGCTGCGGGCCGGTCGCTGGCCCAGCGGTCACTCTCGACAACGGGACCCCGGTCGGCGTGACACTGCCGAATCGAGAGCGCAGCGTCACCGGAGGGACCTGTCGTGCGATCCATCGCCGGGCGTCGAGGAAGCCCCGTCGCCCGTGGCGACACCTGGAGGTTCGTATCGGCCGGCGCTCGTCACGGGTGGCGCGGGCGTCCGCGAGCGCGTCTCCGAATCCTTCCGTCGATCGCCGCGGTCGGTTTGATCGGCCTGCTCGGTCTCGCGGGCGCTGGTTTCGTCGTGGCCGCGACGACCGTGAACCTCGATCAGTGGGCAAGCACCGATCTGGCCTGGCAGAACGGCAACCTGAACGCCAACAACTCGCGCTACCCGGAGGGCGGCATCGTGCCGTTCCGGCTCGCGATCGAAGGGCTTGCCGTCGGCGACCACGCGATCCACATCAACTACGACGTGACGGCGGGCGGCCACAAGGCTTATGACTTCCTCGCGACCTGGGACGTCACGAACGCGGTCGGCAAGGCGTGCGCCGTGTCCGGCGGCGGGATCTCGTCGATGTGTCCGACCCTGCCGGGCTCGTCGTCCGCCGCCTTCCCGGATGATCCGTTCATCATGGACGGCCTGTCGGTCCATGGCGCCCAGGTCTACTCGGCCGCGCCACGACGACTGACGATCTGGGGCGGGACGATCCTGGCGATCTCGACGCCGGCCCACACGGGTCCGACGAGCGGCAACAGCAGCGGGGACATGCTGGTTCGGTTCCGCGCAACCTCGGCGGCCGTGCTCCTCGCGTGGGGTGGGCATCTCGGCCAGTCGGCTTACTGGAACCGGCTCAACGGCGGCCCAAGCGACGGCGCCGGCATGGTGTCCGGCTCGCCATGGCACATGCGGACCCTCCAGCTCGACGGCGCGGGCAACAAGAACCAGGACCGCTCGATCTCGCCGAGCGCGATCGTCGGCGAGCTGCCTCCGTTCGCCCTTGCCCCGCCAACCCCGACACCGCGTCCCACGGCCCCGCCCGCAGCGCCGCCCGCAACCCAGCCCGCAGCGCCCGGACGGACGCCCGCCAGCGCCGGCGGTGGTGGCGGCGGCGGAGGTGGCGCGCCAGGTGGGCCGATCGGCAATCCGCACATCACGATCCCGCCGACCTCGACCGATGCTCTGCCCACAGCCGGCCCGTCGAGCGAGGGAAGCCTTGCCGCGTTCCTTGCGACGACGGGGCTGGGCGTGCTCGCGGTCCTGCCCGCGCTGCGCCGTCGCCGTCGGCCCTGATCCCCGGCGGCCGCCCGCGCTCACGCTGACCGGCGTCGCTTCGCTATCCTCCTTCCCTGCCCGCTCGTCGCCCGGCACGTCCCGGGTCTGGAGGAGGATCGATGCGCACGCTGATCACCAACGGGACGATCGTCACCGCCGACGGCTCGGTCGCCGCCGACGTCCTGATCGACGGCGAGACCGTCGCCCAGATCGGGTCGGACCTGGTGGGCAGCGGCATCACGGCCGACGAGACGATCGATGCGGACGGTCGCTGGCTGATCCCGGGCGCGATCGACGTCCATACCCACATGGAGCTGCCGTTCGGCGGGACGTTCGCCAAGGACACGTTCGAGTCGGGGACGCGGGCGGCGGCGTTCGGCGGAACGACGACGATCGTCGATTTCGCGGTCCAGAGCCGCGGCAAGAGCCTGCGCGACGGTCTCGACACATGGCATGCCAAGGCCGAGGGCAACGCCGTCGCCGACTACGGCTTCCACATGATCATGAGCGACGTCAACGACGACACGCTCGCCGAGATGGACACGCTCGTCGCCGAGGGCATCCCGGACTTCAAGCTCTTCACGGCCTACCCGGGTGTCTTCTACAGCGACGACGGGGCGATCTTCCGGGCGATGCAGCGGACCGCCAGGAACGGCGGGCTGATCATGATGCACGCCGAGAACGGGATGGCGATCGACGTGGTCGCCGCCGACGAGGTCGCGGCCGGCCATACCGATCCCTACTATCACGGGGTCGCCCGCTACCCGATCTTCGAGGGCGAGGCCACCAACCGGGTGATCCGCCTGGCCGAGGCGGCCCACGTCCCCGTGTACATCGTCCACCTGTCCGCTCGCGAGGCGCTCGACGCCGTCCGCAGCGCCCGCGATCGCGGGACGCCGGCCTTCGCCGAGACGTGCCCGCAGTACCTGTTCCTGTCGCTCGACGACATGAAGGGCGGGTTCAACGGGGCGAAGTTCGTGTGCTCGCCTCCGCTCCGAACGGCCGACCACCAGGCCGAGCTGTGGACCGGGCTTATCAAGGACGACCTCCAGCTGGTCGCGACCGACCATTGCCCATTCGACTTCGAGGGCCAGAAGGATCTCGGACAGGGCGA
>JANMCU010000139.1:0-13863 GCA_031361415.1 Chloroflexota bacterium | reverse complement strand
GATGGAGACACGGGCACAGAGCATGGCCATCGACCAGTGTGTCGTCTGTACTCAATCGGACACAGCGTAGACCAGATCCAGATGAGTGCGGTCAGCAAGATGGACACATTCGACGTCGACCCGCGCCAGAACCGACTGCTGCGCGGACTGCCTGACATCGTGCTTGATCGCATCCGTCCGCTCCTCGAGCCCGTCCATCTACCGCGACCGACCGAGCTCGAAGCAGCGAACGAAGACGTCCGCTTCGTCTATTTTCCGACCAGCGGCGTCGCGTCCATCGTCGCGATCGACGAGAGCGGCGAATCGGTGGATACGGCCATGATCGGCAGAGAGGGAATGACCGGCCTGTCGGTCTTTCTGGGCACCGGCCAGTCTCCGGTACGGACGATCGTCCAGGTGCCGATGACCGGCGTTCGAATGGAAGCCCGTGTCCTCCGCAGCGAGCTTGCCCGCGGTGGCCGGCTCGTGACCCTCCTTCAGCGTCACACCCAGGTCGTGATGATCACGATGGCCCAATTGATCCTGTGCAATCGGATCCACCGGCTGGATCAACGGGCGGCGCGCTGGCTCCTCCAGGTCAACGATCGGGTCGACGGGGCGCCGTTCATGGTGACCCAGGAGTTCCTGGCCCAGATGATCGGCGTCCAGCGTCCGGCCCTGTCCCTCGCCATGCGGCAGTTCAAGGACGCGGGGCTCGTGCGCTACGCGCGCGGCCAGATCACCATCGACGATCGCGATCGGCTGCTCGAGAGATCGTGCGGCTGCAGCAAGATCATCGCGGCCGAGACGCGCCGCCTAGACGCCCTCGAACGTGCCGCCATGGACACCCGCTAATTGCGCGGTGAGGGGACCGGGCTGATGTCCCGAGACTGCACTCTGCGCCGGATTCCGGCCGGCGAGTCACATCGCCGGCAGTCCACCCCCGGCCAGGACGACGGTTCCGCGCAGTTCGACACCGGACTGGATCCGCTGCCCGAACCCGAGATAGGCGGACCAGATCGGGTGGTTGCTCTCGACCGTCCGAACACCGCCGTACCAGTCGAGCACGTGGAGCAGGGGCTTGCCGTCGGACAGCTCGGCCCGGACGTGCTGGGCGCCCGTCGAGACGACGCTGAGCGATGACTGGCCGTCGGTCGCGCCTGCCACGAGGATCCGGCGCTTGACGCTCCGGTAGTCGTTGCTCCCGGCCGCGGTCGCATCCTCCTCCCAGGTCGGGGCGGGGTTCAGGACGCCGTTCGAGCCCGGCGCACCGGCGGCCAGACCGACCGTTCGTCCGATGTGGTCGGCGGGATACGAGGTCCACTCCCCGATCCGGCGCCACCAGAGATCGGTCAGGTCGCCTGCGGGACGCAACGTCAGGCCGATTTCCCTGGCGTTGAACGGGCGGGCGCCGGTGTACGTGCACTCGTAGTCGATGACGACCGTTCGGCCGTCGACCCGCGCCGACATCGAGCCGAACCAGTCGGCGCTCGCCAGCGGCACCCGGGCCGCGTTCGGTCCGAGGCTCGCGACGCGGTCCCGATCCACGCGCGGTCCGTCCACCGGGATGTGGGGCATGTCGACATCGAGGACGTGGAACTCCGGCCAGTCCAGCAGCCATCGGCGGCCGTCGCTCGAGACGTCGAGGGCGCCGGCGGCGGACACGACCAGCCGGAGCTGGTCGGCCCGTTCCAGGACGGACTCCTGGGGAGTCGAGCTCGCCCCAGGCCACGACCAGCGCCGGTCGTCGACGAGCCAGCCCTCGGGATGCCACAGCTCGACCCGGACCTCGGCCGCGCCGGGCGCCGCGAGCACGGTCAGCTGGGCCGACTCGCCGGGCTGGGCGGACACCGTCGTCGCCAGCTCGAGCTGGCCACCGGACACCCGGATCTCGAGATCGTCGAGCGAGCGATGCGCGAACCGGTTCATCACTGTCAGCTCGAGCCGGTCACCGGACTCGCTGAACCGGGGCGTCGACACGCCGATCGGCGAGTACATCCCGTGGACGTGCCAGTACTCGGGGCGTGGCCGGTTCCAGGCGTCGAAGATGCCCCAGTCGCCGTCCCCCCGTCGGAACACGCCGGCCTCGGCCGGATAGTGATCGCGCGTTCGAACGTAGTCGGTCGCCGGCAGGTGGGCCCACGGACCCTCACCGATCGTGAGGTCGAGCGGGATCACGAAGACCTCGCCGAAGCCGCCCCAGATGAGCCCGCCGAGGACGCCCCGGTCCTGGAGCGCCACCTCCATGAACGGCTGGTAGCCCGCTCCCCAGTAGTCCCGGATGCCGGGGTCGATCACCAGCCCGTACGCCTCCCCGGGCCCGCGCAGGCATGGAGCGAACAGGGGCGCGTACTCGTCGAGGATCACCGGCTGGTCGTAGGAGTTGAGCCAGTGGAGGTCCTCCTGCCAGGTGCGATCCCAGCCGGGGTAGTGATAGCTCCGGATGTCCGGCCGCTCAGGCGGCGGCTTTCGTACGAGCTCGTTCCCGTCGCCGAGCTCGTTGAGGTCGAACGAGAAGATCGTCGGGCGGCTCGGGTCCATCGCTCGGACCATCGCCAGCTGGGCGTCGAAGCCGCTGCCCCAGCGACTCTCGTTGCCCAGGTCCCACACGATGATCGAGCAGTGACCCTTGTCGCGCTGGACCGTCTCCGCGGTCACCTCGAGCAGATACGGAACCAATTGGGCGGCCTCGTTCGTGCGCGTCCAGTGGTGGTCGTCGAACCCGCCCGAGAAGCAGATCGGCGGCTGTTCGAGGACATACATGCCGACCTCGTCACAGATGTCGAGCAGGCGGGGGCTCGGCGGGTAGTGCGACGTCCGGATGACGTTGACGTTGGCGTGGCGCAGGTTCAGCACGTCCTCGCGCATGTCGTCGGCGGACAGCGCCCGGCCCTTGAGGATCCGCGAATCGTGACGGTTGACTCCGAGGACGCGGATCGCCGAGCCGTTGACGAGGAGCTGCCTGCCGCGGACCTCGACCCGGCGAAACCCGATCCGCCGGCGATAGACCGACGGGGCGCCGCCGACGACGTTCACGACGACCTCCAGGTCGTGCAGGCGCGGCATCTCGGCCGACCATGGCCGAGCCCCGGACACTTCGGCGGCGAAAGCCAGGCGATCGCTCGCGGCGGCGTCGACCGTTTCCTGCCGGCTCGAGCGATGGACGATCTGCCCGTGTTCGTCGGTCACGCTGACGCTCACGGAGTAGTCGTGAGCGACCGGGTCGAGATTGATCACATCGGCCCCGAGGCTGATCGACCCCGTGCCTCGCCCCGCGTCCCAGTCGGTGACGATGTCGAGCTGGCCGAGGTGAACCCTCGTGGTGCGGAACAGGAACGTCTCGCGCCAGATGCCCAGCAGTGACATGTGCGCATACCAGCTCATGTCGTCGAGCACGGCGTAGGGTGTGAACTCGGTCAGGGTGATGGCGAGCGTGTTGCCGGCCGGCGCGAGCAAGCCCGTGACGTCGACGTCGAACGAGGTCGCACCGCCGCCGTGGACGCCCGCGAGGATGCCGTTGATGTACACCTCGGCACGTCCGTACGCGCCGTCACAGCGCAGGAAGACGGCGTCGGATCGCCACGAATCCGGAAGATCGAACGGGCGCTCCAGCGTGGCGACCCCAGCGCGCGGCACGAGACCATCGAAGATGACATGGCCGGGGACGCGGGCCCGGACCTCGCCGGCCGCGCCGGTGGGCGAACTCGCGCGCTCGTCCCCGGCAGCGTCGAAGGGTCCGGCGCGGAATGACCAGTCGCCGGCGAGATCGAGGCGATCGGATTCCGGTGGCAGCTCGCGCAGTCCGAGGGCGAGGTGACGGGTGCTGATGGTCTGCCGGACCGCCTGCCCGTCGATCCGGGCACTGACCTCGAGCTCGGCATCCTGGCCGGGCGCGAGCATCTCCTGCAACGGTCCGCGGAAGATCCCCGCGGCATCGGTCATGAGGTCGATCGTGCCGCCCGGACAGGTCACCCGGATCTGGGCGCCGGGCAGGCCGGCGGAGTCCGGCCCGGCGACGCTGCCGATGAGCCCGCCCGACGAATCGCCGACAACGGTCAGGATCGGGCGGGGCGGCACGGACGAGTAGAGCCGGAGCTCGGACATGACGGCGTCGGGCCCGACGATCCGGTTGACGCTGATCGCCAAGCTGCCGTCCGCATAGGCCGCGTGCGGGACGGTGACCCGGACGGTCGTCGTCGTGCCACGCGTGAGCTCGATCGCCGGATGGAGCTCGATGCCGCCCGACGTCATCGACTGGCGACGCTCGACTCCCCACTCGCACAGATAGACGGCTTCGATCGCGTACGTGCCGCCCGGATCGAGCTCGTCGAAGACCGCCTCGAGCACCGACGGGGCCCACCCGATGAACCGGAGGCTGTCGCTCGCGAGCGTGTCGACATCGACGTCCGCCGTCTCGACCCGACGTTTGGTCGTCGTCCGCATCTGGGGCGCCTGGAGCTCGAGGCCGCACTGGTTCAGAGCGACGAGAGCGAGCTGCGGTTCCTCGGGCACCTGCGATCCCTTTCCTCGACGCCGACGAACGACCCCGACCGGGCGACAATCCGGCATGGCGCTCTATTCGTACTATGATACGGGTAATCGTCCGAGCCCGGGTGTCCTCCTCCACCGGGGCTCATCCGTGCCCGGGTCGCCGGGTCAGCCAGTGCCGGTCGGTGGCGGCAAGGATGCGGTCGATCGCCTCGCGCTGTGGAGCATCGCACGGCGGAATCGGCCGGCTGGGCTCGCCGACGCCCCAGCCCAACTCCCGGAGGACGTACTTGAGTCCCGCCAGCCACTCACCGTGGGCGAAGACAGCCGAGAGGTTGCCGATCTCGGCCTGGAGGGCGAGGGAGTCGGCTCGCGGTCGCTCATTGCGGATCGATGCCCCGAGCCGCTGGAGCAGGAGAGGAGCGAAGTTGGCCATCCCGGAGATCAGCCCGTCGGCGCCCGACCAGAACGAGATGGCGGCCAGCTGCTCACGGCCCTGCAGCACGCTGAAATCGTCCGCGCGCAGGGCGAGAAACTCCTCGAAGGCGAACCAGTCGCCCGCCGAATCCTTGATCCCGACGATGCGCGGATGCGCGGCCAGGGCCCGAACGACCGCGGGAACCAGCGGCTGGTGGGTGTTCTGCGGGATGTTGTAGAGGACGACCGGGACGGCGACCCGCTCGGCGATCGTCGTGAAGTAGTCGATGAGATGGGGATCGGACCCGACCCGGTAGTAGAACGGCGCGGTCACGACGAGATAGTCGACCCCGGCGAGGGCCAGCCGGTCGGCGCGCTCGAGGGTCCGGTCCAGGCCGGTGTCGCCGACGCCGACGTAGACGGGGATGCGCCCGCCAACCTCGTCCACCGCCACCTCGACGACACGTTCGGCAACGTCATCGCGCAGCCACGTGAGCTCGCCCGAGGACCCGAGCACGAACAGGCCGTCGAGGCGGGGAACAAGGGCGTCGATGAGCGCCCGAAGGACGCCCTCGTCCAGCCGTCCGGCCGGGGTCAACGGCGTCACGAGCGGACAGACGATCCCACCTGGCCTGTGGACGGCTGCCGTCGTCATGACAGGTTCGGGACCAGGATCCGTTTCGCGAACGAAGCGTCGACACTCAGCAGCCGCGGACCGGCCTCGAGACCGGCGATCTCGACCGGGCGGCGCGTGCGGGCAAGGTCGCCGGCGTTGATCGACCGCGCTGCTGCCTCGAAATCGGCGAAGCAATGGCTGGCCGATCCCTGGAGGGTGATCTCGCGGACGACGAGATCCAGGAGATGGATCGGGGTCGGTCGGGGATGGCCGCCCAGGACGACGATCCGTCCGCCCCGCCGAACCGCGCCGAACGACGTGTCGACGGCATCCGTCGCTCCGGCCGTCTCGAACACGACGTCGGCGCCGATATCGCGGGCGTGATCGGGTGGCAACGCGCCGGTCGCGCCGGCCTCGAGGGCGGCGTTGCGGGCACGTTCGGCACGGCTGACCGCGACGATCTCGGCGGCGCCGGCCAGGCTCGCGGCCTCGACGACGCACAGACCGAGCGACCCGATCCCGACGACGGCCACCCGAGCGCCGGCGATGTCGACCTGGTGGAGGCCGTGGAGCGCGACCGCGAACGGCTCGACCAGGACCGCCCGCTCGAGCTCGACATCGCCGCCGAGAGGCACACATCGAGTCCCGTCCACGACGAGATAGTCGGCCATGCCGCCGTCCGCGCTCATCCCGAGGGCGACCATCAGAGAGCAACGGTTCGCGTGGCCGGCGAGGCAGTCCGCGCATCGCCCGCAGGGCTGCGACGGCCACGGGGCAACTCGAGCGCCGACGGCCACGCCCGAGCCGGGCCCGGCTTGCGTGACCATACCGACCATCTCGTGGCCGAGCGTGATCGGGGCCGAGCGGCCGTTCGCGGGGTGGGCCGTGACCGGTACGGTGATCGGCCCGTTCCGGACCTCGTCAACATCGGTCCCGCAGATCCCGACCGCCTCGATCCTGATCAGGACCTCGGTGTCCGCAGGATCGGGCACGGGCACCTCGTCGAGCCGGACATCGTTGCGGGCGTGCCACCGGATGGCCCTCACGACGGGCGCCAGCCGATCTCGGCGTGGAGGGCCATCGCGTCCTCGATCAGCTCGGCCGCGATCCGCTCGTGATGGACGTCGAACGGGATCTGCGGCTGGCGGAGGATCGCCCGGGCGAAGATCCCCTGGCGGACGGCGAACAGCTTGAGGAACTGGTTCGAGATGTCGATGTGCTGGTTCTGCCAGCCAAGGATCGGCAGGAGGCGGTCGAACAGCGCGCGGGCCGCGACGCGATCGCCGCCGCGGTAGCGTCGGACGATCTCCACGAGGACCCAGTGCAGCCCACCCGGCGTCACCGCGTGGACGCCCCGATCGAGGGCCTCGATCAGATAGGGCACGGCCCATCCGGCGGACACGTTGAGACGACCGTCGGTGGCGGCCAGGATCGCGCTGTACTTGGCGCCGGCCGGGGACGTCTCCACCTTGATGCAACGGAACGGCTCCAGCTCCTCGAACAGGCGGACGATCGTCGCGACCGGCAGCCCGGGCCCACCCCATTCGAGATCCTGGATCATCAGCATGCCGATCGGCGCCTCACAGACCGTCCGGAAGTAGCGCATGGTTGCCGGCTCGTCGCGGAGCAGCGACACGGGAGCCTGGACGAGGACGCCGACCGCCCCGTGCCGGATCGCGAACTCGGCCACCGACCTCGCCTCACGTGCATCATCGGAGCTTGCGCCGGCGATCACGGGCAGCAGCGCGCCGGCCTGGTCGAGGACGGCCCGGGTGGCCGTTCGCCGCTCCTCGGCCGAGAGGTGGTCGACCTCGCTGGCGACGACCGGATAGAGCAGGCCGTCGACCCCGGCGGCGATGCGATCCGCGACCGCGCGCGACAGGCCATCGAGATCGATCCGATCGGCGTCGTCGAACGGCGTCTGCGGGATCGCAACCACCCCGAGCAACGGGAACAGGTCCTTCATCGGGCCGGATCTCCACGTGCCAACCGAACCGTCGCGGCATATTATACGATGAATGAATGCCGGGACGGACGAACGGGCCGGGCGCAACGGTGGCACGCCACAGGACAGGCGCGTGCCGGGGAGGCGTGAGTTGACGCAGGACGAGCCACGACCACTGCGAACGCAGGCCTGGTGGGAAGCGGCCGATCTCGATCTGCTCGGTCATCGATCGCAATTCCGGATGCAGGGGTTTGCCGAGGAAGGGTTCGTCGGCCGACCCATCATCGGGATCCTCAACAGCTGGAGTGAGGTCGCCGGCTGCAACGCGCATCTGCGCGATCTCGCCGAGCACGTGAAGCGCGGCGTCCTGCGCGCCGGCGGGTTCCCGGTCGAAGTCCCGGTGATCTCGCTCGGTGAGCCGATGATGAAGCCGACGGCGATGCTCTACCGGAACCTGATGGCCATGGCCGTCGAGGAGCTGATCGGGGCGAACCCGCTCGACGGCGTCGTCCTCCTGGCCAGCTGCGACAAGACGATCCCCGCTGCGCTGATGGGCGCGGCAAGCGTCGACCTCCCTGCCTTGATGGTCACCGGCGGCCCGATGCTCAACGGACGATTCCGGAACGAGGACGTGGGGGCGTGCACGGATTGCTGGAGGCTCCACGACGACCTCCGCGGCGGTCGGATCAGCGCGGCCGACTGGGAGGAGCTCGAAGCCGGCATGTGTCGCAGTGTCGGGCACTGCTCGCCGATGGGAACCGCGTCGACGATGGCCTGCCTGACCGAGGCCCTGGGCATGGCGCCGAGCGGCAGTGCCGCCATCCCGGCGGTGGATTCGCGGCGGCGCCATGTCGCCGAGCGAGCCGGAGCCCAGATCATCGACCTCGTTCGGGCCGGCACCCGACCGTCGGACATCATGACCGGCAAGGCGCTCGAGAATGCGATCCGCGCCCTCCACGCGATCGGTGGCTCGACCAACGCCGTGATCCATCTCGTGGCCATCGCCGGACGGCTCGGCCTCGACCTGCCGCTCGACCTGTTCGACGAGCTCGCCGCTTCGACCCCGCTGCTGCTCAACATCAAGCCGTCAGGCTCCTACCTGATGGAGGACTTCTACTACGCCGGCGGCCTGCCCGCCGTGCTCGGCCAGATTGCCGACCTGCTCCATCTCGACGCACTGACGGTCACCGGCCAGACGCTGGGCGAGGCACTTCGGCCGGCGGCGATCGTCAACGACGACGTGATCCGGCCACGCAGCCGGCCTCTCGCCTCGGGCGGCAGCCTCGCGATCCTGCGCGGCAACCTCTGTCCGGACGGCGCGGTCCTCAAGGCATCGGCGGCCAGCCCGGCGCTGCTCCAGCACGAAGGTCGTGCGGTCGTGTTCCAGAACGCCGAGGAGATGCACCGCACGATCGACGACCCGGCGTTGGACATCGGTCAGGATGACGTCCTGGTCCTCCAGAACGGCGGACCGGTCGGTGGGCCGGGCATGCCCGAGTTTGGTCACCTGCCGATCCCCGCCCACCTGCTCCGCGAGGGAGTGACCGACATGGTCCGGATCAGCGATGCCCGGATGAGCGGCACGGGTTTCGGGACCGTCGTCCTGCACATCTCACCCGAATCGGCGGTGGGCGGGCCGCTGGCGCTCGTCCGGACGGGCGACCGGATCCGCCTCGACACGGCCGGGCGGCGGCTCGACGTCCTCCTGAGCAATGCCGAGCTCGCGGAACGAAGACGAGCCTGGACGCCGAGCGAGCCGCGCCACACGCGCGGCTACCGTGGCCTCTACCTCCGGACGGTCCTCCAGGCCAACGACGGCTGCGACCTCGACTTCCTCGTCGGCTCGTCGGCGCCGGTCCGGCCGGGGGTCACCCACGGCTGAGACCGGCGGCACGTCCTGGGCCCCGCCCAGGCTCGGCCCGGCCTAACGGACGACGACGTCCCGGACCGAGAGGATCGCGCCCGCGTCGTGACGCCGGACATCGAACACGAGGACCGCCTCCACGCGCTCGACGCCGGCGACCCGACCGTGCTCGTGCACGTTCATGAACGCCCGGGGCGGATCGTCGAGGGACCGGACCACGATCCCGACGACGCCATCGGCGATCGTCATGTCCGAGGGCCAGCCCGGCGCGACGAAGCCGAAGTCGGCGATCGTGAGGAGACCGTTGGGAAGCCTTGCCTCGCCGACCGCCACCTCGTAATGGCCGTCATGGTCGATCGGGATGTCGAAGCGGGCAACATGGAGCGGCACGGCGGCGGAGAGGGCGGCTGCGTCGGCGGGCGGCACCGGTGTCTGGCAGCCCTTCGGAGGCGTGCCGGTGCAGGCGGTGTCGAAGTAGCCGCCCATCGTCACGGACATCGCCTGGAGTTGCGGTGCGTCCTGGCACTGAAGGGCCGGGATCCCGCCGCAGTCCATCGAGACCTCGTGGACGCTCCCATCGTGCAGGGTGACGAGCGTGTCGACCGGCGGTCCGCCGCTCCTCGTCTGGAGGATCGTGTTCCCGTCGCGAACCTCGGGCGTCGGCGGCGGGAGGACCGTCATCCCGGCGATCTCGTCGCGCCGGGTGTGGAGCTTGAACGCGGCGTAGTCGACCATGTTCGAGCAGCGGACCGCCGAGAACGCCGCCGCGCAGGCCGTCGAAACCGAGTGCTCCGGGATGACCGGCGAGCAGGCGGCGGCGGTCATCAGGAGGACGGCTAAAGAGGCAACATTGCGAACGGTGCTCACGGGAGCAGTGTCGCGCCGACGACCGGCATGCGGCAGCCCGGGACAACCCGCAACGAGGACCCGGTGATCCCATTCGAGATGATGCGGAGGGCGCGCCTATTCGGCCGGTTCGAACCCCGAGATCCGCTCGTCGAGCGACTGGTCGACGAGCCATTCCATGCCGCGCGCAGCCCGATCGCCGTCATGGGCCATCACGGCGTCGAGGACCTCTCGGTGATGGGTCAGTCCGGATTCGGCGTATTCCGGCCAGGCACGGACGGTCCGGGTCGCGGCTCGGAGACCGGCCTGGAAGGCGGGTCCGAAGGCCGCTACGAGCTGGACCAGGTGGTCGTTGTGGGTCGCGGCAACGAGGATCTCGTGGTAGCGCACGTCGGCCGCGAGGTAGCCGGCTCCGTCGCCGGCCGTGGCCATCGCCTCGAGCGCTTCCTCGATCAGTGCGAGCTCGGCGGCCGACGCCCGCTCGGCGGCGAGCCGTGCTGCGGCGGGTTCGATGATCCGGCGGACCTCGAAGACGCTGCGCAGGAAGTCGGGATCGGGGCCCGCCTCGGTCATCCAGGCCAGGACGTCGGGGTCGAGCAGGCGCCAACTCGCGCGGCCCAGGACCACCGTCCCGCGCTTGGATCGCGATTCGACGAGGCCCTTGGTCGCCAGCACCTTCGTCGCCTCGCGGACGACCGTTCGGCTGACCCCGAGCTGGCGGCTCAGCTCTCCCTGCTCGGGAAGGATCTCGCCGAGGGCGAGCTCGCCGCGAACGATGCGTCGGCCGATCGCATGGACGACGCCCGCGTGGATCCCGGTCGGTCCGCCGATGCCGGGAGCGGCATGGTCAGCGCGGAGATCATACATGCTATTGTATGATACCGCCTCCGGCCCTGATCGCGTTCGCCTCGGGCTCGCCGCCAACGCCGTGGCCGTGCTGCCGATTGAACGAAGAACCCAGGCCACGATGTCCCCGCGATGGGGCAGCCGACTCCAGGGAGATCAGCCGACGCAGGTTCCGGTGCCCGAGTCGGTGAACGTGTAACCGGGGGCCGGGAGGAACTGCCACGCGTAGGAGCCGGCACCGAGGGTGAGCTTCAGGATGCCGAACGGCTTGTCGTTCTGCACCTGCTCGCCGGCAAGCATCGGCGCACTGATCGCGTAGTGGTTCTTGCCGCCAGTCCCGACGACGAACTCCCGAACCCCGGTTGGGCTGAGATTGCCGCTTGCGTCCATCTGGCCGTAACGCTCGTAGTCGTGGTTGTGGCCCGACAGAACGATGTCCGCGTGAGCGGCCACGAGATCATTCCAGAGCGTTGTCATCTGCGTGGCGTTGCCATGCTCACCGTTCGACCAGCGGGGCTCGTGCCAGTAGGCAAGAACGCAGGTATTGGGGTGGGCGGCGAGATCGGCCGTCAGCCATGTCTCCTCGGCGGATCCCGCGGTGCAGGACCCGATGTGGGAGCACTCGGAGTTGAGGCTGATCAGGTGCCACGACCCGACGTCGTAGCTGTAGTAGCTGGCCGGGGCTCGCGCACCGAAATACCCGAAGTAGCCTGCCGCGCCTGATGTCCCGTACTCATGGTTGCCGATGGCCGGGCGGGTCTTCGCGAGGAACTGCCCCCAGCTCGGCCCGTAGACCTGCTGGAAGGCGGACAGGGCACCAGCCTCGTACTGATTGTCGCCAAGCGTCAGGGCAACGGCCGGGTCGACCGCGATGATCTGAGCCGCGGTGGCGTTCTGGTCGCACGCGGCCGGAGAGCCGCTGTTGGAAATTGGATCACAGGCGATGTCGCCGGCCGCGGTCACGATGACTGCGCCGGTCGGCGTCGGCGTCGGGACGGGCGTCCGCGTCGGCGTCGGGGCGGGCACGCACTTCGGGTTGGTCGGATGGCTCTGGCAGAAAGCCGGCGGGGAAGCGTGAACGAACGCCGTGCCGGCGAGAAGGGCCACCAGGAAGAGCAGGCCAGCAAGTGCAGCAATCGGGCGACGCATCATCGACAGCAATAGCGGTCAGGCGTCGGAGCTGGGGACCGGATGGCCCTTCGGTTGCGGCAGCCGAGAGAGGCCCATCGAGAGAGTCTGCCAGATCGTGCCTTGCAAGAGCATGACACACGCCGTCGCCGCGCATCGCCGAGACGACGCGAGCCCGGGTCCACCCCACCGGCCGGACTCGCGCTTGGCGGCTTGGCCGTCCGTGCCGGGCTTGACGGCGATGGTTCACTTTTGGTTCAATTGCCACGTGAAGGGGTTGTGCGCTGTGGCGATCCCGCAGGACCCGACGGCTGAAGCCGCCGCGGTTCCCTGGTGACGCCAGCGGACCTGCGCGACGCCTGGAACCCACTCGTCGCACTCGACGATCCGTACCCGGTCTACCGCCGTCTCCGCGACGAGGCGCCGCTCCACCACGACGATCGGCTCGACCTGTGGGCCCTCTCCCGGTTCGAGGACGTCCAGGCAGCCGCGAAGGATTGGGAGACCTTTTCGACCAGCGTCGGTGGGTTCGGCAACGACATCGACGATACCTACCAGCTGTTCCTGCCGGCCGGCGACCTGGCCGGGGTCGACCCGCCGATCCACACCCGCCTGCGCGGTGCGTTGCGGCTCGCGTTCAGCCCGTCAGGGCTGCGCAGCCGGTTCGAGCCGATCGTTCGCCGGAAGGCCATCGAACTGATCGACGGATTCGTCGGGACCGGTCACGCCGACTTCGCCCGTGACCTCGCGAGACCCCTCCCGGGCACGACGATGTTCTCGTGGTTCGGCTTCCCGGAGGCGGATCATCCCCAGCTGCTGGCCTGGTTCGGCGAGATGCTCGAGCGTGACCCCGGCGAGCGCGCCCTGCCGAACCGCGCCATCGCGGGCCGTGACCGGATGCGGGCGTACATGCAGGTCGCCGCCGAGGAACGACGGATTGCCCCACGCGACGACCTGATGTCGTTTCTCGTCGAGGCGAACGAAGCGGGCCAGATCAGCGCCGACGAGCTGCTCGGCAGCTCGATGCTCCTCTTCGTCGCGGGCATCACGACGACCTCCGGGCTCATCTCGAACTCCCTGCTCCTCCTCGACCGGTTCCGTGACCAGCGCGCCCTGATGCGCGACGACCCGTCGGCCATCCCGCCGGCGATCGAGGAGCTGCTCCGCTTCGACGCCCCGATCCAGGCCCTCGCCAGGACCGCGACCCGCGACGTTCCGGTCCACGATGGGGTGATCCCCGAAGGCGCCCGCGTCGCGCTGCTCTGGGCGTCGGCCAATCGCGACGAGCGGCGTTGGGTCGATCCCGACCGGCTGGACATCGCCCGCCAGCCGCAGCGCCACGTTTCCTTCGGCGATGGGATCCACCACTGCCTCGGAGCGCCGCTGGCCCGGCTCGAGGCGAGGATCGTCTTCGAGGAGCTCTTCCGGCGGATCCCCGAGTACGCGGTGTGCGGTCCGATCGTCCGGATCAAGACGCCGACGGACCGGGCGCTCGAGTCGCTGCCGGTCGAATTCTGACGGCAGGCGATCGGTCGTGTTTATCCGGCGGTCGCGTACACCGGGTTCGTGAGCGCGAGCACGTCGCCATTGGCTGCGGACCCCGCGCGCACCTCGAGCCGCCACCAGCTCGTGGCGGCCAGTCGCTCCCGGACGAGCCGCGTGCCTGGTGCTGAACACTCCCCGACGGCGACCCGCGAACCCGACGTGACGTACCACAGGGTGGCGGGAGCCTGC
>JANMCU010000243.1:0-13734 GCA_031361415.1 Chloroflexota bacterium | reverse complement strand
GACGGCCGTCGCGGTGGTCCGTGGCGAGCGTCTCCTCGTGCTCCCGCCCGGCCAGGCCGGGATGGCGTCGATCCGGCGCCTCGCGGCCGCCGGGCCGGACGTCCTCGATCGGGTTCGTTCCTGGCTCGACGGCCAGCCGGCCGACGCGGGCCGGCCGATCGACGAGGTCGACCTGGCGCCCGCCATCCCCGATCCCGGTGCCATCTTCACGATCGGGCTGAACTACCGGGATCCCGCCGGGCCACCGACCACGCGGCCGGAGCGACCGCTCGTCTACGGGAAGCTCCCGACATCGGTCGCCGCGCACCGCGCCACCCTGGGCTGGGATCGGTCGGTGACGCCGAACGTCGATGCGGAGTGCGAGCTCGGCGTGGTGATCGGTTCGAGCGCGTCGAGCTTCGGCTACACGATCGTGAATGACGTCACCTCGCGTGACGCATGGCTCGACGGCGACCAGTGGCTGCTCGGCAAGTCGATGCCGGGCTTCTGTCCGATCGGCCCCTGGATCGTGACCGCGGACGAGCTCGACCCGTCCGATCTCGCGCTTGGCTCCATGATCAACGGCGAGCCGATCCAGGACGGCCGAACGGCCGACATGCGATTCTCGATCCGCGAGATCGTCGCGTTCCTGACCCGGCACGTCTGGCTCGAGCCCGGCGATGTCATCGCGACAGGCACGCCGGCCCGCCTCGCCGCCCCGCCCGGACCGGATCGCCGTCTCCAGGCGGGCGACGTGGTGACGGCCTGGATCGAAGGGATCGGCGAGCTGACGAGCACGATCGACTGAGACGAGCACGATCGAATGAAACGACCGAGGAGGACGCACGCATGAAGCCGCCGACGGTATTCCTGGGCGAGATGACCGATCCCGAGGTCGCGGCATTCCTGCGCGACCACCAGACGGTGATCGTGCCGACCGGCTCGACCGAGCAGCACGGACCACACGGCCCGCTCCTGACCGACGTCCTCGTCCCGCAGGAGGTCGCCCGGCGGGTCGCGCCCGTCGTCGGCGCCGTCGTCGCGCCGCCGATCAACTACGCGCTGTCGTATCCGCACGTCGGATTCACCGGCGTCGTCCACATCCGGATCCCGACGTTCATGGCCCTGATCGAGGACCTGTGCGTGTCGCTCGCGACGATCGGGTTTCGCCGGATCGTCTTCCTCAACGGGCATTACGACAACACCTATGCGATCGCCTACGCATGTGCGAACGCTGCCGATCGGCTGCCGCCCGGCACCCGCGCCTTTCCGATCAACTACTGGGACGGGATGACGGCCGACGAGGCGGGCGAGTACTTCGGACCCGGCACCGGGCTGCACGCGAACCGGGGCGAGACATCGGCCGTCCTCGCGATCAACCCGGCACTCGTCGACATGGATCGGGCCAATGCCGAGATGCCGCCGTTCCCCGAGGTCACGAGCCAGGCCCCGGTCCACACCGCGTTCTTCTTCTCGGCGCCGGGCTCGGTCCACCGCGCGACCCTGTCCGGGACGTGGGGCGACGCGCGCGAGGCGACCGCGGAGTTCGGAGAGCGCTACCTCGAGGTGGTGACGAAGGCGACCATCCGGATGCTCGACGACGTCGCCCGGACGTTCGAGGCGATGCCCGATCGCTGATCCAACCGGGCGGGTCGGCCCGCGGGCCCGGGCGGGTCAGCCGGCCGCGCCGCCGAACCACGACCCGGCGCGCATGACCCGGCGGACGTGGAGCGCTCCGTCGAGCTCGACCAGGTCCGCCCGCTGGCCCACCGCGAGCCGGCCGCGATCGTCCACGCCGAGCAGGGCGAGCGGATTCCGGCTCGCCGCGGCCACCGCGAACGGCAGGCTCAGGCCCGCCCCGACGAGGTTGCGGACCGCCGCGTCGAGCGCGATCACGGAGCCCGCCAGGGTCGTCGTCCCGAGCAGGGTCGCGCGTGAGCCGACGACCTCGATCTCGAGCCCGCCGATCGACCCACGGCCGTCGCCCAGGCCGGCTGCCGGGATCCCGTCGCTGACGAGGACGACCCGGCCATCCGGTTTCGTGCGGGTGACGATCGGCCAGAGCGACGGATGGACGTGCTCTTCGTCGGCGATCAGCTCGACCCAGGTCGGGTCGTCGCCGAGGGCAGCGACCGCCAGCCCCGGCCGCTGGTGGTCGACGCCGCTCATTGCGTTGAACAGGTGCGTCGTCGAGGTGGCGCCGGCGGCGATCGCGGCCAGGCCCTGATCGAGCGTCGCCGCCGAGTGCCCGATGGACGACACGACGCCGCGCTCGCGCAGCCAGCCGATCAGCTCGAGCGCGCCCGCCAGCTCCGGCGCGATCGTGATCACCCGGAGCCCGTCGAGAAGCGGCTCGAGCTCGGCGCGCCCGACGTCGGCCGGGACGCGCAGCGCGGTCGGATCGTGGGCGCCGCGCCGGGTCGGGGCGAGGAACGGGCCCTCGAGGTTGAAGCCGAGCGGTTCGGCCCCGTCGGACCCGGCCCGTGGAATCCACGCCCGGACGTCGCGGGCGAACCCGGCGAGGGCGGGCAACGGGGCGCTCACCGCGGTCGGGAGGAACGAGGTCACGCCGTGCTGGAGGAGGTGGCGGGCCATGCCGGTCAGCGCCGAGGCGCCGCCCATCGCGTCGTGGCCGCCGCCGCCGTGGACGTGGATGTCGACAAACCCGGGCGAAATGATCGGGGCGTTCGGACCGCGCGCAGATCCTGTCCCGGGGCCCGTCCCGTCGTCTCTGTCGAGGTGAACCTCGACGATCCGGCCGTCCTCGATGCGCAGCCGTCCGGCCGCGATCCGGTCGTCGAGGACGAGCCGTCCCTCGACCGTCGTCGCGGTCACGATCACGCCTCGGCCGGCGCGGGCGGCGGAGTCCGACCCTCCACCTCGAAGGTCACGTCGAGCGCGTAGCGGTCGGCAGGATAGACCGAATCGGTTGCCTCGATCGGGCGGCCGTGCCCGTCGCGTACGACCCGGCGCTCGACGAGGAGCGGATCGCCGGTCCGGATCCCGAGCAGGCGCGCCTCCTCGGCCGTGGCGGCCGCGGCAGCGATGATGCCGGTTCCACGGGCGAGGACGAAGCCACCGACGCGGAGCGCCTCGTGGAGCGAGCCCATGGCGAGATCCGCCTGCATCACCGCGCCTGCGCTTGCGCCGATGAGCGCGGTCGACTCGAGGGCGACCGGCTCCCCGTCGGCCAATCGCAGGCGGCGGAGATGAACGACCGGCTCGCGGACGGGAATGTCGAGCCGGGCCGCCTCGCCCGCGGTCGACGGTCGGATGACCCGGGTCAGGAGCCGCGAGGTCGGAACTCGCCCGGCCCGGAGCATCTCCTCGGTGAACGTCATCAGGCGGTTGGCCCGGCGATGAGCCGGCGGATCGGCGACGAAGCTGCCCCGTCCGGGTTCGCGCCGGATCAGGCCGTCGGCGGCGAGCCGCTCCATCGCGTTCCGGGCCGTCATCCGGCTGACTCCGAACTCGGAGCACAGGTCCGCGTCGGACGGCAGCCGCTCGCCGGGCTGGAGCTGCGACACCCGCTCGCGCAGGGCCTGCTCGATCTGGCGGTATTGCGGAAGATAGGTCGGGCCAGTCATGATCGGCCGCCCGACCCGCTCCGCTCGGCGTGCTCCGCGCCGTGGATCGCCGCCCCGACGGCGCCCGCCCACGTCCCGAGCTCCGCCGCTACGATCTCGACCTCGTCGAGGGACGTCGTCCGGACCCGGAGTCGGAGCTCCGCCCGGATCGGGCCGATCAGGAGGTCGGTCGCGGCCGAGATCCCGCCGCCGAGGACGATCCGGTCGGGTGCGAGCATGGCGATCGCGTTGCCGATCCCGATCCCGAGGTACCGGCCGATCCGGGCGAGGCCTTCGATCGCCCCGACGTCGCCGGCGCGGGCCCGGGCGATCCCTTCCTCGGCTGTCGCGGTGCCGCAGGCGGCGGCAACCTGGTCGGCCCGGGCGAACGCCTCGAGGCAGCCATGATTGCCACAGCCGCACAGGGGCCCCTCGGGATCGATCGTCTGGTGGCCGAGCTCGCCGGTCGTGCCGTCGTGGCCCAGGAGCACCCGGCCGTCGACCGCGATGACCCCGCCGATCCCGGTCCCGAGCGTGAACCCGACCATCGAGGACGCTCCCCGCCCCGCCCCGAGCCGCAGCTCGGCGAGGCCGAACGCGCGGGCATCGTTGATCAGGGCGGCCGGCAGCCCGAGCGCGTCGCCGACCGGTCCCGCAACCGGCCGCCCGGCCCACGGCCCCGGCAGGTTCACGAGGAAGCGCGTCGCGCCCGCGACAGGGTCGTAGAGGCCGGGAACCCCGATCCCGACCGACGTGACGCCGGGCCACGCGCCAGCCGCCGCCGCCCCGACCTCCGCGAGTTGCGGGACGACCGCGTCCGGTCCGCCCGCGCCGAGCGTCGGGACCTGGCCCCGACCGAGCGAGCGCCAGCCGTCCGCGTCCTGCTCGGCGACCACCCACTTGATGTTCGTGCCCCCGAGGTCGAGGCCGAGATGTCGGCTCGCTGCGCGGCGGTCGGGCACGTCGGTCAGGTGTCCCCGGTGACGCGCGTGTAAGCGGCGGCGACGAGGACGATGATGGCGCCGAACAGGATCTGGCGCGTCGGCTCGGGCAACCCGAGGACGGTCAGGAGGGCCGTCAGCACGGTCAGGATGAGCGCGCCGACCATCGTTCCGCCGAACCCGCCCCGGCCGCCGAGGATCGAGGTTCCGCCGATGACGCTCGCCGCGACCGACGGCAGGACGGAGCTGTCGACGAGCGACACGCTCGCGGTGTTCGTGAGGCCCGAGATCAACAGCCCGGCGATCGCGGCGAGGACCGCCGAGATCACGTAGAGGACGATCAGGACCTGCCACGCTCGAGCCCCCGACAGGCGCGCGGCGACCGGGTTGTCGCCGATCGCGAAGAGGAGCCGGCCGAAGCCCGTGCGGTGGAGGCCCACGAGGATCAACGCAAGCAGCGGCACGAAGATCAGCAGGCTGTACGGCACGATGTCGAACACGGTCCGAGAGCCGATCCAGCGCAGCGACTCGGGCACCCCGGCGCCCGTCTGGACGGTCTGGAGCTGCCAGACGTTCGCCAGGCCGAGCACGACGAAGCTCATGCCCAGGGTCATGATCAGCGGGTGGATCCTGAAGACGCCGACGCCGATGCCGGTGAGCAGGCCCGCCAGGGCGGCGACGGCCAGCGCGACCGCGATGCCCTCGACCACGCCCCCCGGGCTGTGGACCAATGTCGCGGTGACGAACCCGGCCATCGAGCCGACGGCGCCGACGGACAGGTCGATGCCGCCCGTCAGCATTGTCAGCGTCTGGCAGCCGGCGAGGATGGCGAGGGGCACGGACGCCCGCAGGATCACGCCGGCCCAGGACGGTTTGACGATGCCCGGGTCGGCGAGCTCGATCGCGACGACCAGGACCGCGAGCAGCCCGATCAGCGGGACGATCGGCCGATCGCGAAAGAGGTTGCGCCAGATGCCGGGCGTCAGCCAGCGCCTGGATCGGATCATCGCCGTCACCTCCGTGCCCGTCGCAGCTGGAGGAGGCTGCCGAGGATCACCACGCCGATGAGGATCACGCCCTGGGCGACGACGGCCAGGTTGCTGTCGACGTTGAGGAACGTGATGTCGGTCTGGATGATCTGGAGGACGACGACGGCCACGAGGGGACCGAAGACGCCGCCCCGGCCGCCGGCAAGACTGACACCGCCGAGGACAACCGCCGCCACGCTCTCCAGCGTGTACGGCCCGGGGACCGGCGTCCCGATGCCGGTGCTTGCGGTCAGCGAAACCCCGGCCACCGCTGCGAACAGGCCGGTGAGCGCGTAGGTGATGATCTTCGTCCGCCCGACCGAGACGCCGCTCCGGAACGCTGCCAGCTGATTGCTGCCGATCGCGTAGATCGACAGCCCGGTGTTCGACCGCGCGATCGGGATCCAGATCACGGCCACGACGACGACCAGGACGACGGCCGCCTTGGGGATCCATTCGTTGCCGATCGGTCCGGTCGCGAGGTCCATGAGCCATTGCGTGGCCTGGCCACCGGGGCCTGCTCGAACGAGGAGCGCACAGCCGGCCCAGACGAACGACATCGCGAGCGTGACGACGATGTCCGGAACGCGGGTGACCACCACGAGGCCACCGTTGATGGCGCCGAGGACGAGGCCGAGAAGCAGCACGCCCGCGACCACGACCAGCCCGAATGCGTCGCTCTGGTTTTCCATCAGAGAGGCGGCGATCACGCTGATGAGGGCCATCATCGCCCCGATCGACAGGTCGATTCCCCCGCCGATCACGACGATCGCCTGGCCGACGGCCGCGAACGCCAGCGGCAGGACGGAGATGGCGAGACCCTGGACGCCGGCGACGCCGTAGCTCGGCTGAATGAGCTTGGTGAACATCAGCAGGACGGCGAGCAGGCCGACGAGAGCGATCACCCAGGTATTGCGCCGGGTCGACGCGCCGAGGCCATGGAGCCCCCGGTCCGCCATCGTCGCCGGAGCGGTCATGCCCGGACCTCCGGGTCGTCCGACGGGGCTGCAACGCCGATCGGGGCGGTCTCCGGACCGTCGGCTGTCGCCATCTCGACGGCGGCCCCAGCGACCTCCTCCGGCATCAGCGCGTCCGAGCGCAGGTGGTAGGCGGCCCGCAGGAGCCGTGCCTCGTCCGCGTCGGCGCCCGGGAATTCAGCCACGACTCGACCGCCGAAGATCACGATCGCCCGATCGCACACGAGCTGGACCTCTTTGAGCTCGGAGGTGTACAGGAGCACGCCCGCCCCGGCCTGGGCGAGATCTCGCAGCAGGACATAGATCTGCTGTTTCGTCCCGATGTCGATCCCGCGGGTCGGGTCGAAGCACAGCAACGTGTGCACGCCGCTGGCGACCCAGCGGGCGATCGTGACCTTCTGCTGGTTGCCGCCGGACAGCCGCCGGACCTCGTTCCCGGCACGAGCGTCGATCTGCAGTCTGGCCACCGCCTGGTCGACGGTCCGCCCCTCGGCGGGCAGGTCGATCAGCCCCCATCGGCTGATCCGGGCGTGGAGCGGCAGGGCGATGTTCTCGCGCACCGAACGCTGCATGAGAAGGGCTTCTGCGCGGTCTGATGCGACGTACACAACCCCGGCCCTGATCGCGTCAGCGGGGTGGCGGAACGCGACGGGGGAGCCATCGACGAGCAGCTCGCCGCCACTCGGGCGCTCGGACCCCGCCAGGATGTCGAAGAGCTCATCCTGACCCTGGCCTTCGAGGGCGACGACGCCGAGGACCTCACCTGGGCGGAGCTCGAAGGAGGCGTCCTGAAGCTTCGTGCCGGATGAGAGGCCGCGGGCGGTCAGACGCGGCTGCGCGGCTCCGGGCTCCGTCGATCCGCCCGCCTCCGTTCGCTTCGGCAGGCCGTCGACGATCGACCCGAGCATGAGCTCGACGATCCGGTCCTCAGAGCCCGCCGTCACGTCGACCACGCCGACGGTCTGGCCCTCACGCAGGACCGTCGCGCGATTGCACACCGCAGCGATCTCGATCATTCGGTGGGAGATGAAGATCACCGAGCGATCCCCGCCACGTTGGCGGCCGATCACCTCGAGGACGCGCTCGGTGAGGTCTGCCGGCAGGGCCGCGGTCATCTCGTCGAGCAGCAGGATGTCCGGCTCGATCGCGAGCGCCCGCGCGAGGTCGATGATTCGGAGCGATGCGAGCGGCAGGCGTCCGGCCAGGCTCGACAGGTCGAGGTCCTCGATCCCGAGCTCGCCGAGCCAGCGGCGGAAGGGCGCCATGGGTGTCTCGGTCAGGCGCAGGTTGGACCGGATGTCGAGGTCGGGAATGAGTGCGGGTTCCTGGTACACCGACACGATGCCGCCGCGACGCGCATCGGCGGGCGATCGGATCGTCCGCTCTTTCCCTCGAACGGCGATCCGGCCCGCGTCGGGACGGACTGCGCCCGTCAGGATCTTGACGAGCGTGCTCTTGCCGGCTCCATTGGCACCCATGAGCGCGTGGACCTCGCCCGGCGCGACGGCGAGCGACGCGGACTTCAACGCCACGACGGCGCCGTATGTCTTCGAGACGTCCGTCGCGTCGAGCAGCAGGTCTGTCGAGATTGCGGTCATCGGTCCATGGTCAACGAACGGAGATCGCGAGAAGGGCGCCGGAACACCGGGCGCCCTTCTCGCGGTTGGACTTCCGTCAGGCGCCCTTGCAGGAGGCCGGAACGGTGTTCGGATCGTAGGTGGTCCAGCCCTTGATCTCGAGGCTGAGTGGCCACAGCGGATCCATCCCGGGGATGGACTGCCATGCCTTGAGCTGGGTCTTGCCGGCATCGGTCAGGTTGTCGACCGCGACCGGGTCGAGGAGGACCGTGTTGGGCCTCGTGGACGCGGGCGAGGAGGTGACCGTCTCGCCGTTCAGCAGCTTGAGTACCAGCGAGATGCCGGCTCCGCCGACGGCGGCCGTGTTGGTGACGGCGACGCCCTTCAGTCCCGGGTAGCCCACGGGATCGAGGAGCTGCTTGACGAACGCACCGATGTCGGCGCCGACGATCGGCACGAATGGCTTGTTGGCCGCCTTGATGGCGTCGACGACCTGCGAGTCGATGCCCGACGTCCAGATCCCCTGGATCTTGTCGTACTGGCCGCTCGCGATGAAGTCATTGGCCAGCTGGGTTCCCTTGGCGGGGTCCCAACCGGTGAAGACGCCGTCATTGTTCGGGACGACCTTGATGTTCGGGTACTGCGCGAGAATGTTCTTGAATCCGGTGTCGCGGTCGGAGTCGGCCGGGTTGCCGGCGATGCCGCGCATGTAATAGACGGTCCCGGTTCCGCCGAGCTGGTCGAACAGCCACTTGGCGCCGAGCTCTGCGTACTTGACCTGGTTGTTGTACAGGTTCCAGGTATTCGGGTCCGTGACGTAGGCGTCGACCGACACGGTCTTGATCCCGGCCGCGTTCGCTTCGGCGAGAGCCGGGTTCAGGGCTTTCGGATCGTTCGGGTTGAAGACGATTCCCTTGACGCCCTTGGCGATCAGGCTGCGGAGGTCGGCCAGCTGACCGGCCGCGTCCGTGTTGCGATGGATCGTCGTGAGGGTCGATACCTGGCCGGAAGCCGTGGCCTGGGCCTTGGCGGTGCAGACCTGCTCCTCGCGGAACCCGTTGCCGACGCCGCCGCCGTTCGAGTACCCGATCGTGTACATGGCGCCGGCCGCCGATGGGGCGGTCCCGGTCGACGGGGTCGTCGACGCCGGGGCCGTGCTCGGCGTCACGGCCGTCGACGCGGACGGCGTCGGGGTCGCGCCGCTCGAACAGGCCGAGGCGAGGACGGCCAGTGCCGCCATCCCGACCAGCAGTCGCGTGCGTGTGGGTGATCCAATCATGCGTACTCCTCCTTGCGTACGACGCGCCCTGGTGGTCGCGTCGAGGTCCGTGTCCGCCCCCGACTCATCGCGGGCCGCTCCATGTCGACTATCGGCGGCACCTCCTGCGCGTGATGCCCGTGGCCATCAGCCCTCCCCCGTGATGGCGCGGGCGATCCGCCGCGCGTGATCTCTGTAGGCACCGTCGAAGAGGTCCCGCGAGCGCTCGGCGCCTACGACCGAGGCCCGGGTGATGACCGGTGGCATCGCTCCGCGCTCGACGAGCAGCTCGGCGGTGCGCACCTTGATGGAGTTGACGATCGCGACGGCCGTGACCGTCGAGCCCGGGCCGACCGGAGTGTCGAGCCCGGGGATGTCGACCATGGCGTCCGCCGGCGGCGAGCACAGGTCGATGACCAGGTCTGCCTCGTCGAGGAGGCGCGTCCCGACGACCGGGTCGATGGCGGAGGACATCGACTGGCTGACGGAGGTGACGGCGATGACCCGCAGCCCACGGCTCCGCGATCCTCGTGCGATCTCGACCGGGACTGCGGTCGTCCCGCCGGCCGAGAAGACCATCATCACATCCTTCGGGCCGAACGTGAAGTTCGACAGGATGACCTCGGCGAGCCCGGGCATCCGTTCGATGAACATCGCCTGCCGCTGGCCGTTCGCGCCGACGACCTGGGTATGGAACGTCATCGACAGCTCGACCATCGGATGGAAACCCGGGTACGAGCCGTAGCGCGGGAACATCTCCTCGACCGGGATCCGCGAGTGGCCCGTCCCGAACAGGTGGACGAGGCCGTCGGCCGCGATGGCGTCGGCCGCCCACTGGCTGGCCGTTTCGATCGCATCGGCCTGGGTGTCGGCCACGCGCTGGAGCAAGGCCGCGGCCGCGGCCATCCAGGGCTGGCTCCGGATCGGGGTCGAGGCCATCGTCATCGACGCCGGATCAATAGCCCGACTCGCCGGCCGTGGCCGCGACGGGCGCCGCGCCGGCCTTACGGGCGCGGAAGTCGTCGATGATCGCGGCCGTCGCGGTGGCCCCGACCCGGGTCACGCCGAGGTTCATCACGTCGATCAGGGCATCGAGCGTTCGGACCCCGCCGGCAGCCTTCACCTGGATGTGATCCGACACGCTCCGCCGCATCAGGGCGAGATCCTCGTGCGTGGCGCCGGTCGCGGCGAAGCCGGTCGAGGTCTTGACGAACTCGGCGCCGGCCGCCTCGGTCAGGTGACAGGCCCGAACGATCTCGTCGTCGGTCAGGTGGTGGTTCTCGAAGATCACCTTGACGATCGCGCCGCCGGCATGGGCCGCCTCGACGACGGCGGCGATATCGGCCTGGACGTCGCGATCGCGGCCGGACCTCAGGGCGCCGATGTCGATGACCATGTCGAGCTCGACCGCTCCGTCGTCGAGTGCGCCGTGCGCTTCGTGGACCTTCGTCGCGGTGGTCGAGCTGCCGTGCGGGAAGCCGATGACCGTGCCGACCTTGACGTCGGTCGCCGCGAGGATCGCCACCGCGCGCCGGACATCGACGGGCCGGACGCAGACCGACGCGACGTCGTACTCGGCCGCGAGCCGGCAGCCCGCCACGACGAAGTCGTCGTCGAGCTCAGGTCTGAGGAGGCTGTGGTCAATCGTCTTCGCAATCTGTCGCTCGGTCAGGTTCTCGACGGCGAAGGTCATCGTTCTCACTTGATGTACGGGCGGAGGACGTCCCGGGCGAGGAGGAACCCGCGCTTGATCAGGTCGTCGGTCTTCTCGAAGTCGCGATCCTCGTGTTCGATGATCACGTCGCCGTCGTAGCCGCTCCGCCAGAGGGCGCCGAACAGCGCATCCCACTCGACGTCGCCGAGACCGGGCAGGCGCGGCACCTGCCAGCCGATGCCCAGTGCGAAGGCCCCGCGCTCGTAGAGGCCCTCGCGATCGATCGACAGGTCCTTCGCCTGGACGTGCAGGATGTGCGCCCCGAACTCGCGGATGAAGCGCGGGACGTCGATCATCTGGAGGATGAGGTGGCTCGGGTCGAAGTTGAGCCCGATCGACCCACCCCACTGCTCGAGGATCCGGCGCCACATCCGGGGTGTCGTCGCGATGTTGTTGCCGCCCGGCCACTCGTCAGTGCTGAACAGCATCGGACAGTTCTCGATCGTGATCTTCCGCCCGTGGTGGGCGGCGAACGAGACGATGTCGGGCCAGACGCGGAGCGCCTCCTCCCAGTTCTCGTCCAACGTCTTCGCCTTGTCGCCGCCCATGAACGTGTTCACAAGTGGGACGTCCATCTTCTCAGCGGCGGTGATCACGTTCTCGAGGTGGGCGATGACCGTGGCCCGGTGCTCGGGATCGGGATGGAGCGGGTTCGGGTAGAAGCCGAGGCCCGAGATGACGAGGCCGGTCGCGCGGATCCCGGCGGCGAGGTCGCGCGCCTCCGCGGCCGACAGGTTGGCGACATCGATATGCGACGTGCCGGCATACCGCCGGCTCGGGCCGCTCGAGCGCGGCCAGCAGGCGATCTCGATCGACTCGAAGCCGTTGCCGGCGGTCCAGTCGACGACGTCTGCGAGCGGCGTGTTCGGGAACGGCGCGGTCAGCAGGCCAAGCCTCATCGACGGCCCTCCGCGAGCACGGGTTCGGACGTCGAGCGTGCCGCGTTCGTGCGGTCGACGTCGATCCAGCGCTGCTCGGCGGAACTCAGCGCGATCGCGTCGTTGACGAGCATCTCGTCGTGACCGGCGGCGAAGTCGGCATAGGGCGGGTCGGCGTTCGGGTGCCCGACCAGGACGTCGGTGTAGATCGCCCGGAAGAGGGCCCCGAACGTGTCGCCGAAGCCTTCGACGTGGCCGCCCGGCAAGGCGGCCGCGGCGCGTCCTGCCGCGTTCATCAGGGCGGGATTGCGCAGGAGGAGCTCATTCGGCGTGTCGCGATGGCCGAGCCACAGATGATCGGGCGTCTCCGAGTCCCACCAGGCCGCGCCGTCGGAGCCGTCGATCTCCCATTGGAGCGAGTTCTTGCGGCCGGCGCTGATCTGCGACACGGCCACCGAGCCGCGGGCACCGTTGGCGAAGCGGAGGAGGAGCGTCGCCGCGTCCTCGGTGCCCATCGGCCGGGTGACCGTGTTCGCAGATCGATCGGTCGAGAACGTCTCGACCGGTCCCGTCGGCTCCTGCCGGGCCGTCACGAACGTCGCGAGGTCAGCCATCACCGAGACGATCGGCTGACCCGTCACGAACGCCAGGAGATCGAGCCAGTGCGAGCCGATGTCGCCGATGGCCCGCAGCGCGCCGCCCTGGCTCGGGTCGAGGCGCCAGTTCCAGTCGGTGTCATGGAGGAGCCAGTCCTGGAAGTAATGGCCGGTCACGAACCGGATCTCGCCGAGCTGGCCGCCGGCGATCGCCTCGCGCATGTGCTGGTGGAGCGGGTAGAAGCGGATGTTGAAGTTGACCGCGTTGACGAGCCCGCTCACCGCCGCCTGGGTCACGAGGCCGGCGGACTCGGCTGCGGTCATGGCGAGCGGCTTCTCGCACACGACGTGCCTGCCGGCCGCGAGGATCGCTGACGCCTGGGGCACGTGGAGGTTGTTCGGCGAGGTGACGTGGACGACATGGACGGTCGGGTCCGCGAGGAGATCGTCGAGGTCGGCGTAGGCACGCCCTACGCTCAGTGCGTCGGCCCGGGCTCGGCCGCGTTCCGGCGTGCTACCGAGGACGCCGCGGACGTCGACGCCGATCCGGCGCAGCTGCTCGACATGGACCGTCCCGATGAAACCGGTGCCGACGACGGCGGCACCGATGTCGGCGAACCTGCTCATCCAGCTCCCTGACGGTGGCCGGCTGTCCGTGACGGGAGCCGGCAGATGTCTAGACGATCTAGAGCGCTTCGCAATGGTAGCGAGCCGATCCCGCGGCGGTCAAGGCGAGCGTGATCGTCGATTGCGCGACGGCGTCGCTCGCTCTGCGTCCTTGAGGCGCCCGCTCGTGATGCCCCCGTGACTCAGATCGGTGCCCAGCACGCTCGACAACTCAGCGGATTCGTCAGTTTCTGCTCAGCTACATGCTCCATGGGAGCCGAGTCGAGTCACCGGTGACTCATCGTGCGCGTCGTCAGCCCGCGACGGACCCTGGGACGTCGCGTGTGACGATGGCTCGAGCGGCCGTCGTACGCTGAAGATGGCCACGGTCGAGGGCGCCATGTATCGCAACCACATCTTCGGTCAGGGACGGACGATCGTACGTGCCTTGGTGATCATCGGCCCGATCATCGTCTTCGGGATCATCGTCCTGCTCGTGCAAAGGCTGAGCTGATCCGGATCGCGCCGGTCAGCCGCGCAGCTCGCACGGTGAGTCGCCTCACGACTCAATTCCGCCGGTGGCACGCTCGCCTCAGCCGGATTCCCGACCGAAC
>JANMCU010000241.1:0-1814 GCA_031361415.1 Chloroflexota bacterium | reverse complement strand
GGTACACTCGGGTCATAGGGATGGGAATGCACGAGGTCTTCGACGAGTTCAAGCGCCAGCTTCCCGACGTCGATCCGCAAGAGACAGAGGACTGGATCGAATCGCTCGACGCGCTGGTCGAGCAGGCCGGGCCAGAGCGCGCTCGCTTCGTCCTCTACAAGCTGCTCAAGCGTGCGCGCATGCTACAGATCGGTCTCCCGCCCCTCACACAGACGCGCTACATCAACACCATCTCACCGGAACAGGAGCCCGAGTTCCCAGGCGACGAGGAGGTGGAGCACCGCATCCGGCAATTCATCCGCTGGAACGCCGTCGCGATGGTCGTGCGCGCGAACCACCACTACGACGGCATCGGCGGCCATCTCGCGACCTACGCATCGTCCGCAACGCTCTACGAAGTCGGCTTCAACCACTTCTTCCGCGGCAAGGACGACACCGGCGGTGGTGACCAGATCTACTTCCAGGGTCACGCATCACCCGGCATGTACGCGCGCGCGGTCCTCGAGGGCCGACTGTCCGAATCGCAGCTCGATCACTTCCGCCGTGAGGTCGTGCCGGGCGAAGGACTGTCCTCGTACCCGCACCCGCGATTGATGCCGGAATTCTGGGAATTCCCGACCGTCTCGATGGGGCTCGGCCCGCTGGCCGCGATCTATCAGGCGCGCTTCAACCGGTATCTGCACAACCGCGGGATCAAGGACACGAGCAAGCAGCGTGTTTGGGGATTCCTCGGCGACGGCGAATGCGACGAGCCGGAGGCGCTGGGCGCGCTGCACGTCGCCGCGCGCGAAGGTCTCGACAACCTGACCTTCGTCGTCAACTGCAACCTGCAGCGGCTCGACGGTCCGGTGCGCGGCAATGGGAAGATCGTCCAGGAGCTCGAGGCGGTCTTCCGCGGATCGGGCTGGAACGTCATCAAGGTCCTCTGGGGCCGTGAGTGGGATGACCTGCTGGCGCGCGATGTCGACGGTCTTCTCGTGAACAGGATGAATGAAACGACCGACGGCGAGTCCCAGCGGCTGATCATCGCGGACGGCAAATATCTGCGTGAGCACTTCTTCGGAACGGACCCGCGCCTTCTCAAGCTCGTCGAGCACCTGTCGGACGACGATCTGATGAAACTGCGTCGCGGCGGTCACGATTACCGCAAGGTGTACGCCGCGTATGACGCCGCCACGAGGCACGTTGGCGCGCCGACGGTGATCCTCGCGCAGACCGTGAAGGGTTGGGCGCTTGGCACGAACGTCGAGGGCCGCAACATCACGCACCAGGCAAAAAAGCTGAGCGTCGAGGAGCTCAAGGTCTTCCGCGACCGGCTGAACCTGCCGATCGCAGATGAGCGGCTCGCCGACGATCCGCCGTACTACCACCCCGGCCTCGACAGCCCGGAGATGCGCTACATGCTCGAAAGACGGCGCAAGCTCGGCGGGGTCGTCCCGCGGCGCGTGGTGCGGCCGGCACCGATGCAACTGCCGGACGACGCCGTGTTCAGCGAGTTCTCAAAGGGCTCCGGCAAGGCCGCGCCATCGACGACGACCGCGTTCACCCGGCTGATGCGCAACCTGCTGCGTGACAAGAACATCGGCAAGCGTGTTGTACCGATCATCCCCGACGAGGCGCGCACGTTCGGTATGGACCCGCTCTTCAAGGAGGTCGGGATCTACGCCCAGCTGGGCCAGCGCTACGACCCGGTCGACTCGGAGCTCCTCCTGTCGTACCGCGAGGCGAAGGACGGCCAGGTCCTCGAGGAGGGGATCACCGAGGCGGGCTCGATGGCCTCGCTCCAGGCGGCGTCGACCTCGTACGCGACCCAT
>JANMCU010000130.1:0-5403 GCA_031361415.1 Chloroflexota bacterium | reverse complement strand
CTCGAGGCACGGACGACCGAGGATCGCCTGCGCGACCTGCTCGGCCTGATCGACCGCGAGACGTTCCTGCTCCAGCGCCGGCTGCGGTTCTTCCGACCCGAGGCGCGCGTGATCGGCGCTCGGCGCAGCTGAGTTTCGCGGCGCCGGCGTTGACACCACGCTTTGCTTGACGTAGATTATTCATGTGACATTGAGTAACAAGCCGACCCCTGCATCGGGCGCGAGTGGATCGACCGAGTCGGGCCGCGACACCGGGTCGGCCGAGGTTGGCCGTGACACCCTGATCATCGAGCTCGTCGACGAGATGACCGCCTGGAGCCCGCGCGAGCGGATCGACGCCTTCCGCTCGTGGCTCAAGGGCTCGCTCAGCCTCATCCACCTCCACGTCCTGACGGTCCTCGAGGCCGACGGGCCGCTGCCGATGTCCCACCTCGCGGACACCCTCGACGTCTCGGTCGCGAGCACGACCGGGATCATCGGGCGGATGGAGGAGCGCGGGCTCGTCGAGCGCAGCCACGGCGAAGCCGATCGCCGGGTGGTCCTCGTCCGCCCGACCGAGGCCGGCATCGCGATCTTCCGGGACATGACCGAGCATCGCCGCCAGGCGCTGACCCACCTGTTCGGGCGGCTGACCGACGGTGAGCTCGCCGCCCTCCTGACCGGGCTCCGGGCGATGCGCGCCGCGCGTCTCGCACTCCATGTCGAGAAGAGCAAGGACGGTCTCGTCGCCGTCACGGTCGTCCCATCGCCGACCGACGTTGCAGCGACCTCCGACGAGAACAGCGCGACGACCGGAGAAGGGGACGCATGATCGGCCTGCTCAGGACCTATCTCCGGCCCTATCGCGGGCGCCTCCTGCTCGTGATCGCGCTTCTCCTGGTCCAGGCGATCGGAAACCTCTACCTGCCCGACCTGAACGGCAACATCATCAACTACGGGGTGGCCGTCGGAAACAACGACTACATCCTCCAGACCGGCGCGCTCATGCTCGTCGTGACGACACTGCTCGGGATCGCCGCCGTCATCGGGGTCTACTGGGGTGCCCGGGTCGCGATGGGGTTCGGACGCGACCTCCGGGGAGCGATCTTCACGAAGGTCGAGACGTTCTCCCAGGTCGAGGTCAACCGGTTCGGACCGGCGTCCCTGATCACCCGCAACACGAACGACGTCCAGCAGGTCCAGCTCGTCGTGTTCATGAGCCTGACCGTCCTCGTCTCGGCGCCGATCCTGATCATCGGCGGTGTGATCATGGCCCTCCGGACCGACGTCCCGTTGTCCGGCCTCCTGGTCATCGTCCTGCCGCTGATGGCCGGCGTCATCGCGCTCGTGATGTCCCGGGCGGTCCCGCTCTTCCGGGCCGTCCAGGTCAAGCTCGACCGGATCAACCAGGTCATGCGCGAAACGCTCGCCGGGGTCCGGGTCATCCGCGCGTTCGTCAGGACCGCCCACGAGGAGGAGCGCTTCGACACGGCCAGCCGGGACCTGTTCGACACCACGCTGAAGGTCACGCGCCTGTTCGCGATCACGATCCCCACGATGACCGCGATCTTCAGCCTGTCGACCGTGGCGGTCATCTGGTTCGGAGCGGGGCGGGTCAACGACGGTCACCTCTCGATCGGCAACCTCACCGCGTTCATGCAGTACCTCGCCCAGATCCTGTTCGCGGTCCTGACGGCAGTCTTCATGTTCATCCTCATCCCGCGCGGAGCGGTCTCGGCCGGCCGGATCCGCGAGGTGCTCGACACGGAGCCGATGATCCGCGAGCCGGAGCGCCCGATCGTCCCGACGGACGCGGCCCGTCGCGGCGAAGTCGTCTTCGACAGGGTCGAGTTCCGCTACCCGGGTGCCGAAGAGCCGGTCCTCCGCGACATCGCGTTCCACGCCCGGCCGGGCGAGACGACGGCGATCGTCGGCAGCACCGGGAGCGGCAAGACGACCCTGATCAACCTGATTCCGCGGTTCTACGACGCCTCCACCGGATCCGTCCTCGTCGACGGGGTCGACGTCCGCGAGCGCACGCTCGACGACCTGTGGCACGGGATCGGAATCATTCCCCAGAAGGCCTTCCTGTTCTCGGGGACCGTGGCGAGCAACCTCCGCTTCGGCGACCAGAGCGCGACCGACGACGATCTGTGGCACGCCCTCGACATCGCCCAGGGCCGCGAATTCGTCGAGGAGATGGACGGCCGCCTCGACGCTCCGATCACCCAGGGCGGGACGAACCTGTCGGGCGGCCAACGCCAGCGCCTGGCGATCGCCCGCGCGCTCGTCAAGAAGGCCGGGATCTACATCTTCGACGACAGCTTCTCCGCGCTCGACTTCGCGACCGACGCGAGGCTCCGGGCGGCGCTCGAGCGGGAGATCCACTCGGCCACGATCATCATCGTCGCCCAGCGGGTCGGCACGATCATGCAGGCCGACCGGATCATCGTGATGGATGGCGGCCGGATCGTCGGCAGCGGGACCCATCGCGAGCTGCTCGCCGACAACGAGACGTACCGCGAGATCGTGTATTCGCAGATGTCCGAGCAGGAGGCGGTGGCATGAGCGGCCGTCCGGGCACGCCAGCGAGCGGACCCGCCGGCCCGGCCGGCCGCCCGATGGGTGGGCCGGGTGGTGGACGCGGCCCGGGGATGATGGGCATGGGGATGGGCATGCCGCCAGCCAAGGCCAAGGACTTCCGCGGCTCGTTCCGACGCCTGTTCGGCACCCTCCGGCCGGAGCGGACGCTGATCGCCGGCGTGATCGTGCTCGCGATCATCAGCGTGGCGCTCAACGTGGTCGGGCCGAAGATCCTGGGCAACGCCGTCAACACGATCTTCGATGGCGCAACGAGCCTCCAGCTCGGCCAGCAGTTCCCGGGCGCGACCCAGCAGCAGGTCGTCGACGGGCTCCGCGCGGCCGGCAAGACCCAACTCGCCGACATGCTCCAGACGATGCACCTCACTCCCGGCCAGGGGATCGACTTCAATGCGCTCGGTGGGGTCGTCCTGATCCTGATCGCGCTCTACATCGTGAGCTCGATCTTCGCCTGGATGCAGGGCTACATCATGGCCGGCGTCACCCAGCGGACGGTCTACCGGCTGCGGGCGGACGTCGACCAGAAGCTCGGGCGCCTGCCGCTCCAGTACTTCGACACCCATCCGCGGGGCGACCTGCTGAGCCGCGTCACCAACGACATCGACAACATCGGCACGTCGCTCCAGCAGAGCCTCACCCAGCTGATCACGTCGCTCCTGACGATCGTCGGGGTCCTGATCCTGATGCTCACCATCAGCCCGATCCTCGCGGTCGTGTCGCTCCTTGCCGTCCCCGCGTCCCTGGTCGTCACCGTGCTCATCATCAAACGCTCGCAGAAGCTCTTCGTCGCCCAGTGGGCCTCGACCGGCGCCCTGAACGGCCATGTCGAGGAGATGCATACCGGGCACGCGATCGTGAAGGCGTTCGGCCGGCAGAAGCAGGCCGTCGCGACGTTCAACGAGGAGAACGAGCGGCTGTACTCGGCCAGCTACCGGGCGCAGTTCATCTCCGGGATCATCCAGCCGGCGATGAACTTCATCTCGAACCTGAACTACGTCGCGATCGCGGTCATCGGCGGCCTGCGCGTGGCGGCCGGCCAGATGACCCTCGGCGACATCGTCGCGTTCATCCAGTACTCGCGCCAGTTCACCTTCCCGATCATCCAGACCGCGAGCATCGTCAACGTCCTCCAGTCGGCTGTCGCGTCGGCCGAGCGGGTGTTCGAGTTGCTCGATGAGAGCGAGGAGATCCCGCAGACGACCACGCCCGCCGTGCTCGACCGCGCGGCCGGCGCCGTCGCATTCGCCGACGTGTCGTTCCGCTACGAGCCGGATCGGCCCCTGATCGACGATCTCGACCTGGTCGTCGAGGCCGGCCGAACCGTCGCGATCGTCGGCCAGACCGGGGCGGGCAAGACGACCCTCGTGAACCTGTTGATGCGCTTCTACGAGATCGACGCGGGCAAGATCAGCGTCGACGGGATCGACGTCCGCGACCTCACGCGTGACGATCTCCGCCGCCAGTTCGGCATGGTCCTTCAGGACTCGTGGCTGTTCCACGGGACGATCCGGGAGAACATCGCCTACGGCCGGCTGGACGCGACTGACGCCGAGCTCCACGCCGCGGCCGAGGCGGCCCACGTCGACCATTTCGTGCGAACCCTGCCGGACGGCTATGAGACGGTCATCGACGATGACGCCACGAACCTGTCGGCCGGGGAGAAGCAGCTCCTGACGATCGCCCGGGCGTTCCTCGCCAACCCACCGATCCTGATCCTGGACGAGGCGACATCGTCGGTCGACACCCGGACCGAGGTCCTGATCCAGCGGGCGATGGCTCGGCTGATGACGGGCCGGACGACGTTCGTCATCGCCCACCGCCTCTCGACCATCCGCGACGCCGACACGATCCTCGTCATGGAGCGCGGGCACATCGTCGAGCAGGGCACCCACGACGAGCTGCTCGGCCGCGGCGGGACGTACGCCGACCTGTACCAGAGCCAGTTCGCCGAGGCGCTGGCCGAAGCGGTCTGAGGGTTATCCGCGGCGGCGACGGCCGTGGCCGCCGCGGAGGCCGCCGCCGGACAGCGAACCGCCCCCGTCGGACCGACGGGGGCGGACGATCGGATGACGACGCTCAGCCCTCTGAGCAGCGTGAGGTGAAGCTCTCGCGACCCGAGCTCAGGTAGCCGAGATCCGGCGTCTCGAAGGACTGGTCGCCGAGCGAACCCGTGAACGATGCCATCCGCCCGGAGCTCTTGTTGGCGAAGTTGGAGCGACATGTGCCGTCGTCGTAGCTCGAACGGTTCTTCGAGCTGGCCACCGACCCGATTCCCAGCCACGACCCGGCGACCCCGACCATCCGACTCGGGCCCGGGACGCAGCTCTCCTTGTCGCAGACGAGCTGCTCGATCGTGAGCGTCGTCGGCGAGAGCGTCGCCCAGGCCAGCTTCGAATCGATCCGGATCACGCCGCTCGGCAGGTCGGTCGCGCAGCCGCGTTCGTAGACGGGTTCGCCCACGTACTCCCCGGTCGTCATGTCGAAGGTATACGTTCCGACCGAGACGCAGACCTGGTTGAGGTGCGTCACGCCAGAGAAGCCGTCGGTCATCTTGCCGACGAACGCGCCGATCGACTCGTCGGTACAGGTGACGGTGTTGTCGCCGTGCTCGGTGCAGACGGTCGAATTGGCCTCGGCCGTGCTGCCGTTCTGGCTGTAGCTCTTGTCGCCGGTCGGCGGCGTGGCAGCCACCGCGGGCAGGGCCGACAGGACGAGAAGGCCGACGGCGGCGGCCGTGGCAGCGGAAGCGCGCAGGCCGCGGAACGTGTGCTTGCTCACGGGAGATCCCTCCAGGGGCCGCGAAGACTTCGCGGCGCTGACCGG
>JANMCU010000152.1:0-3208 GCA_031361415.1 Chloroflexota bacterium | reverse complement strand
GAGCCGTCGACAAGCACTCCGCTTCCGGCGATCTGCGTCCGGTTTCGGACGCCGAAATCGAGACATTCGATGCGGAACCGCCGGTGAATGTCGATGGCTGACGAAATCGGAACGGCACCACCGCGGCCTGCGCGCTCAGGCGGGACCGGCGACCTCCAGGAGGATCGACACGATCTCCGCCTTCGAGGGCAGTCGCGGGCTGTTGTTGATCGCGCCATCCTCGACGGCGTCCTGGGCGATCATGTCGTGGGTTTCGGGGCCGAGACCCTGCGCGGCGAGCGTCCGGCGCTGGCCGACGCGACGAAGGAGGGCTTCGACCGCCACGATTCCCGCCCGCGCGGCGTCGGCTTCGGGCTCGCGCGGGCCGGCAACGCCGAGAGCGACCGCCACGAGCGCGAGCTCCCGGTCGCGCACGCCGAGGTAGGTCGCGAACACCTCCGGCATGACCGTCGCAAGCGCCGTTCCATGAGCCAGCCGGCCGCGGGTCCCGATCGCGTGGCCGATCGCGTGGACCGCGCCTACGCCCGTTCCGCTCTGCTGGCCGACACCGGCGTAATGAGCGGCCAGGAGCATCCGGCTGCGGGCCTCGAGATCGGATCCGTCGTCGACGGCTCGCGGCAGCCACTCCCCGACCGTCCGGATCACGCCGAGCGCGATCGCCTCGGCGAACGGGTTCGGGTTCCTCGAGAGCAGCGACTCGAGCGAGTGGGTCAGGGCGTCGACACCTGTCGCGGCGGTCGGACCGGGCGGCAGCCCGATCGTCAGCTCCGGGTCGAGGATGGCGACCCTCGGCAGGACGCTCTCGTGGCCGACATACCCCTTCCGTCCGATCGCTTCGTCGGTGATGACGCCGTAGGTGTTGGTCTCCGCCCCGGTCCCGGCGGTCGTCGGGATCGCGATCACCGGCGCGCCCGCCGCGAGCGTTTCATCGTGGTAGCCAAGTGACATGACAGCACGCTGATTGGTTGCATGGAGGGCCAGGACCTTCGCGGAATCCATCGCCGACCCGCCGCCGAGCGCGACCACGACCGCCGACGCGCCGCCGGGCCGATCGAGGAACCGCCGCAGGGCCGCGCTGCCACGCTCGACGGACGCTGTCCCCGGGTTCGACTCGACGCCGTCGAAGAGCTCGACGCGGAGGCCGGCGGACTCGAGCAGATCGATGACGCGTCCGGCGACCCCGGAGCCGACGACGCCCGGATCGGTCACGACGAACGCCGCCGTGGCGCCGAGCTCACCGATGACCGCCGGGAGCTCGGCGACGACGCCGGCCCCGAACCGGGCGCGATCACGGACGCCGATCTCGAGCCGGCGCTGGGCGTAGCCGTCGGACATCAGCGGACTTCGACGACGCGGTCGACGCTGGTGTCCCGCCGAACCGTGAGCCACCGACGACAGCCGGCTGCGTGGAACCAGCGCTCCGTCGCGACGCCGTCGGGGTTGTCGAAGACCCAGACCTCGTCGAAATCGCGCGCATCCGGATCGTCGATCGGCGAAGCGGTCGTTCGCCGCTCGCCGCCGAAGGTGAACTCGTCGAGCGGACGACGGCCGCAGCGCGGACAGTCGAGGCTGTGCATCAGCGCGTCCCGGCCGACGCCTGGTCGGCGAGGACATGATCACGCCGGAAGCGCTCGAGCCCGAACGGCGCGATCAGCGCGGGCGTCCGGCCGGTGGCGATCCGCTCCGCGAGGGCCTCGCCGCCGGCCGGGATCGCCTTGAAGCCCCACGTCCCCCAGCCGGTCGTGATCAGGAACCCGTCGACGCCCGTCTCGCCCATGATCGGGCTCCAGTCGGCCGAGATGTCACACAGCCCCGCCCACGTCCGGAGGATCCGCATCGAGCGGAGGAACGGCAGAAGCATCGTGATCTTGTACGCGTAGCTCCGGAGCGCGTCGAATGACGAAAGCCGCGAGAACGACGGCTGGCTGTCGAATTCGGCGCCGATCAGCATCTGGCCGCGCTCGGTCTGGCTGACATAGCAGGCGAGCTCGGTCGAGGCGACGATCTTGTCGAGACCCTGCTCGAAGTCGTTGGTGACGAATGCGTGGAGCGGGTGCGTCCGGACCGGCAGCCGGACGCCGGCGTGGCCGGCCATCTCGGTGACCCGGCCGCCGACGGCACTCAGGACGATCCCGGCGCGGATGTCGCCGGCCGCCGTCCGCACGCCCACGACGCGAGCGCTCGGGCCGGGTCTGTCGCGCAGCAACCCGGTGACGGGCCGGTGCTGGATCACATGCACGCCGCGCGCCGTCGCGCCGGATGCAAACGTCCAGGCGACCCGGTCGTGTCGGGCGGTCGCCGCCTCGACGTGGTGCGACGCGCCGAACACCGGGTACCGGCCGCCGCCGGTCAGATCCATCTCGGGGATCAGCGCCTTGACCTCGGCCGGGGTCAGCATCTCCGTCCGGACGCCCATCGCCTGGTTCATCAGGCAGCGGCCACGCTCGGTTCGCATCCCCATCTCGGAATGGGCGAGCCAGACATGACCCTTCTGGCGGTGGAAGATCGCGGCGCCGGTCTCGTCTTCGAGGCCCTGGTAGAGCTTCATCGAATGGTCGTAGAAGCGGATCGCCTCGGGGATCGCGTAGTTCGCCCGGATGATCGTCGTGTTCCGGCCGGTGTTGCCCGACGCGATGTAGTCGGCCTCGACGACGGCGACGTTCGTGATCCCGTGGCGGGTCGCGAGGTAGTAGGCGGTCGCGAGGCCGTGGCCACCGCCGCCCACGATCACGACGTCGTAGGAATCGCGCGGGTCGTGCCAGACGATCGGCTGAAGCGATTCGACGTGCTCGCTCACCATCCGAGGCGCTCCCGCAGCTCGTCGGCGTAGGCAGCGTTCGTGACGAGCAGCGTCGGCGATCCGATGATCAGCTTCGTCGGCACGCCGCCGATCTTGCCCTGGGCCAGCGATCCGATCGTCGAGGGAATCGGCCAGTCGACATGGGCGGCGAGGGTGGCGAGATCGGCGTCGGTCAGGAGCCCGACGACGAATCCGTGCTCGGGCACGGAGATCGCGTGCGGGTCGTCGACGACGACCCCGCTGGCGCCGATCCCGAGAGCCTCATCAGGCGCGATGCGCACGACGTCGACGTCGTCGCCGGCCCACTCGGCACGATCGAGCGCCTCGGGCGTGGCGACGACACGGAGCCCGACGACCGGCTCAAGCGCGGGCACGGAGGCCCTCCGGGTCGTAGAACGGCGTCGGCGT
>JANMCU010000147.1:0-14101 GCA_031361415.1 Chloroflexota bacterium | reverse complement strand
GCCAGGATCGAGTTGTTCGCCGCCAACTGGAACGCCGGGGCCAGCCCATTCGCCTGGGTCAAGACCGCCGACGAGATCCTCGCCAAGGCGGTCCGCAAGCGCCCAGCCATTTCCGAATCGCGACACTAGGATGGCGCGATGGATCTCGGTCTCGCGGGCCTGCGCGCCCTGATCGGTGGTGGCTCGAGCGGGCTCGGGGCGGCGATCGCGACCGTCCTGGCGGCCGAAGGCGCGTCCGTCGGGCTCGCCGCCCGACCCGGCGAGCGACTCGACGCCCAGGCGCGTCTGATCGCGGCCGTTCCCGTTCCTGGCGATCTCTCGACCCCGGACGGGCCGGCATCAGCGGTTGCAGCCGCCGTGAGCCGGCTTGGTGGGCTCGACCTGCTCGTGGTGAACTCCGGCGGCCCGCCCGGTGGCGACTTCGACGCCCTCGACGACGCGGCGTGGACCGTTGCGATCGATGGCGTCCTGTGGTCCGCGCTCCGGCTGATCCGGGCGGCCCTTCCCCACCTCTGCGAATCGGCTGCGCCCGCGATCCTGATCATCCTGTCGAGCTCCGTGCGCGAGCCGATCCCGGGGCTCACGACCTCGAACGTCCTGCGTCCGGGCCTGGTCGGGCTGATCAAGTCGCTGACCGCCGAGATCGCCCCGATCCGGATCAACGGGCTGGCGCCCGGCCGGGTGGCGACCGCCCGGATCGCCCATCTGGACGGACTGCGCTCGGCCGCGACCGGCCGTCCGATCGAGGACATCGAACGCGAGCAGATCGGCCGGATCCCGCTCGGGCGCTACGGAGACCCGGGCGAGGTCGGGCGGATCGGGGCCTTCCTGCTGTCGCCGGCGGCGAGCTACGTCAGCGGCGCGATCGTGCCGGTCGACGGAGGGATGATCCGGGCTCTGCCCTGACGCCTGGCGTGCGGCCGACGAGGCGCCGCCTGGAGCCGCTCAGTGGCGTCGCTCTCGGCCGATGTCGTACACCGCGCGGCTGAGGAGGATCAGCCCGAGTGCCGCGATCCACAGGCCGTAGGCTCGCTGGGGCAGGACCGCCTGCACGTTGATCAGCGCCAGGTCGATGAGCCGGAAGAGCAGGGCCAGCCAGCCGACGATCGTGGCGATCAGGAAGCTGAGCGGCCGATCGACCCCGACCGGCACGTCGCCCGCGGCATACGGCAGGGCCAGCAGGGCGATGATCGTGAGCGCCGCGAAGAAGACGAGGACGCCGCTGCCATCGAACGCGTTGCCGGCCAGCGGCGGCAGGCCGAGCTCGGTCGACCTCTGCCACCAGGGCAGGAAGCAGGCAACGACGATGAGGATCGCGGCGATAGCGGCCAGGCGTCGCCCGGCCCCGAGCGGTCGTCGGTGCATCTCAGTCGGCGCTCGTGTAGACCTCGGGGCGCAGGACGCCCACGAAGCGGAGGTTGCGGTAGTACTCGCCGTAGTCGAGCCCGTAGCCGACGACGAACTGGTCGGGAATCGTGAAGCCGACATAGTCGACGGGGATGTCGACCAGCCGCCGGGCCGGCTTGTCGAGGAGCGTGCAGATCCGGAGCGAGCGCGGGTTCTTGCCGCGCAGGTAGCGGATCAGGTAGTTGAGGGTGAGCCCCGTGTCGATGATGTCCTCGACGATCAGGACGTCCTCGCCCTCGATCGTGGCTGACAGGTCCTTCAGGATCCGGACGAGGCCCGACGACTCGGTCGACGTTCCGCCGTACGACGACACCTCCATCAGGTCGATCCGGACCGGCGATGGAATCGCCCGCATCAGGTCGGCCATGAACGGCAGCGATCCCTTGAGGACCGAGACGAGGGTCAGCCGCCGGTCGCCGTAGTCGGCCCCGATCCGGGCCCCGAGCTCGGCGACCTTGGCCGCGATCTGCTCCTCGCTCACGAGAACGTCTCCGATGTCGGCGACGAGGTCGATCCGGGCCTCGGTCACGCGCGCCCTCCTGGCTGGGTGGTCGACGGTTCGCCGCCGACCGCGTTGTCGTCGGACCCGGGTTCGCCCGCATCTTCGAGGCGGCCTCCGAGTCCGCCGAGGTCGAGATCGTCGTGCGCCGCGAGCACCGCGGCGGCGATCCCGCCGCGTTCCGGGACGACCTGCCCGGAGGTCCCGCTGAGGGCGTCGGCGAGGGCCAGCCGGCCAAACTTCAACATCAGCGCCCGGAAATCACGCGCGTAGAACAGCTTGACCCGGATGTCGGGGTAGAGCTCGAGGATCCGGCGCAGCTTGCGGTTCTTCTTGCGGACGAGCTTCTGGCGAAGCGTCGTCATCTCGAGGTACAGCTCCAGGTCCGGCAGCCAGAAGTCCGGCGAGAAGCTCTCCACGACGGCTCCCTCGAGGTTCCACAGGATCGGGTATGTATGTGGCTCGTACTCCCAGCGAATCCGATAGAAGTCGAGGATGCGCGCCATCTCCGCCTCGCTGGCGTGAGCAAAGGCGGGCAACGGCCGGTCCGGCGGCGCGATGTCGTCCAGCGACAGCGGTCCCGGGCGTGCCACCCGCGGAGGGATCGTCGGGGCCGGGCTGGCAGACGTCCAGGTCGGACCTGCGGCGAGTCGGCCCGCGGCCGAGCGGCGTCGGCCGCGACGACCGGAGTTGGACCCGGTCGCCGGGCTGGCCGTCACCGACCGGGACCCGGGGCAGGCGGCTCGGAAGCGCCGACGAGGGCTGCCAGACCGCCGACGGCGAGGAGGTCGCGGACGCGATCGAGGTCGGCCGGTCCGATCGGCAGCGCCTCGTGGAAGCGTTCCCGGTCGAGAGGTCCGAACTCGCCATAGACGTGACCCGGCCCGACCGCGACGTCGGCGTCGGGTCCGTCGGCCGGGTCGATCTCGTCGGATTCCCCGTCCTCGGAGGCGATCACGATGCCGAGCGATTCGCTCCGGCAGCCGGGGCAATGGATCTCGACGAAAGCGATGTCGTCGCGCCGGGCGAGGACGCGGATCCGATCCGTCGGGACGAACTGGCCGCAGGCGGCGCAGTCGACGCCGTCGCCGAGCGAATCGAGGTCGTCGCGCGGATCCATCGGCGGCAAGTCTAGCCGGTCGGTCGTCCGGCCGCGATCGGGCGGCAAGGCATGCTTCGATACCCCTGCCTTGCTCACGAATACCCCCAGGGGGTATCATCCGGCGACGCCATCAGGAACGGAGCCCAGCCCGGTGCCCACCAGCCCGACCCGTCGAAACCCGGCCGCGAAGCCCGCCCCGGCCAACTTCCGGCACAGCTATTCCAAGGACAAGGCCGGCCTCATCCGCCGCCTGTCGCGGATGGAGGGCCAGGTCCGCGGCATCGCCCGGATGATCGAGCGCGAGGAGTACTGCGTCGACATCCTCCAGCAGACGTCCGCCCTGCGTGCCGCCGTCGACGCCCTCTCGATCCTCGTCCTCGAGGATCACGTCCAGGGCTGCGTGCGGACCGCCGCTGAGCGGGGCGAGGCCGACGCGTACGTCGATGAGGTCATCGATGTCGTCCGGCGGACCCTCGGCCGCCCGGTCCGAAGCGCCAGCCGCTCGGGCTGACCGCGGGCGCCGGCCCGGTACTTTGGGACCGGCGCGCATCGACGGCCGGGGGATGTCGCGACGACGGCCGGAGGGGCCACGATGGGCGTCGCCGCACCACCCGGTCGGCTCGTCTCCGCGACCCGCGACGTAACCAGGGGCCGATGATCGACCAGCGCCCGGACCGGCTGCCGGCCCAGCCTCCGACCGTCTCGCCGCCGCCTGCCTTCGCCAACCGCCGCCTCACCTACCGACGCGCCGAGGATCGGATCGCTCACCGGGAGAAGGTGCTCCTCGCGCGCGCGCTCGACATTCTCGCATCGGACAGCACCGCCGAGGAGCGCCTCGCCGGCCTGCTCCGGCTCCTCGCCCGGACGGTCGGCGCGCGACGCGCGGCCGTGGTCGCCGACGGGATCGAGCGGCGCGCGGCCGTCGCGATCGATCCGGACGAGGACCCGGCGATGGCCGAGGCGCTCGCATCGTGGCTCGACGTCCATGCCCCGCGGACCCGAGCCCGTCGCGCAGCCTCGGGTCCGGCGCCCATCTCGTTCATCATCGCCGCCGTCCCCGGCGCCGCCGACGGGTCAGACGTCGCGCCCGTGATCGAGGGCCGGGACGCCGCCGAGCTCAACCTGGCGCAGGCTCGGCCGGGCCCGGCATCCCGGGTCCCGGAGGCCGCGGAGGCGGTCGGGCCCCACTACGCCGTCCTGCCGATCCCGAGCGCCGGCGCCGTCGCGCTCGGCTTCGAGTTCGGGCGGGCCACAGACTCCGAGCGCGTGGCCGATCGATTGCCACCGAACATGGCCCGTCATGCGGCGGTCGCGCTGGCCCTCGTCACGAGCCAGCTCGCGACCGAGCGCGAGCTCGCTGCACTGCGGGCCCGCGACGATGAGCGCTCCACGTTCGTGTCGACCGTCGCTCATGAGCTGCGCACCCCGCTGACCGGCCTGCGCGGCTACCTCGAGCTGATCCTCGGCGGCCAGGTCAGCGATCCGGACGTCGAGCGCGACTTCCTCGAGCGCAGCCGCTCGATCGTCGGGTCGATGGGCGAGCTCGTCGGCGACCTGCTCGAGCTGTCGAAGCTCGAGTCGGGGACGCTGGGGCTCGAGATCGGGCCGTTCTCGATCGCCGAGGCCGGCTCACAGGTCGCGGCGGCCCTCCTGCCGATCGCGATCGAGCGCGGGGTCAGCCTCACGACCTCGCTGCCGCCACGGCTTCGGGTGGCCACGGGCGACCGGCGACGGGTCGAGCAGATCGTCACGAACCTTGCCGCCAACGCGCTGAAGTTCACGCCGGCCGGCGGCAACGTCGAGATCGAAGGGCGGGTCGACGGCCTGGTCGCGATCGTCACCGTTCGCGACGACGGCGCGGGCATCCCGGCCGACGATCGTGAGCGGATCTTCGAACGGTTCCACCGGATGGCCGGCCACGATCGGATCACCGGGACCGGGCTGGGCCTGCCGATCGCGCGCGACCTGGCCCAGCGGATGGACGGCGATCTCGGCGTGGCGTCCGTGACCGACGCGGGATCCGCGTTCATCCTCGTCCTGCCCGGCCCGGCGGACGTGTCGGGTGTGCACATCGCCGATGCCCTCCAGCGGGCGCTGGACCTGGAAGAAGGCGGGCTTGAGGAGCGGCTGGTCCGCCGGGCGATGGCCGTCGGTTGGATTGGCGGGCCGCGATCGGGCGGCGCGGGATCGGCCGAGCGCGAGTTGCGCCGAGCGACCGGCAACCGCCTGCGCGCCCTGCCGACCCTTCGTCCGGAAGCCCCGACGCGAGCCTGATCCCGGGCGAGTGCCACCTCGCGACGGGCCCGCGGTGGATCGCCCAGCCGCCGATCCGAGTTGTCCACAGGCTTGAGCGTTCGCGGTGGATTCGTGGATAACCCGGTTGACGCGACCCGACGATCCTCCTAGTGTCCGGCATCCGCACCGAACCCACCTTGGGTAACGCGACTCGCGAGGGGCCCGGGGAAACCCGGCCGCGAACCGGACGAGCCACGGAAGACCGAGAGCCGAGGGCGGTACGACGTACGACGACGCCGGGAGCGGAGCCCGGACGGCCCGCACAGGCACAACCGACAGGAGGGGTGCCTGGACCGTCCGCGGGACCCGCTCCCGACGCGCGTCGATCTGTGTCCTCCGTTGCCGGCGGACTACCACGACGCCCTTGACGGAGCGCTGACCACGCTCGGGATCGCGCTGCCCGCCGCCGCAAGGGCCGCGATCGACGGCCACGTCCGGCTGCTCCTGGCCTGGAACAACGCGATCAACCTGACCGCGGTCCGCGAGCCGGCCGCGATCGCGATCCGTCACGTCGTCGACAGTCTCACGGGCCTGGACATCCTCCGTGGCCGAGGGATCGACCGGTTCCTCGATCTCGGCAGCGGCGGGGGCGTTCCCGGCATTCCCCTGGCGGCCGCGCTGCCGGCCGATCGCGCCTTGCTGATCGACTCGATTGGCAAGAAGGTCCGCTTCCTGGCGGTCGCGCTGGCGGCCATCGGCCTCGACACGTCCGTGGCCGCTTTGGCCGCCCGGTCCGAATCGCTCGCGATCGCGGGCCGGGATCGCGGTCATTGGCCGGCGGTGACGGCGCGGGCGGTCGCGCCCCTGGCGGAGCTGACCGAGCTTTCCCTGCCGCTCCTCCGGCCTGGCGGTGTCCTCGTCGCCTGGAAACGCGGCGACGAGGCCGATCCGGACGGGCTGGGCGGCGAGCTCGCCGCGGCGCGACGCGCCCTCGCCGCGATCGATCCGGCCGGGCACATCGAGGTCGTGCCGGCGCTCGGCCCGACCCGGAAGCGGACGGGCCTTCTCGCCGAGCTGGCGGATCACCGACTGGTCGTCGTCGAGCGCGGACGAGGATCGATCGCCCGCGAATGGCCGCGCGAGCCGGCCGTCCGCCGTCGCGGGCCGTGGTGACCCGCTAGGCTGGCTCGATGCGCGTCGCGGTCCTGTCGGACATCCACGCCAATCTTGTCGCTCTCGATGCGGTGCTGAGCGCGATCGGCTCAGTCGACGCTGTCTGGCAGCTCGGCGACGTGGTCGGCTACGGGCCGGAGCCCGACGAGGTCGTCGCCCGGCTTGCGTCGATCGGGTCCGTCGGTGTGGCGGGCAATCACGATCTCGCAGCGCTTGGCGGGCCGGAGATCGACTGGTTCAACCCCGATGCGAAGTCCGCGATGGAATGGACGCGCGGCCGGATCGACGACCGCACCCGGGCGTGGCTCGGCGCCCTGCCGCGGACACTCCGCGAAGGTGGCATGACCCTCGTCCACGGCAGTCCGCGCGATCCCGTCTGGGAATACGTCACCTCGGTGCCGGTCGCCCGGGCGAACCTGGCCGTCCTCGACACGCCGATCGGCCTCCACGGCCACACCCACCTCCCGATGGCGTGGGCGGATCGCGACGGGCGGATCGAGGCGATCTCACCGGGGCCGGGCTCCTCGTTCCGGCTGGACGGCGGGCGGGCCCTGCTCAATCCGGGCAGCGTGGGGCAGCCGCGCGACGGCGACCCGACCGCGAGCTGGCTGGAGATCGACACCGAAGTGGGCGTCGCGACGTGGCGCCGGACCGGCTACGACATCGAGACAGTCCGGACGGCGATGCTCGATGCGGGGCTGCCGCGCCGGCTTGCCGACCGCCTCCGGGCGGGTCTGTGATCGGCAACCCTGGCCGCCGCCCTGTGGACGCGCGGCCGCACTGCGACCGAGTGCTGTATAACCTGTCGCTCAGCGCCGAGACAGCGCTCGTCGGGCGCGTGCCCAGCGGCCCGCCCCGACGCTCCCGGTCGCCGCGACCGCTGACCCGGCCGCCAGCCCAACAGATCGGAGTCGGATGATCGGAGGCCGCCGGCCCCTGCAGGGCCGGAAACCCGCGGATCGGCGCGTTCGCGTCGAGCGACCGCACTCGCCGTATTTCCGCTACACCGGACCCGGCCAGATGGTGGCGAAGGCAGCCGCCCACACCCCGAAGACCGGCCTCGGCCGGGCGTGGTCGAAGATCCGCAAGGTCGCCATCGGCCGGCCGCTGGCATCCGAGGAGGAGGCCGGCGAGCGGCTGACCAAGAAGAAGGCGCTGGCGATCTTCAGCTCCGACGCGATCAGCTCGTCGGCCTATGCGACGCAGGAGATCATCCGGGTCCTCGCGATCGCCGGAGCCTCGGCGTTGGCGTTCTCGGTCAGCGTGTCGGTCGCGATCGCCATCCTCCTCGCCGTCGTCGCGACCTCGTACCGCCAGGTCTGCCGGGCGTATCCAAACGGCGGCGGCGCGTATGCGGTCGCCAAGGAGAACCTGAACCCGCTGATGGGCCTCGTGGCCGCCGCGGCGCTCCTGATCGACTACGTCATGACCGTCGCGGTCTCGACCGCGTCCGCGATCGGCCAGATCGCGTCCGTGCTCCCGAACCTCGCGCCGGTGAAGATCGAGATCGCGGTGGTCGTCATCTTCCTGATGACCGTGGCCAATCTGCGCGGCCTGCGCGAGTCGGGCAACATCTTCGCCGTCCCGACGTACGCGTTCCTCGGCCTGGCCCTGCTGATGGTCGGGATCGGGCTGTTCAACGTCGTGAGCGGGTCGGCCCACCCGATCGTGACGCCGAACGCCGAGACGCTCCACGGTTCGGAGCTGTCGATCTTCCTGCTCCTCAAGGCGTTCGCCGGCGGGTCCGTGGCGCTGACCGGGGTCGAGGCAATCGCCAACGGGGTGCCGGCCTTCAAACCGCCCGAGGCCAGGAACGCGGCGAACACGATGACCGCGATGGCCATCCTCCTCGGCGTCCTGTTCATCGGGATCACGATCGTGGCCCACGCCTACCAGGTCCTGCCGACCGTCGGCGACATCCCGACCACTGTCTCGCTGGTGGCAGGCAGCGTCTACGGCAACGGCTCGGTCCTGTTCGTGCTGTTCCAGGCGTCGACCGCCCTCATCCTCTTCCTCGCGGCCAACACGTCCTACAACGCGTTCCCCCGGCTCGGCGCGATCCTCGCGATGGACGGCTACATGCCCCGCCAGTTCTCCTATCGCGGCGACCGCCTCGCCTACTCGTGGGGGATCATCCTCCTGTCGTCCATTGCGGCCTTCATCCTGTGGCTGTTCAACGGCGAGGTCACGGCGCTGATCCCGCTGTATTCGGTCGGTGTGTTCGTCTGCTTCACGCTCAGCCAGATCGGGATGGTCAAGCACTGGCGGAAGGTCAAGGAATCCGGCTGGCAGTGGCGACTCGTCGTCAACGCCTTCGGTGCCGTCCTGACCGCGGTCGTCCTCGTGGTCGTCGTGAGCGTCAAGTTCATCGACGGCGCCTACCTTGTCGTCATCCTGATCCCGACCCTCGTCGCGATGATGCTGTTCATCCATCGCCAGTACGACGCGTCGCGCCGCGAGCTGTCGGTCCGCCAGGACCTCGTCTTCAGCCCGCCGCATCGCGAGGAGCGCGCCGTCGTGCCGATTCCCGGCGTCAACCGGGCTGTCATCCAGGCGGTCAACGTGGCCCGCTCGGTGGCCGACGACGTGCGGGCCGTGTTCATCACAGAGGACGCCGAGGATGGCGCCGCCGTCCGCGAGCGCTGGGAGCGCCAGGTGCCGGGCGTCCCGCTCGTCGTGGTGGAGTCGCCGTACCGGGCCCTGACCGGGCCGCTGGAGGCCTATCTCGACGTCCTCGATTCCGCCTGGCCGCCGGACAAGCCGGCGCCGATCACCTTCGTGGTCCTGCCCGAGTACGTGGCCCGCCGGTGGTGGGAGCGGATTCTCTACAACCAGTCGGTCAAGCGGCTGCGGAGCGCGCTCCTCGGCCGTCCGCACACGGTCGTCGTCAACGTGCCGTACCGGCGCGAGGACCCGGCGATGTTCGAACGAGCCCATGCCGGCATGGAGGAGCCGCCGGACGACCGCACCCTCGACCCGCCCGCTCCGTCGGGTCCTGATTGACCGGTCGGGGACCCTGCCCGTGGCTCCGGCCACCGGGCCGGCAGCCGATGGACGCGAACTCGTGACGCCGATGCAACATCAATCCCATTCCCGCGGGCGACGACGGATCGCGGCGGTGGTAGAGTCGCCGCCGTGCCGTCCGATTCCCATGCCGTTCCCTCGTTCCGCCGTGCCGTCGTGGCACTGTCGGGCCATCCGAACGGGCAACGCCTGGTCCGCCTCGTCGCGGAGCTCGCAAGGGCTCACAAGGCGGAGCTGATCGGCGTGCACGTGGTCGAGATCGACTGGTCCATGCCGCTCGACATGGATGTGGCGGGTCGATCCGAGGAGATCCAGCGAGTCCTAGACGTGGCCGAGGGCACGGCCGAGACGGCCGGAGTCAAGCTCGAATCGGTCCTGCTCCAGGCCCGCGACGTGGGCGCCGCCCTGGTCGACGAAGCCGTTGAACGCGAGGCCGACCTGCTCGTCGTGGGACTCGCCTATCGAACGAAATTCGGCGGGGACTTCGCCATCGGGCGGACGATTCCGTACATCCTGAAGAACGCTCCCTGTGCAGTCTGGGTCGTGCGCGAGCCGATCCAGGAGGAGATCAAGTGAAAACCGTCATCGTCGGCTGCGGCCGCGTCGGGTCCGTTCTGGCCGATGCATTCGACCTGGCCGGCCACGAGGTCATCGTCGTCGACTTGAAGACGACCGCCTTCGACCGGCTGCCGTCCACGTTCAGCGGCGCCGCCGTCCGCGGCGACGGGACCGACGAGGACACGCTCCGGCGGGCCGGTGCCGAGTCCGCGGACCTGTTCATGGCGATGACCGAAGGCGACAACAGGAACGTGATGTCGGCCCAGCTCGCCACCGAGGCGCTCGACGCGAGGCAGGTCATCGCCAAGATCAACGATCCGCTCCGGGCCAGCGCCTATGCGGAGCTCGGCATCGCCACGCTCTGCCGGACCAACCTGATGGCCACGGCCGTCAGCCAGTTCCTCGGGCTCGACCTGACCTTCGGGCCGGGCATGTCCGCCGCGACCGGGCACCATCCCGGTGGGGAGCACCACGGTCCTGCGGACGAGATCCTGCCCGGCGCGGCCGCCGTGCCCGGGAGCTCGGCCTTGAACCGCCCGGCACCGAATGGCCAGGCGCCGTCCGATTCCACGGGCGGCCCGCCGTCGACCCAGGCATCGTTCCAGGCCGGATCGGCATTCGCCAGTCCGGTCGATCCGACTCCGGCGCCGGTTGCGCCCGTCAGCGCCCGGGAGGGCTGAGACCCGTGTTCGTACTCGTCATCGGCGGCGGAAAGGTCGGCTACTACCTGACCAAGGAGCTCATCGGCAGCGGCCACGAGGTCGTGCTGATGGAAAAGGTCAAGGACCGAGCGAACCAGATCGCCGACGAGATCGGCTCGGTCGTCATCGCCCACGACGGCTGCGAGGGCAAGTACCTCGCCCAGGCCGGGGCCAATCGGGCGGACATCGTGGCGGCGGTGACCGGCGATGACGAGGACAACCTCGTCATCTGCCAGATGGCCAAGCACCACTTCGACGTCCCGCGCACCATTGCCCGGGTCAACAACCCGAAGAACGAGGCGCTGTTCAAGCACCTCGGCGTCGACGAGCTGATCAGCCCGACGCGGATGATCCTCGGCTCGATCGAGCAGGACATTCCCGTCCACGAGCTGCTCCACCTGGCCGCCCTCGGTGAAGGCGAGCTGGAGCTGATCGAGGCGCACCTCCAGGCCGGCTCGCCCGCGATCGGCAAGGCGCCGCGCGATCTCTCGATGCCCGATGGCTGCTCGCTGTTCGCGGTGATCCGCGACGGAGTCGCGACACCGCTCCGGCCCGAGACGATCCTGGCCGAGGGCGACAAGGTGATCGCGATCGGCAAGGCCGAGTGCGGTCCGCGCCTGCACGAGCAGCTGATCGGCGACCTCGAGGGCGTCGCCGCGGGCTGACCGGGCCGTCATCCTCTGTCCCTCGGGTTGCCGTGGTCGGAAGTCCATTGCCGAGGGAAGGCGATCTTCCCATTCTGTTGCGGCTCGACCGGGTCGAGGTCGCGGACACCGCCGATCGGGGTCCGGCGGGCCGCGCCCGCTACCATCGGGAGATGGACCACGCTGCCGGCGATCATCGGCTTCGTCGTGCTCGACGGCCCGTCTCACGGTCATCAAATCGCAACCTTCTTGACAACGACATTGTCAAGGTTTTAATGTGCATCCATGTCCCAGATCCGCGTCGAGAAGGATCCGCAACGCCCGGTCTACGTGATCAGCGTCGCGGCGACGCTCGTCGCGGCCCATCCCCGGACCCTTCGGATCTACGAGGACGAAGGGCTCATCTGCCCGGCCCGGACACCGACCAACATCCGGCTTTACAGCGACGAGGACATTCGTCGCATCACGTGGATCCGCCACCTGACCCGCGAGCGCGGGGTCAATCTTGCCGGCATCCGGCTCCTGTTCGAGCTGGAGGAGCGGCTGGGGACTCGGATCCTCGAAGCGCTCTACGACGAGGGGAGACGTCGACAGGCCGCCGAATCGGCCGCTGCCGAGGCTCCCGGCAGCGCCGACCGCCCCGGACCCGAACCGGACGATCGGTCATGACGAACCAGAGGAAGCCCTATTTCACGCGAGGCCTCGCAGGCCCGATGATCTCGACACTCTTCACAGGAGACCTTTGATGGCAAAGCGGCCGACCCCAGCCAAGGACGATCAGCCGACCACGATCACGATCAATACGCCTGACGGTCCGCGCGAGCTGCCGCTCGTCGCCCTCCGCGAGACCGTCATCTTCCCGGAGATGATCGTTCCGCTCCAGGTCGGTCGCGAGAAGAGCGTCAACGCGCTCAACGCCGCGGTCGCCGAGGGCGGCCCGATCGCCCTCGTCACCCAGCGCCAGCCCGAGCAGGAGGACATCGAGTCCCCAGCGGAGCTCTACACGGTCGGCACCCTCGCCAAGATCGCCCAGGTCGTCCAGCTCCAGGACGGCACGGTCCGGGCGATCGTCCAGGGCCAGACCCGCCTCCGGCTGATCAACTTCGTCTCGAACGAGCCCTATCTCCGGGCGACCGTCGAGGAGCTCCACGACGCGAGCGGGTCCAGCCTCGAGGTCCAGGCATTGATGCGGACAGTCCAGGCCCAGATCGAGCAGTACGTCGCCAACGGCGCGCCCGTGCCGCCGGAGGCCGCCGTCGCCGCCCGCAACATCAGTGAGCCCGGGCTCCTGGCCGACATGGTCGCCTACAGTCCCGACATGAGCACCGAGCAGCGCCAGGAGCTGCTCGAGACCATCGATGTGGCGGAGCGCCTCAAGCTCGTCAGCAACTTCCTCGCCCGCCAGATCGAGATCCTCGAGCTCAAGGGACGGATCCAGTCCGAGGTCAAGTCCGAGATGGACAAGACCCAGCGCGAGTACATCCTGCGCGAGCAGCTCAAGGCGATCCAGCGCGAGCTCGGTGAGGACGATCCGCAGCAGGCCGAGATCAACGAGCTCCGCGACAAGGTTGAAGCCGCCGGCATGCCCGAGGAGATCAAGACCCGGGCGATCAAGGAGATCGACCGGATGAGTCGGATCCCGTCGGCCTCGCCGGAGGTCGGTGTCATCCGGACCTACGTCGACTGGCTGGTCGGGCTGCCATGGAACGTGGCGACCGACGATCAGCTGGACATCAAGGCGGCCGCCAAGATCCTCGACGAGGACCATTACGGCCTCGAGAAGATCAAGGAGCGGATCCTCGAGTACCTCGCGGTCCGGACCCTGGCCGACCAGATCCGCAGCCCGATCCTCGCCTTCGTCGGACCGCCCGGCGTGGGCAAGACCTCGCTCGGCAAGAGCATCGCCAAGGCGATGGGCCGCAAGTTCGTCCGGATGAGCCTCGGCGGCATCCACGACGAGGCCGAGATCCGCGGTCACCGGCGGACCTACATCGGCGCGCTGCCCGGCCGGATCATCCAGAACATCAAGACCGCCGGGTCCAACAACCCGGTCTTCATGCTCGACGAGGTCGACAAGATCGGGATGGACTTCCGGGGCGACCCGTCGTCGGCCCTGCTCGAGGTCCTCGATCCCGAACAGAACAACACGTTCCAGGACAACTACCTCGAGGTGCCGTTCGATCTCTCGAAGGTGCTCTTCGTGGCGACCGCCAACCTCCTCGACCCGATCCCGGCGGCTCTCCGCGACCGGATGGAGATCGTCTACCTGCCCGGCTACACCGAGACCGAGAAGATCGAGATCGGCAAGCGGTTCCTCATCCCCAAGCAGATGAAGAATCACGGCCTGTCGGAGAAGACGATCGAGATCCCGCAGGAGACGATGGTCGAGCTCGTCCGCTCGTACACCCACGAGGCGGGCGTCCGGAACCTCGAGCGCGAGCTGGCGAACGTCATGCGCAAGGTCGCGCGGACCGTGGCCGAAGGCCGCAAGCGCAAGACCGTGATCGACCTCAAGCGTCTGGCCGAGTACCTCGGGCCGCCGCGCTACGAATACGGCGAGCTCGAGGCCGAGGACCAGATCGGCTCGGCGACAGGCCTGGTCGTGACCGAGGTCGGTGGCGACGTCGTCGCGATCGAGGTCACGAAGATGGAAGGCAAGGAGGACTTCATCCTCACCGGCCAGCTCGGTGACGTGATGCGCGAGTCCGCCCGGGCCGGCCTGTCGTGGACGCGAGCCCACGCCAGCGAGCTCGGGATC
>JANMCU010000020.1:0-12214 GCA_031361415.1 Chloroflexota bacterium | reverse complement strand
GTAGGCGCGTCCGGCCTGAGCGCAATGAACCAAAGCCCGGCGATGTCCGCCGTCGGCTTCCGCAGCCACCGCCGAACCTCGGCCGTTTGGTGCGGAAATGTCGCCTCGAATGTCGCGCGGTGGCTCGCGACGGTCGATCGGTTGGCGCGGGTGGCCTGGATGACCACGACATGGCCGATGGACTGAGGCTTCCAGCCTCGATCGCGGGCAGCCTCGCCCGGAACGAGCCGGAGCTTTCGCGACATCGCCATCAGCAGCCGTTGGAGGTCCGTGAGCCGAGTCTTGATCTCCACGATCAGAAGCGTTCGCGTGAGAGGGTGCCACGCCAGCACATCGACCGATCCGCGTTCGCCGAAGACGTTGAAGGTGAACTCCGGAACCGACACCCAGCCCCACCGGGCGAGCTCGGCGAGAACCGCTTCCACGATTCGGGCATGGCCGCGGTCGACGAGCCGGTCGCCGAGTCCGCCGCGCCAGCGAACCACGAGCACCGGCTCGACGTGGAGGACGGCGCTCACCCGCCGAAAGGCGTCGACCGAGACGCGCGCAAGCAGCCCGCGTTCGAGGAGCGAGACGACCTTCTGATCCACGTCGGCACTCTGCGCGACGTCCTGCTGACGAAGACCGAGATGCCTTCGCACCGCTGCGATCAGTCGCCCGACACGTTCGTCCGTCATGGGCGGCATCGTGCCACGCGGTTCTTCACGCCCACGTATCGGGAAGGCAGGCAATCGTCGGTTGAGTCGGGGTGCAGCGGCGGGGGCGACACTCGGCCCGATGCCGACTGCGCCTTCGTCCCTTTCGAACCGACTCCTCGATCTCGCCTTTCCGGCGCGCTGCCCGGGCTGCGGTCGCGAGGGCGTTCCGATCTGTGCCGCCTGCATTCCGGCGCTCGACGCGCGGCTTGATCAACCGGCCGGGATCGCGATCGGGCTGCCGTCGGACCTGCCGGCGCCGATCCTCCAGCTCGAGTGGTGCGCCCCGTTCGGTGGCCTCGTCCGGCGCGCCCTGCATCAGCTGAAGTACGCGGGAGAGACGCGCCTTGCCATTCCGTTGGGGGAGGCGGTCGCCCGGCGCTGGACGAGGGTCTCGGCCGGTGGCGACGTCCTGGTGCCGGTGCCGGTTCACGCGGATCGCGCGCGGCAACGCGGCTACGACCAGGCCGAGCTCATCGCCCGTGAGGCCGCGGCCGGGCTCGGTCTGCCCTTCGCGCCGATCCTCGAGCGCTCCCGGGCGACGGTTGCCCAGTTCGACCTCGACCGGTCGACACGGGCGACGAACGTCCGCGGCGCGTTTCGCCTGAAGCCGATCCCTGAGGGCAGCTCCGTTGGCCCGCGAGGTCCGCTGGCCGGCCGGTGGGTCGTGCTCGTCGACGACGTCGTGACGACGGGCGCAACCCTGTCGGCCTGCGCCGCTCCCCTGCTCGCGGCCGGGGCGCTCGGCGTATCGGCGGTGACGGTCGCCCGCGAGCGCTGAGGACGGGCGGGCGGACCCGGGCGGACGCGGGCGAACCCGGGCGGACGCGGACGGGCGGGCCCGGACGGACCCGGGCGGGCCCCGATCGGACGGCCCAGAGCGGACCCGGGTGTAGACTCGGGCGACGGCGGCACGTCCCTCGCGCCGCCCTCGGGAGCACCCCGAACCGCGCCGAGGGAGAGGCAGACGGCCTCTGGGAGATCACCGTGAGGACGATCGTCAAGGGCAAGAACATCGATGTCCCCGATCGCGTCCGCGAGTACGCCGAACGCAAGCTGGGCCGGCTGGAGCGCCTTCTCGACGATCGGAGCGAAGCCCTCGTCGAGCTCTCGATCGAGCAGCACCGGAGCGCCGCGGTCTCGCACATCGTCGAGGTCACGCTCGTGATCGACGGCCGGACGCTGCGCACCCACGCCGCCGCCGAGACTCATCGCGCGGGCGTGGACGAGGTCGTCGACAAGCTCGAGCGGCGCGCCGTCGACCACCTCGAGAAGCCGCGGATCCACTCCCGCGACGACGAGGAGAAGTCGCTCCTCCGAACGATCGCGGACGGGACCTCGGACAGAGTCCTCGAGAGACGAATCGTCAAGTCGAAGCGATTCGCGATCGAGCCGATGTTCGAGGAGGACGCCCTCGCCCGGATGGAGGAGCTCGGTCACCAGTTCTTCGTCTACGTCGACGCCCAGTCGGAGCGCGTCCAGATCCTGTATCGGCGGCGCGACGGCAACTTCGGGATGATCGAGCCGGTCGTCGCCGGCGAGTACACGAAGGGCAAGGGCCGCGCCAGCGACCGGTCGAACGGGCGCCACTGACGAGGCCGCGACCGCACGGCCCGACGCTGGCGGCGGACCGAGCGCGACGCTGGCCGTGACGCCGGCGACCCCCGTCAGGCGGGTCGGGCGGGCGGGGTGGGCTCGGTCGCCATCGGCCGGGCGCGCCGATAGATCCCGCCCTCGCGCGTCATCAGCCGGCCGTCCACCAGGTAGCGGCGCAACGCCGCAACGTCCGGATGGAGGAGGGCCAGGCGCATGTTGACCTCCTTCTCCTCGTAGTCGCGATCCTCGGGAAAGCAGCGGTCGAGGATCACCGGCAGGAGCAGCTCGCGCTTGCCCGGTCGGGCGGGGATCGAGACGAGCCGTCCGTCGCGGAGGAAGGCGCGGACGACCTTCTCCAGGTCGGTGAGCCGGCGCAGCTCGGGACCGTCGTTCACCGGCCGACCGTAGCAGAATGGCGGCGGCTACGATGGCGTGGATGCTTCCCGACGGACGACGCCTCGGAGCCCACCTCGCCCTCGGCGACGGCATGGTCAAGGCGGCCGACCGGGCGATCGAGATCGGCGCGAACGCGCTCCAGATCTTCACAGACAACCCGACCGCCTGGCGGCGGCGAGCCGGCCCGTCGCCCGAGATCCCGGCCTTCCGCGAGCGGCTCGCCGCCGGTGGGATCGCTCCGCTCGCAATCCACGCGTCGTACCTGGTGAACCTCGCGGGCAGCGACCCGACCTACCACGAACGCTCGGTGACCGTCCTCGCGTCCGAGCTGCGATCCGCGCGCCGGTTCGGGGCGGCGTTCGTGAACGTCCACATCGGGTCGCACGGCGGCGCGGGGATCGAGACCGGGATCGAGCGACTGGTGACAGCCGTGCGCCGAGCGCTCGAAGCTGAACGGGAGCCGGACGACGGCGAGCCGGCCGAGGCGCCCGACGGAGCGCCCGACGGGGTGCCCGATGAAGGGGACGTGGCCATGGTCACGTTCGAGAACTCGGTCGGCAGCGGCTTCGGGCTGGGCGTGGACGTCGCCGAGCTCGCGGCGATCGCGGAGGCACTGCGCGCGGCCGGGATCCCGGATCGGCGGATCGGCTTCTGCCTCGATACCGCCCACGCATGGGGCGCCGGCCACGACCTGTCCGACCCGACCGCGACGGACGCTCTGCTCGACGACTTCGACCGCCGGATCGGCCTCGACCGGCTGACGATGGTCCATCTCAACGATACGCGCTCGGCACTCGGATCCCGGACGGATCGCCACGAGCATCTCGGCGCGGGGCGAATCGGCGAGGCGGGCATCGCCCATGTGCTGCGGCATCCGGGCCTGGCTCACGCGACCTTCATCCTCGAGACGCCCGGCATGGACGAGGGCTACGACGCGATCAATCTCGCCCGAGCGGTCGCCCTCGCTCGCGGCGAGACGCTCGTCCCCCTGCCGCCGGGCGCCTTCACCCTGCGCAGCAGCCGCGCGCGAGCCGCGACGCCGGTCGACCCGACAGCCGCTCCCGCTTCGACGTGACCGGAGTCGGGCGGAGCCGCGCCGGGGCTGTCGACCTCGTCGATCGCCGGGTCGAGATCTTCGCCTACGGCGCGATCCTCCTCCTGGCCGCGTGGCTTCGCCTCGGCAATCTCGCGGTCCGCGGGGTGTGGGATGCCGACCAGGGCCACGACATGCTCGTGTTGCGCGCCCTGGTCCTCGACGGGCGGGTGCCGTTGCTCGGTCCGCCCACGTCGATCGGCGACTTCCACCACGGCATGCTCTACTACCTGCTTCTGGCGCCCGCGGCGGCGCTGTCGCGGGCCGACCCGATCGCGGTCACGACGTGGATCGCGCTCGGCGGAGTGCTGGCCGTCGGTGTGACCGGGTGGCTCGCACGCTCGATCGCCGGTCCGCTCGCCGGGCTGCTGGCGGCCCTCCTGCTGGCGGTCTCGGCCAGCGCGGTCGAGGAGTCGATCTTCATCTGGAACCCGAACCTGGTCGCCCTGTCGAGCTCGATCGCCCTCGCGGCGGCGTGGTGGGCGTGGCGCAGCGAGCGGGTGCGCTGGTGGGTCGTGGCCGGGGCGGGCGCGGTCGTGACGATGCAGTGCCACGTGCTCGGGGTGATCCTGACGCCTGTCATCGGCGGCCTCCTGGTGGCGGACTTCCGGCGTCGCCGGGCTCGCGGCGATCGGCGCGGAGCAGGTGCGGTCGGCATGGCGGCGCTCGGCTGGCTCGGCATCGCGCTCGGGAGCTACATCCCGCTGGCGATCCACGAGCTCGGGAATGACGCGTCGGAGCTCCGGGCGGCCATCGCGTTCCTCGTCGGCGGTGGCGGTCCGGCTGCCATTGCCCTGCCGGCACGCGTCCCGATTGTCGGGCTGCGGGTGCTCGGCTGGCCGCTCACCGGGCTCCTGACCGCGGCCCCGATCGCGTCGCTCCTGGCGGCCGGCCTCGTCGTTTGGCTTGCGGTGTGGCGAGGCTGGCTCGGCGCTCCGCCGACACGAGGCACGGGGGCGGCCGAGGAACGGACGGCCGTGCGCTTGCTTGCGCTCGGCCTGGCGTGGACGGTCGTCGCCCTTGCGGTCGGTGCGTCGAGCCTGGCGACCGTGGTCGCGGGCCTGCCGAACGACCACTACCACGCATTCGCGGACCCGATGGTCGTGACCCTCGTCGCCATTGGACTCGCCGCGCTTGTGTGCCGCCGGCCGACGACCGGCACCCCGGGGATTGCCACGAGGGTTCCCGGGGCGCTGGCAGTGGTGATCGTGGTGGCCCTCGTCGGCTGGAACCTCGCGAGCCAGCCACCGGCCCGGGCCGCCGACGGCGGATGGGACGCAGCCCGGACTGCTGCCGCTCGGGTCATCGCGCTCGGTGGTGGCGGGCCACTCGTTCTGTCGAGCCTGCCGACTTTCAAGTCCGACGAGGCCCTGCGCATGCCGCTCGAGGCTGCGGGTGCCGACGTGATGCCGGCGGGGATCAACGGCGCATCGTTCGGCGGCTCGGGCTCAACCCTGGTGATCCTGTGCGACCAGCTCTTCCGCGACACGATCGGAGCCGACTGCGGCGGCCCGGCCGAGGACGCCTGGCTGGTCGATCCGCGGTCCGGCCTGCCGGCCTCGGCGTTACCCGGACGGATCGCCGCCGTCGTGACCCGCTTCGAAGCCGCCCCAGGCCGCTGGATCTCCGTGTATCGAACGAGCGCACCCGCGGGTGCGTGAGTGAGGAGCGCAGGCTTCAACGCCGCGATGGCGTGCCCAGGTGCGACAGCCGTCAACAGGGTCGTCGCGCATGGGTGCGTCAGCGCAAGGCGCCGGACCGGAGCGAGCGCACCCGCAGGTGCGTGAGTGAGGACCGCAGCCGGCAACGCCGCGATGGCGTGCCCAGGTGCGACAGCCGTCAACAGGGTTCGTCGCGCATGGGTGCGTCAGCGCAAGGCGCCGGCGAGGACCGGAGCGAGCGCACCCGCAGGTGCGTGAGTGAGGACCGCAGCCGGCAACGCCGCGATGGCGTGCCCAGGTGCGACAGCCGTCAACTGCAAGCCCTGAACATGCGAACGCCGGCACCCCAGATGCCGGCGTTCGCTGTCCCCGAGACCCGGACGTGGAGGGCGTCCGAGCCGTGCCCTGGAAAAGGATGTGGTTGCCGGGCCTCGGGCCGGCGCTGCGGCGACGTGCCTAGGGTCGCCCCGGTCGGCCGAGCGTGCGGCTCATCGGTCGAACCGCGCCCATTCGGGATGGGCTGACCTGACCGACGCTGGTCTGTCCGACACCGGCCACGACGGGTCCCTGGCCAACCGGCGCAGAGCGCGCAATCGGGCGCTCCGGCGGACGGGTGGACGAAGGATCGGACGGCTGGAACGCACGGCCGAACCGGCGCATCCGGACGGCGAGGTAGTACTCCATGATCTGGCGGACCTGGGGCTCGCTCAGCAGCTCATCGGCGCGCAGCGCGTACTCGACGCGAGCGGTCGGGTTGGTCGCGCCGGAGGCAACGAGTCCGAGGTACTGCGGCGTGTCCGCGTCGTCACGCAGCTCGCGCAGGCCGCGGGCGAGCTTCGTCGCCGTCCCGAGGGACGGCATCCGATCACCGCGAATGAGGCGCGAGATCGTCGAGTGATCGACACCCGACTGCTGGGCGAGTTGACGCTGCGACATCTTCTTGGCCTTGAGCTGGGCTCGAAGCCATTCGTTGAAGGCGCGACCGTTCTGGGTGGTCATGACGTCGTTGGGCGCTCCGTGTCTCGCGCAACTGGATGGCGACGCGATACCCGCATGATCACGAACAGGGGGGGTCCTCCTGTATCACCCGTTCGTACCAGCCTGGTCTGCGCAGGGCACCCGTTCGTCAGGCCGGTCTGGTGGAGTACGCGGCGGAGCGGGCGGGAGCGGGCATGAGACTCCGGTCCCGTGACGGGGATACGGATGCCGGTACGCTCATGGATCACATCGCCAGGCGTGCAGGGGCCCCCGGCGTGCGCGCGACGGCCCGCGCGGAGCGTCGGTCGATCGATCGGGCGGGCGGACCGAGTGTCGGGCGCGGTCCGGGCAGTCTTCGTCACCATTCCACGAAACCGCATCAAACGGTCCCGTGGCACGCGCGGATTGGCTCTTTGCGTTGCGGTTCTCTTGCCGATCCCCCGATCGCGCTTCAGGCCGACCCCGGGACCTCGGGCGAAACGTGCTGATCGATGCCCATCCCGCGCCGTTTCGGCGACAGCCAGTACGCAATCGAGCCGAGCGCGATGATCGAGAGGACGCTGATCGTTCGATCGACCAGCGCGATCGTCGTCGCCTCGCCGCCCGAAACGCCGTAGGCCGCGGTCAGGACCCCGACGACGCCGAGCTCGACAATGCCGAGTCCGGCCGGGCTCAGCGGCACGGCGGTCAGGAGCGACCCGATGAGGGCCACGAAGAACGCGCCCGAGATCCCGAGCTCGACGTCGGGAAAGCCGAGCGCCTGCACCACCAGGTACAGGCGCATCGCCTCCGTCGTCCAGATCAGGCCGGTCAGGACGACGAGGGCCGGCAGCTGACGGATGCGGACCGCTCCGAAGACGCCTTCCTCGAACCGGTCGTACAGCTCGACGACGCGATGCGGGACCGGCAGCCGCACGAGGATCTGGCGCCCGAAGTTGCGCAGGGTCAGGAGGAGGGCGGCGAGGACCACGACGACGCCGACGGCGATCCCGAAGACCACCTGGATCTCGGTCGGCAGGCCGTTCCGAAAGCTCCAGTAGCCGGCGGCGAGGCCGAGGATCGAGATCGCGAACAGATCGAGGATCCGCTCGATGAACACGGTCCCGAACGTTCGCGACAGCGAGACCGTGCTGTTGACCTTGAGCAGCCAGGCCCGGTACACGTCGCCCAGCTTCGCCGGCACGAGGCAGTTGACGAGCCACGAGAGGAACAGGATCTCGGTCGCGTCCTTCAGGCCGATCCGGAAGCCGGTCCCACGCAGCAGGAGCGCCCAGCGCAGGCCGCGCAATGGGAAGCCGGCGTAGAACACGACAAAGGCCGCGAGGAGCAGGAGCGGGTTCGCCTGGCGGACGCCGTCCACCAGCTCGCCGAGATTGATATTGAGGACGATCCGGAAGACGAAGATCAGGAGGATGATCGGCAGGACGAGCGAGACGATCGTCCGTGGCTGGCGAAGACGACGGCCGAGCGACAGCTGATCGGCGCTGACCGAGTCGTTCGCGCGGCGATCTTCGCCCGATCGTCGTTCACTACCGGTGCGCCGATCGTCGGCCAGGATCGCGGTCGCTGAGTCCGCGGCCGAGCCGGCGACCGCGGGTGCGGAATCCGTGGCGTCAGGCGCGCCCGGGGCGCCCGGGGCGTCGCGCCGATCCTGGCCGTCGCGCCGATCGTCGCCGCGCCGCCGATCCGCTTCGAAGCCGGAGCCGTCCTGGGGTCCGGCCGAGCCGGGCAGCCCGCTCAAGGGGCCGCCGCCGACGCGTCCACCGCGGGCTGGATCCGGCCATTGCCGCGCGCCCGCTGGACGACCTTGGCGAGCGGCGTCAGCAGCCGGATATAGAGCGAGGCCCGGCCGGTCACGAGCTCCGCGGTCGCGAGGGCCGCGAGCAGACCGGCCGGGGTCGAGAGATCGCCGTCGAGCGCGGTGTAGGCAACCCCGACCTCGAACGAGCTGTGGGCGTCCGAGACCGCGATCCCGGGCAACGCGTGCTCGTGGGCGAACTCGGCAGCGAGCTGATTGCCGTTGCCGACCGCGACCCGCGCGTTGTGCGTCTCGATCCAGTCGACCTGACCGGCCAGCTGCTCCATCCGGGCGTCGCGCAGGAGCGAGCCCCGGAAGCGGTCGAACGGATGCGGGACACCGACGAGCCCGCCCTGGGCACGAGCCCGGGCGATCGCCTCTTCGGCCGGCAGCCCCGGCGGGATCGCCTCGTCGAGGAACAGGCAGATCAGGTCGCCGTCGGCCGTGCGGACCTCCTCGCCGACGATCACGGTCAGCTCGGGCGCAATCTCATGCGCCCGATCGCGCGCCTCGAGGGCGCCGTCGATCCGGTCGTGGTCCGTGATCGCGAGGTGGGTCAGGCCGCGCCGGGTCGCCGTCCGGACGAGCGACGCCGCCGAGGCGAGCGAATCGAACGACGCCCGCGAATGGGTATGAAGATCGGCGAACGCGCGGGACCTCGGGCCGATGGCGTCGCGGAGCGACCTCGGGCCGATGGCGTCGCGGAGCTCCGCCTCGGACCTCGGTGAGTCAGTACTCATCATTGCCCGGAGTGGCGGGTCCCTAGACCTGGGACACGAGCGACTTCTTGAAGAAGTCGAAATGCTCGAGAGCGAGGCCGGTTCCGATCGCGACGCAGTTCAGGGCGTTCTCCGCCACGTGGCACGGGACGCCCGTCACCTGGGTCAGGAGCTTGTCGATGTTGCGGAGCAGCGAGCCGCCGCCCGACATCACCATGCCCTTGTCGATGATGTCCGAGCTCAGCTCGGGCGGGGTCTGCTCGAGGACCGACCGGACCGCGGCGACGAGCTGCTGGAGGGGCGCCTCGATGGCCTCCATCACCTCGGAGCTGGTGATCGGGATCGTGCGCGGCAGACCGGCGATCAGGTCCCGACCGCGGACCTCCATCTGGAGCTCGCGCTCGAGCGGCAGGGCGGTCCCGATCTGGATCTTGACCTCTTCGGCGGTCCGCTCGCCGATCATCAGGTTGTACTTCTTGCGGATATAGGTCGCGATGTGCTCGTCGAACTTGTTGCCGCCGACGCGAAGCGAGGTCGAGACGACGATCCCGCCGAGGGCGATGACGGCGATCTCGCTCGTGCCGCCGCCGATGTCGATGACCATGTTGCCGGACGGTCCGCTGATCGGGACGTTGGCCCCGATCGCGGCCGCCAGCGGCTCCTCGATCAGGTACGCCTCCTTGGCGCCGGCCTTCAGGGCCGCGTCGCGGACGGCTCGTTTCTCGACCGAGGTCACCCCGGCCGGGACGCTGATCATCACTTCCGGACGGGAAAACCCGATGTGGCCCTTGGTGGCCTTGTTGATGAAGTGCCGGAGCATCGCCTCGGTGATGACGTAGTCGGCGATGACGCCATCCTTCATCGGGCGGATGGCGGTGATGTTGCCCGGAGTGCGCCCGATCATCTCGCGCGCTTCCTCGCCGACGGCCACGATCCTGTTGTCGTCGGACACCGCGACGACCGACGGTTCGGTGATCACGACTCCCTTGCCCTTGACGTACACGAGGATGTTGGCCGTGCCGAGATCAATGCCGATCTTCATGAGGAGCTGGACATGGTCCCTTCTTCGAGGCGCGCGATTCTGGCGCCCAGATCTGCGAACTTGCGTTCGATGTTCTCATACCCCCGCTTGACGTGATGCGCACCGTGAATCGTCGACTCGCCGTCGGCGGCGAGGGCGGCGAGGATCAGTGAGGCACCGGCCCGAAGGTCGCCGATTTCGGCGTCCGCCCCATGGAGGGGCGTCCGACCGTGGATCGTGGCGTGGTGCTTGTCGGTCAGGTCGATCCGGGCGCCCATCCGGTTGAGCTCGGTCAGCCATTCGAGCCGATCCTCGAAGATCGCCTCGTTGACCGTCGAGACGCCCATCGCCTGGGTCAGCAGGACGCATGTCGGCGGCTGGAGGTCGGTCGCGAGGCCCGGGTACGGCGCGGTCTCGATGTCGACGGCGCGGAACCCGTTGGCGCCGACGTTGCGACCGTCGACCGTGATCCGGTCGCCGTCGCAGTTGGCCTCGACACCCGCCCGCTCGAACACGTCGAGCAGGGCGGTCATGTGGTCGCACGGCGCCCCGGTGAGGGTCACCTGCCCGCCGGTGACGGCGCCGGCGACGGCGAACGTCCCCGCCTCGATCCGGTCCGGCACGACATGGTGGTCGGCGCCGCGCAGGCGTCGCTTGCCGCGGACCTCGATCGTGTCCGGGAAGGTCCGCTCGACGTCGGCGCCCATCTTCTGGAGGAACGCGATCAGGTCGTCGACCTCGGGTTCCTGGGCGGCCGGCCGGATGACCGTGTGGCCGTCGGCGAGGGTCGCCGCGAGCATCACGTTCTCGGTGCCCATGACCGACACGAACGGGAAGCGGACCTCGGTCCCGCGGAGCCGGCCTGGGGCGGTCGCGAAGTAATAGCCGTTGCGGTACTCGATCGTCGCGCCGAGCGTGCGCATCGCCTCGACGTGGAGGTCGACCGGCCGCCGCCCGATCCGGTCGCCGCCCGGGTTGCTGATGATCACCCGACCGAACCGGGTCAGGAGCGGGCCGAGGAGCATGAACGAGGCGCGCATCTTGGCCGCCGCCTCGAGCGGCACGAACAGCCATTCGACGTCGCCCGACGCGACCTCGTAGACGTTCGGTGCCGGATGGTCGACGACGACCCCGAGATCGCGCAGCGTCTCGGCCATCACCCGGACATCCTCGATCTCGGGCACGTTCGTGAACCGGCAGCGCTCGCCGGTCAGGGTCGCCGCGGCGAACATCTTCAGGGCCGCGTTCTTCGAGCCGCTGATCGGCACCTCGCCACGCAGCGGCACACCACCCTCGATCCGGAAGACCTCCCGAGTGACCTGTTCGGGAACGAATTCCCAATGGAACGGTCGAGCGTCAGCCATGTTCAGTTCGCGCAGCGGCGGCTAGCCGTGCCTGCGCGGGCCCTCGCGATGGCGACGTTCCGCGACGCGAATTCGGATCAGTGATGCCTGGAGCGACGCGCGGGCGGCGGCGAGGTCGGCGCCTTCGGCGTGGCCCGACTCGAGAACCTGCTCGGCGTTGCGACGCGCCTGCTGGGCCTTCTCGAGATCGATCTCGGACGCCATGTCGGCCGTCTCGGCCATCACGACGACCTTGTCCGGGAGGACCTGAAGGAACCCGCCGACGATCGCGAACGATTCCTCCTGGGTGCCCTTCCGGAGCCGGAGCTCGCCGGCACCGAGGTTCGAGATCAGCGGCGCGTGATGGGGCAGGACGCCCAGCTCGCCTTCGCTGCCGGGCAGCTGGACGCTGTCGACCTCGTCGCTGTAGGCAAGCTTCTCGGGCGTGACGATCTCCAGCATGAGGGGCATCAGACGGTCCCCACGAAGCGGTTCCGAGCGGACTGACCGCGCCATTCTCGCCCCACGAGCACGTGCGACACGACGGACGGCCAAGGAGCACCGAATCGGCCGGATTCGAGCCGCTCGCGGCCATTTGTGTGCGCCCGGCGAGCCGATCGCGCACCAGGCACCGAATCCGCCGTCCAGCGCGACAGATGTGCTCGCCCCGGGAGAACCGGGCGGTCGACACGCTCCGTTCGCCCAGCGTGCGGGGCACCGCCACGCACCATCATCCGGCCAGCTTTTCCGCGTTCTTGCGGACGTCGTCGATCGAGCCGGCGAGGAAGAAGGCCTGCTCGGGCAGGTCGTCGACCTTGCCCTCGAGGATCTCCTTGAAGCTCGCGACGGTGTCCTTGATCGAGACGTAGGCGCCGGGTCGTCCGGTGAAGACCTCGGCGACGAAGAATGGCTGG
>JANMCU010000014.1:0-22976 GCA_031361415.1 Chloroflexota bacterium | reverse complement strand
CGCGGAGAGTGACGGGGTACGCCTGATCGCCGTTTCAGACCTCTACTCTTGAGCGGGCTCGCGCCGTGGGAGCGGTTCGCGAGCGACGGGGATCGCGTCAACGTGTCGGCCTGTGCTGACGATCCGATGCGCCGTCTGCGTGGCCGCCCGGCATAGCACGACGCCGCGCGCTCGAGTCTCGCCCGAGGTGCGGTGGAGGAGGCGGCGTTGGGGCGGGGATTCGCGGCTGCGTGATCGCCACCGGCGCGAACGGCTCGCGCTTCGCTCAGTGGCTGGAGCCAGCTGCTCGATCCGTCCGACCTCTTCGCTGCCGAACTCTCTCAGCCGCAGCACCGCACCTCATCTCGACACGCCGCCCGAGCCGCGAAAGTCGCCACCGCAGCCCAGAATCCCTCCCGGCCGACCCTCCCCGAATCCCTCACCGCTCTTGACGACACCTAGCGTCGAATTGATCGACCGAACCTACGGCCACCTCGCGCAAGGAAGCGAACAGGCAGCGCGCGCTAAGCTCGACGCGCTCGGAGGTTCTGGTGTCTAATTGGTGTGGCCGCCTGGCCCAATAAACCTCGATGCTAGGATCCATGACGCATTGCGGACGTAGCTCAGTTGGTAGAGCATCAGCTTCCCAAGCTGAGGGTCGCGAGTTCGAGCCTCGTCGTCCGCTTCGCAGAGCAATGCGGCTGGCAGCTCCACAGTGTTGATGCAGTTGGAGCCAACGGCTTTGGGGTGCCGTACCAAGAGGAAGCCTGCGGTGTCGTGCTCGATCGCCCACTGAAATCCGGGCGTACTGCACTCACCGACGTGCAGGGTCTGCTCGGTACATCGGCGTGAACGCCGTCTCCGTTTACGCCGAGGCGTGGAGGCTCACTGCACCGCCCAACCGCCGTCGACGAGCATCGAGACGCCGTAGACGTACCTGGCGGCTTCCGAGGCGAGGAATACCGCGACCGGCGCGATGTCCTCGACCACGCCTACGCGGCCGGCGGGGGTACGCTCGATCATCGCGCGCTCGTACTCGGGAGACCGAAAGAACTGCTCGTTCATGGGGGAGTGGATGTTGCCCGGGGCGATCGCGTTGACGCGCACGCCGCGCGGCGCGAGCTCGACGGCGAGGGATTTCGTGAGCTGCTCGATCGCGCCCTTGGTGGCGCAGTAGGCCGCGGAGTGGGGGAAGCCGAGGTGTCCGGCGATCGAGGAGATGAAGATCACCGAGGCGCCGGAGCGGAGGTGCGCCTGCGCCGCGTGCGTGATTGCGTAGGGCGCGCGGACATTCACGAGCCACTGGTCGTCGAGCGACTCGACGGGCGATTCCGGGAACGGATTCGGAGTGAAGACTCCGGCCGAGTGCACGATGACATCGATTCCGCCGAAGGCGTCGAGGGCGCCCTGGACGATGCGCGTCGGTGCGTCGTCGGCGGTGATGTCGGCCGCGACGATCGTGTGCCGCTCGCCGCAGAGCGCCGCCACGCCCGCGAGGCGGTCAGTATTGCGCCCGACGAGCACCACGTTCGCGCCTGCCTGCGCGATCGCCTGGGCGATTGCGGCTCCGATGCCGGAGCTGGCGCCGGTGATGATGGCGGTCTTGCCATCGAGTCGGGTGTCGGGGAATCTGCTCATCGAGCTGTCTCTCGCAGTCGTGCGGTCTCCGTGTCGTCTACGGCCAGTGAGGCGTCGAGCGGTCCCTCTGCGAACGCGACGCCGTAGACGCCGCGCGCACGCGAGAGAGAGATGAAGCCGGCGAGCACGTCGTCTCGCACCAGCTCAGTTTCGCGCTCGTGCGGGTCGCCGTAGCCGCCGCCGCCGGAGAGCCGGTGACCGAGGAACTCGCCCGGCAGGATCTCCTCCAGCGAGATCGGGCGCAGCGACACTTCGGTGCCGTCGGCGAGCAGCTTGTACGGCTCGGACGGCGCTCCGTCGCCACCGCCCTGTGTGCCGCGCGGCGGATGGAAGTGCCCGTCGGTGACGTAGGCGGCGGTCATCGTGTCGCGCTTCGGGCCGTAGGCGACGATCGCGCCGGGCGCTCCCCGACGACGTCCCGCGCCCTCGGAGTCTTGCCGGATGCGCAGCTCCCTGACGCGGATGGGATACTTCAGCTCGTCGATCTCAATGCTGTCGCGGAACATCAGCCCGTTGGTCACGGCGTTCCCGTACGTCACCCAGCCGTCGATCTCCGGACCCGCCGGGCCGCCCTGCGACCCGAGGAACTTCTGGTTGACGTAGGGGTCGTCACCCTTGCGGTAGTCGGTGCCCGAGACCACGGCGAAGCCCGGGCCGATGCCGCAGGCGCCCTCGGCGAGGCCATAGCCGGGCCAGGCGTCCGCGATCGACCGCTGGGTCGTGACGACAAGCCGCTCGCCGACGTTCGTCGTCGCCACCGAGCACGAATGCGGGAACGTCGGGACGCCGACCACGCAGTTGTCGCGCAGCCGTACCTGCACGCGTCGGAACGTGCCCGCGTTGTGCGGAATGTCCGGGTCGATCGAGTTGAAGACGCCGGTCATGCAGTTGTTCATGGCGCACGTTCGCGACTGGTTGAGCCCCGCAGGCAGGCAGTCCATGTTGTCCGTCAGGTCGATCTCAATCATCCCGGCCTCCGGATCGACGGTGATGCTGACGTTGATCGGGATTCCGTCAGGCGCCGGCCCGAACGGATCATGGCGGCCGCTGCCGACGATCTGCCCCTTGGGCATCTGTGAGATGACGTGCGCGATGCGGTTCTCCGAGTAGTCGAACCACTCCTCGACGAACGCTTCCAGCAACTCGCGGCCGTGCTTCGCGCAGAGCTCCTTGAGTCTCGCCTCGCCGATGCGGGCGGCACCGAGCATCGCCAGGTAGTCGCCGTACCACTGCTCGGGAACGCGGATTCGGCGGCGGCACATGCGGATGATGTCGTCGATGTCCTCGTAGTCGCGTTGAACGCGCACCGCCGGGAAGATCAGGCTCCCTTCCTCGTAGACATCGCGCGCGTACGGCATGTAGGTCGTCGGCTGCGAGTTGCCACAGTCGGCCTGATGCGCCTTCGCCGCAGCCGTGAAGAGGTGGACGCCCTCCCACATCACGGGCACGAGGATGACGTGGTCGGCGGGGTGGGTGTTGCCGAGATACGGGTCGTTGTGGAGGAACGCGTCACCCTCGCTGATGTCGTCGTGGAGGTCGGTGACCGCCTGAGCGAGGAACTCCATGCCGATCACGTGCACCGGCAGCCCCTCCGCCGAGGCGAGCAGTCGCGCGTCGCCCGTGATGAGAGCGCAGGAGAAGTCTCGCGCCTGGTTGAGCACCGCCGAGCGCCCACTGCGCAGGAGCGTGTTCTCCATCTCCCGGACGATCGAGTCGAGCCGGTTGGCGATGACGGCCAACAGCACCGGATCGAAGCTCACTGTTGCACCTCCAGCAGGTAGTTGCCGAGCGCGCTGACCGTGACGGTGGAGCCGGGGTAGGCGACGATGGTCGTCGTCGGCTCCCGGATCAGCGCGGGCCCCTCGATGCGCGTGCCGCGCGGCAGCGATACGCCGTTGTAGCTGGGCACGGGCACGAGGCCGGTCTCGCGGAAGTAGGCCGGGGCGACACTCGCCGGCTGCGGCCCGCCTTCGGCCGGCGCGCGCCCGCGGGCATCCGGCTTTCGCGGCACGGCCGTCGCGCGCACCTTCCAGAGCAGGCACTCGAGATACTGGCCCGGCTCGCGGACGGCGAAGACTCGCTCGTGAGTCTCGTGGAACGCATCCTCCAGGGCCCCGACCTCGTGCTGTCGGATCCGGTTCGGGATCGGCACGTCCAGCTCCCAGATCTGTGCTCGGTAACGGGCCTCGACCGTGAACTCCTTGCGCGTCTCGACCGGGTCGATGTCGGCGAGGTCATCGAGAAACGCATCGGCTCGCGCCTCGATGTCGGCGAGCACCTCGTTGACGGCGTCCACGTCGAGCGTCCGCGTCTCGGCATAGCGGCTGCGCGAGAACTCGGAGATCACGTCGGAGAAGAGCGCTCCGCAGGCCGAGAGCGCGCCGGCGGTGGACGGCAGCAGCACCCGCTTGGAGCCGAGCTCTCGCGCGATCGGGACGACGTTCAAGCCCGAGGCGCCGCCGCCCGCAACCAGCGAGTACTCGCGCGGATCGATGCCCTGGGCGATCGTGATCTCCCGGATCGCGCCGATGATGTTCTCCGTCGCGATCGTCAGCGCCGCGTAGGCCGCCTCCTCGACCCTCATCCCGAGCCGCTCCGCCACCCCCGACAGCGCCTGGCGCGAGGCGCCCGCGTTGAGGGTCAGCAGACCGCCGAGGAAGTAGCTGGGATCGATCCAGCCGAGCACGACAGCGGCGTCGGTGACCGTCGGCTCCGTGCCGCCGAGCGCGTAGCACGCCGGACCGGGGTCGGCGCCGGCGCTGAGCGGTCCGACACGGAGCAGTCCACCGGGGTCGATCCAGATGATCGAACCGCCGCCCGCGCCGATCGACTTCACGTCGACGGACCGGATCCCGGTGATGTGTCCGATCCATCGCCCCCCGAGCCACGTCTCGGCGGTCGCGTTGACCTGGCCGCCCGAGACGAGCCCGACGTCGAAGGTGGTCCCGCCGGTATCGCAGACGATGAGATCGCCGCCGTCGTCCTCGCCGAACTCGGACCGACCGTACATGAGCGCTGCGACAGGAGCCATCGAGGGGCCGGAGCCGACCGAGTAGATCGGCCGCTCGACGACCTGGTCGGGACGCCAGGCGCCGCCGAACGACGTCGCGATCAGCAGGTGTCCCTGGAAACCAGACTCGCGCAAGTCGCGCTCCATGGTCGCGAGGTACTCCTGCATGAGCGGCTTTAGCGACGCGTCGATCGCCGTCGAGGAGGCGCGCCGATACTCGCGGATGATCGGGTTCAGCGCGTGCGAGAGGGTGTACGGCACACCGGGCCAGTGCTCCTCGATCAGCTCGCCCACGCGCTGCTCGTGCGACGGGTTCACGATCGACCAGAGGAGGCACACCGCGATCGCCTCGACGCCCAGCTCGCGCGCCCGACCGACGGCAGTCACCACGGTCGCCTCGTCGAGTGGCAGGAACGGCTCGCCGTCGGCGTCCATGCGTTCGCCGATCTCGAACGTGAGCCAGCGTGGCACGTACGGCTTCGGGTACGGCAGTTGCTTGAACGGGTCGGGCTTGCCACCCTCGCGCACCAGCAGGATGTCCGGGAAGCCCTGGGTCGTGAAGAACGCCGTGCGCGCGGTCTTTCCCTCGACGATCGCATTCGTCGCTCGCGTCGTGCCGTAGGTGAGCACCTCGGTCTGCGCGAGCAGCTCGCTGACTGAGAGTCCGAGGCGCGCGGCGACCTGGCCAATGCCGTCGCGCAGCCCCTCGTAGGCGCGCGCTCGCGTGGTCGGCGCCTTGCCGACCTCGAGTCGACCGGAAGCGTCGCTGACGACGATGTCGGTGAACGTCCCGCCCGTGTCGACGGAGATCCGGTAGCTCACCGGTCCCCGCCTGCCAGCGAGAGGAGCCCGCGCGCTTGCTCGACCGTTGCCACCTCGCGACCCAGGCCGCGGGCCAGCGCGGCGATCTGCTCGACGAGCGCGGCGTTCGATTCGGCGAGCTGGCCCCTGCGTAGGTAGACATTGTCCTCGAAACCGACGCGGACGCAGGTTGCTCCCAACAGGAGGCCGAGCGTCAGCATCCGGGTCTGGTGGCGCCCGATCGCGGTCACGCACCAGGTCGCGTCCTCGGGGATCGCAGCGATCGCCGAGACGAGGTTCTGGGAGGTCGCAGCGAGCGCGCCCGGGCAACCGACGACGATGTTGATGCGGAGCGGGGAGGGGAGGACGCCGCGCCGCTGGAAGTCGATCGCCGCGTCGATGTGGCCGATCTCGAACGCCTCGATCTCGAGCGGGATCCCGAGCTCGGCGGCGCGGGCCGCGATTCCCTCGGTCTCGTGCGGTAGCGTCGGGAACAGGTCGCGGCCGAAGTTCAGCGAGCCGGTCTCGATGCCGCTCAGGTCGGGTCGCGCCTCGAGGCCTGTCGAGCGCTGCTCGATCGTCATGCCCATCGCGCCGCCGGTGGAGACCATCGTGACGACGTCGCAGGCAGCCCGGATCAGATCGATCGTCTCGTTGAAGAGCTCGGGGCGAGCGCTCGGGGCGCCGTCCGACTCGCGGACATGCAGGTGCGCAACCGAGGCGCCCGCGGCGCGGCAGGCGGCGACGTCGGCTGCGATCTCCTGTGGCGTGTAGGGAACGGCGGGGTTGTGTTCGCGGGTGACCTCAGCGCCGGTCGGGGCGACGACGATGATGACGGGGTGCTCCGCCCAGAGGTGATCGCGGTCGCGGTTCATGGGCCTGCCGGCTACGAGACCGCGGCGACCCAGTGGGAGACCGCGCGCCGCTGCACCATCGCCCGGAACGTGACGGTGGTCTTCGGCAGGAGCTCGCCGGTGCCCCAGTCGAGGATGACGCCGTACTGGCGGACGAGATCGAGCACGTCGAGATCGCCGTCGCGGTAGCGCTTGGCGACGCCCTCGGCATCCTCGGCCAGCCAGCCGACCCGCTCCGCGGCGATCCGCGCCCGCGCAGAGGCGGTTGCCTCGTGGTCGACCTCGTACTCGGCGAGGTCGGCGTCGACCTCGCGGACGACGACGCCGTAGTCCGTGAGCGCGCGTCCGATCGAGACGTAGTCGTCGGCGACGTCCTCGCACACGCTTGCGGGGTCGCGCTCGAGCGGGTCGCCATAGCCGCCGCCGCCCGCGGACGGACGCGTGAACATGTCGCCCGGCCCGACCGCCACGTTCGAGAAGGCCGCACCCAGGAAACGCGCCTTGTCGGTGCCGGGATTGAGCCAGACACCGTGAGGCAGCGAGGGCAGTCCACCCTCGATCCCCCATGCGATCGAGCGTGCCCGGTCGCAGCAATAGGACATGACCGTGCGCTCGGCGGCGGTCAGCGTCGCACCCTTCTCGACCCCGCAGCCGCCCCGGTGCTTGCCCGGCCCACCGGAGTCGGTACGGATCGCGTGCTGCGTCGTCACGACCGGGCTGAGGCGCTCCTGGCCCTCGAGCGGCTGCACCGCGAGACCGACGCCGAAGATCGGCGCGGTGCAGTTCGAGCCGTCGCGGCCGTTGCGACCACCCCACCCGCCAACCATCCAGTCGTACCACATGAAGTACGGCTTGCTCTCGATCCGGGCGTCCCGGCCGCCGACGAGCAGGTATTCGAGGTTGAACGAACAGGCCAGCGCGCGCTCGGGCATGAGCTTCGACCACAGCTCGAAGATCGAGTTCATGATCTTCTCGTACGGGCCGGCGCAAAAGCCGGTGACTGCGATCGGCCAGGGAGCGTTCACGACCGAGCCGACCGGCCCGAGGTCGACCTCCACCGCGCGGTAGAAGCCGGAGTTGAGCGGGACGTCCGGGAAGAACGTCTTCGTGCCTGCGATGACGCCGGAGAAGGCGCTGCCGAAGCCGGCGTTGAGGAACGTCCCGATGGCTGGGTGCGAGCCCGAGAGATCGTACTTGAGCTGATCCCCTGCGATCGTCATCTTCACCTTGATCGGGATCAGGCCCTCGCCGACGGAGGGGTCGTAGTCGATGTAGTCCTCGGTCTCCCAGACACCGTCCGGCATCTCCGCGACGCGGCGGCGAGTGAGGATCTCGACGTAATCCTGCACCTCGCGAAACGCGGTCAGGATCGTCTCTTTGCCGTATTTCTCGACGAGACGGAGGATCTCCCGCTCGCAGACCCGCGTCGCCTCGGCCTGGGCTTGGAGGTCGCCGATGATCATGTCGGGCGCGCGCGTGTTCGACGCGATCATGCGCACGATGTCGCCGAGGTACCTGCCCTTGTCCCAGATGCGGATCGGCGGAATGCGGAGGCCCTCGCCGAAGTGCTCCTTGGCGTTGATGTCGAACGAGCCGGGCACGGTGCCGCCGACGTCCGCCCAATGGCCGTTCGACTGGGCGTAGGCGATCACCTCGCCGTCGACGAAGATCGGGCGGATGATGCGCACGTCGTTGAAATGAGTGCCACCAAGGTACGGGTCGTTGATCGCGAACACGTCGTCGGGATGGATGTCGCCTGCGAACGCCTCGATCACGGCTTTGGCCGTGTAGTGGAGCGTCCCGACGTGGACGGCGATGTCCTGCGACCCCTGCATGATCGTGTTGCCGTCCACGTCGCAGAGCGACGACGAGAAGTCGCGGGCGTAGATCACGAACGAGTGGCAGGTACGGAGGATCTGCTCAGCCATCTGGTCGACGGTATTCACGAAGGCGTTCTTCAAGACCTCGAAGGTGACCGGGTCGAGCGAATACGGGCGGGACTCGCTGCTCATCGGGCTGCCTCCGGGTTGTGCATGCGGATGTTCAGCCACTCGTCCACCTCGGCGTGCCAGCCGGGCGGGACGACGATCGTCGAGTCGAACTGGTCGACAATCGCAGGGCCCTCGAAGGAGAACCCAGCCGGCAGGTCGGCGCGGAAGTAGACCGGCGTGTCCGAGGCGTCATCGGCCTCGAAGAACGTCACCGGGCGGCGCGAGCGTGGGCTCGGCGTCGCGCCCGTCGGGGCATGACGGGCCAGCTCGGCCTTCGGTGTGATCCCGATCGCGCGGACGTTCAGGCGGTAGATCTCGACCGGCGCGTCGTCGCGACGGAAGTTGTACTCCCGATGGTGCTCGGCGTGGAACGTCGCCACCGCCTGTGCGAGATCGAGCGGAGCTGCGACCGGAACGGACAGCGAGCGCCACTGGCCGAGGTAGCGCATGTCGATCAGGCGGTCGAGGCTCATCTGCTCGGCCGGAACATCCTCCGCCGCGAGCCGCGCGCGCGCCTCTTCCTCGAGCTTGCGGAACTCCTCCTCCAGCGCGCTCGGATCAGCCGTCGCCACCTGGGCGAGGTACATCTCGGTGATGTCGTGGCGCACGTCCACGAGCAGGCAGCCGAGCGCCGAGGTGATCCCCGGGTTCGGCGGGACGATCACCGTCGGGATCGACAGCTCGCGTGCGAGATCGGCCCCGTGCAGCGCCCCTGCCCCACCGAAGACGACGAGAGCGAACTCGCGCGGGTCGTAGCCACGGCGGATCGAGATGAGCCGGACGGTGTCGGCCATGTTCGCGTTCGCGACCTGGATGACCGCTCTCGCGGCGTCCACGGTCTCGAGACCGACCTTGCGACCGAGATCCTCGAGGGATCGCTGGGCAGCCGACGCATCGAGCGTCATCGCCCCGCCGATCAGCTCCGAGCCGAGGCGTCCGAGCACGACGTTCGCATCGGTGTTCGTCGCCTGGTCGTTGCCGCGCAGATAGCAGGCCGGCCCGGGGTTCGCGCCGGCCGACTGGGGACCGTTGCGTAGCGACCCGGCCCCGTCGATCCAGGCCAGCGAGCCCCCGCCCGCGCCGATCGTCAGCACCTCGATCGAGGGGAAGCAGATCGGGTAGCCGTACTCGACGAACCACTCCTTGGTGATCCGCTCCTGGCCCTGGTAGACAAGCGAGATGTCGGTGCTCGTCCCGCCCATGTCGAGACCGATCGAGTTCGGAAAGCCGCACAGCATCGCGATGTGGCGACTCGCGATCGCGCCTGCGGCAATGCCCGACGAGGCGAGACGGACGGCGAGCCTTGCGGCGGTCTTCGGCGTCATCACGCCACCGCCGGAGTGGAGCAGCAAGACGTCGCCCCGGTAGCCACCCTCCTCGAGCCGAGACTGGAGGCGCTGCACGTAGCCGCTGATCAGCGGCGACAGGACCGCGTTCGCGACCGTTGTCGAGAAGCGCTCGTGCTCGAAGATCTCCGGGAGGATGTCGCTCGAGGTGGAGATGCTGACACCCGGGAGCTCCGCTTCGAGGATCTCGCGCATGCGGTTCTCGTTGTCCGGGTTGGCGTGAGAGTTGATGAAGCAGATGGCGACCGCCTCGATCCCGCGTTTGCGCAGCACCTCGGCGACGCGCCGCGCGCCGGGCTCATCGACGGTCTCGAGCACCTCACCGTCGTAGGCGACCCGCTCGCGCACCTCGAAGCGGTCGCGACGGCGGATGTAGGGGGGTGGGACGTCCTTGTACGCGTCCCAGAGGTCGTCTTTGGTACCTCTGCGGATCTCGATCACGTCCCTGAACCCGGCCGTAGTCACCATCGCCGCACGCGGAAAGGTGCGCGTGAGCAGCGCGTTCGTCGCGACCGTCGAGCCGTGGGAGAAGACGACCACATCGCGCAGGTCCACTCCGGCCGCGCCTCTGACACCGTCGATCACCGCGTCGATCGGGTCGGCCGGCGTCGAAGGCACTTTTGCCACGGTGATGGCGCCGGTGTCCTCGTCGAGCACGCAGATGTCCGTGAACGTCCCGCCGACGTCGACGGCCACTCTCAGCCGGGCCACCGTCGTCCTCGGGTCGCATTCATGATCGGCAACCTTACAGTCACGCGCCTCGATGAGCGATTCCGTGCCGTCGGGGGTTTTGGGGTGTGTCTCGGCTGGTTCTGGCGTTCTGCTCGCCGCGAGTCGGCCCCGGATCGCTGCTCGAGGGCCGTTGCGGCGCGTGCGGGCCGTCTCGCGGCGAGCGTCACTCCGGGGTTTCCGGGGTTGTCGTTGCGTCTCGCCACCGCCTGCGCCGGGAAACCCCGGCGGAACGCAACGATCCAGCGCCCAGAACCCCCGACGGAACGAAATCACTCATCTAGAGCTCGTCGATCACGAGCAGCCGAGCCGGTTCCGTCCCGCGATTGAACCCGCGATGCGGGTCGTCTGCCGGCAGCACGAAACCCTGGCCGGAAGACGCCACGATCGTACCGCCGGACGAGAACTCGTACTCGATCTCGCCCGAGATCACGAACCCCTCGTGACCGACCTCGCAGAACTCGGGGCGGCCCGCCCCGGGGGCGTACTCGACGATCGCCCAGCGAGCGCCGTCGACCTGACAGACGAGCGCCCGCACGCCATCCGCTTCCTGTTCCCACACTCGCTCGTCGAATGGAATGACGTCGCGGGTTGCCACCTGACTTCTCCTCCGGACGGGTGCGACAGCCGGCCAATGCTAACGCAGCATTCAGCCCAGGGTAAACCCGACGATCAGCCAGCGGCCGCCGTGCCGACGGAGAAAGACGCGCGAGCCGTCTCGGTAGCTGACGCAGCGCTCGCTCCGTGGGCCGGTCTGGAGAATCGGTGTCTGGCCGCATTCGAGCAAGACGCCTGTGGCTACGAGGCGGCGCGCGGTCTTCAGCGTGGTCGAGGATCGGGCAGGGAGTCGCGCGCCGAGAGGCGCCGCGTCGGGCTCGAGGTAACGGCGGGCAGCGGCCGATCCCTCGGTCAGGCGGGCGATCGTGAACGCGTCGGCGACGGGGCGCGCACCGGCATCCCTGTGCGAGGAGGCGTCCGTGATCGCGAGGCTTGCGAGCCCGAGCGCTACGAGCCCGGCGCCGAGCACAAGGCGCCTGCGCAGGACAGCAGACTGGAAGCGCTCGACCCCGACGGCCGACCAGAGCACCGCCGCTCCGCCCGCGACGACGGCCCACGAGATCCAGTTGCTGTGCAAGGCTCGGATTCTCGCGCAGATTCGAGTAGAGGTCGCTAGACTCGCGTCGCCGTGAAGCCCGCCGCCTTCGCCTACCGCGCCGTCGAGACCGTCGAGGAGGCACTCGCGGCGCTGACGGAGCTCGGCAGCGATGCCACCGTGATTGCGGGCGGGCAGAGCCTGATGCCGCTGCTCAACCTGCGCCTCGCGCGCCCGTCGGCGCTCGTGGACGTGAGCCGCATCGCCACGCTCTCCCGCATCTCCGCGAACGGGGCCCTGCAGCTCGGCGCCACGACACGCCAGGCGGATGCGCTGCGCTCGCCGCAGGTGGCGGAGCGCGCGCCGTTGCTCGCCGAGGCCCTGCGCCATGTCGGCCACCCGGCCACGCGCAGTCGCGGCACCGTCGGCGGCAGCATCGCCCACGCGGATCCAGCGGCCGAGCTGCCTGCCGTGCTGCTCGCGCTCGAGGGCGAGGCGATCGTTGTCTCCGCCGCCGGTGAGCGGACAATCGCGGCCTCGTCGTTCTTCCTCGGGCCGTTTACAACGGCGCTCACGGAGGGTGATCTGCTGACCGCGCTGCGGCTTCCCGACCCGCCGCCCGGTGCGCGACACGGGTTCGTCGAGATCGCGCGCCGACGCGGCGACTTCGCGCTGGCCGGCGCCGCTGTGGTCGTCGCACCGGGCTACGCGCGCGTTGCGCTCTTCGGTGTCGGCCCGGCCGCCTTCCGCGCCACGGAGGCGGAGCACGCGCTCGCGCAGGGCGCAGGCGCGGAGGAGGCGGCGCAGCTCGCTGCCGCTGCCGCTCGGCCGTTTGGCGACGCGCATGCAACCGCCTCGTACCGGCGGGAGGGGGCGCGCGTCGCGACGCTCCGCGCCCTCCTTGCTGCGGGGTCTCCCGGTGCCTGACGAGCTCGCCGTGCGCCTGCGCGTGAACGGCCAGGAGCGAGCCGCGCTCGCCGAGCCGCGTACCCTGCTCTCGGACTTCCTGCGTCACGGTCTCGGCTTGACGGGCACGCACGTCGGCTGCGAGCACGGCGCCTGCGGCTCCTGCACGGTGCTCGTGGACGGACGCCCGACCCTCTCCTGCCTCGTCCTCGCTGTTCAGGTCGAGGGCGCCGCGCTGCTGACGGTCGAAGGCCTCGCAGACGAGCATGGCCTGCACGCCATCCAGCAGGCGTTCCGCGAGTGCCACGGACTCCAGTGCGGGTTCTGCACGCCGGGGATGCTGCTCGCGGCGAAGGCGTTGCTCGATGAGGTGCCGGACCCGACCGACGATGAGATCCGGGACCACCTATCGGGAAACGTGTGCCGCTGCACGGGCTACGTCGGCATCGTCGAGGCGGTGCACCGGGCTGCGCGTGCCCTGCGGGAGGAGGCGGGATGACCGGCCGTTACGTCGGCGCCCGAGTGATGCGCACCGAGGACCCGCGCTTCCTCGCGGGCCGGGGAACGTACCTCGACGACATCGAGCCTCCCGGCACGCTCCATGTCGCCTTCCATCGCAGCCCGTATGCCCATGCCCGGATCGTCGCTGTCGACGCCTCGAGAGCACGCGCCCTCGAGGGTGTCGCGCTCGTCGCCACCGGCGAGGATCTGCTCGATCTCGCGCCGTTCACCACGACGATCGCCACCCGGCCGGAGGCGAAGACCGGCATCCGGCGCATGTTGCCCATCGACCGCGTGCGCCACGTCGGCGAGGCGGTCGCGGTTGTCGTCGCGCGCTCGCGCTACATCGCCGAGGACGCGGCCGAGCTGATCGAGATCGAGTACGAGCCGCTCCCGGCGGTCGTCGATCCGGAAGCGGCGCTCGCGCCGGGGGCGCCGGTGCTGCACGACGACCTCGGCGGAAACAACTTCGCGCACATCGAATTCGAGGCAGGCGACGTCGATGCGGCGTTCGCCGGCGCCTCGCACGTCTTCCGCAAGCGCTTCCACTTCGGCCGCTGCCACGCGGCGCCGCTCGAAGGCCGGGGCGTGATCGCCGACTGGGACGCCGGCGAGGGATCGCTGACCGTGTGGACGTCCACGCAGATGCCCTTCCTCGTGCGCGGCATGCTCGCATCGCTGTTCGGGCTGAAGGACACGCGGGTGCGGGTGATCTGCCCCGACGTCGGGGGCGGCTTCGGCTTGAAGGTCCAGCTGTTCGTCGAGGAGGTGATCGTCCCCGAGCTGTCGCGCCGCCTGGGCACGCCGGTGAAGTGGGTGGAGGACCGCTACGAGGCGCTCGCCGCGAGCGGCCACGCCAAGGAGGTCGTCTGCGACCTCGCGCTCGCGACCGACGCGGACGGCCGCTTCCTCGCGCTCCAGGGCCGCTACGTGGGCGACGGAGGGGCGTACCTCGCCCATCCGTGGACGAGCCTGATCGACCCGCTGTGTGCCGCCTCGTTCCTGCCGGGTGTGTACGACGTCCGCAACGTCCGCTATGTCGTCGACACGCCGTTCACGAACAAGTGCCCGTCGACTGCGTACCGCGGCGTCGGCTGGACACCCGGGCAGACGGCGCGTGAGGCGCTGATCGACGACGCGGCGCGCGCGCTCGCAATCGACCCGGTCGAGCTGCGGTTGCGCAACACGATCCCGGATGGCGCCCCGTACCGCTCGGCGACCGGGTGCAACTACGACGGCGGCAGCTTCGCCGAGTCGATGCGCCGCGCCATGGACCTGCTCGGCTACGAGGACCTGCGCGCGCGCCAACGCGAGCTGCGGGCGCAAGGGCGCTTTCTCGGCATCGGCTTCAGCCCCTTCGTCGAGCAGGGCGCCTGGGCCGGCGCGACGGCCGCTGCGAACGGCTTCCCCGGCTTCAGCTACCTCGACTCCGTCAGCGTGGCGATGGAGCCCGACGGGACGGTGACGCTCACGACCGGTCTCCAGTCGAACGGGCAGGGGCACGAGACGACGCTCGCGCAGATCGCTGCCGACGAGCTGGGCATCGACCTCGAGGACGTCAAGGTCGTCCAGGGAGATACGGCTGCGACGGCGTACGCGACGGGAAGCTACGGCAGCCGGACCGCTGTCATCGGCAGCGGCGCCACGATGCGCGCGGCCGGTGACGTTCGCGAGAAGCTCCTGGGCATCGCCGCGCACCTGTTCGAGGCGGCGGCCGAGGACCTCGAGCTTGTGGATGGCCATATCTCCGTCCGGGGCTCGCCGGGCAAGAGCTTCTCGATCGGCGAGGTCGCCTCGGCCGCATACTTCGGCCCGCGCCCCGATGACATCGACCCGGCGCTCGTCTCGACGCGGAGCTACGACCCGCCGGAGACGTACTCGAACGCCTGTATCGCCGTCGTCGCCGAGGTCGACGCGGAAACGGGACAGGTGCGGATCGAGCGCATCGTCGCCGTCGAGGACTGCGGCACCGTCGTCAATCCGGCCGTGGTCGAGGGGCAGGTGATCGGTGCGATCGCGCAGGGGATCGGCGCCGTGCTCTACGAGCAGCTCCCGTACGACGAGGATGGGAATTTCCTCGCGGGCACGCTTGCGGATTTCCTCTACCCGACCGCGCCGGAAGTCCCGGCGATCGAGGTCGACCACCTCGAGACGCCGTCGCCGGTCACCGAGGGCGGCATCAAGGGCATGGGCGAGGGCGGCCTGATCGGCGGCCCGTCCGCGATCGTCAACGCCATCTCGGACGCGCTCGGCGTTCCGGTGGACCGGACCCCGCTGAGGCCCTGTGACGTGCTCGAGCTCGTCGCCGCTGCGCGCGCGGCCTCAGCCTGAGGCGTCTCGCGCCTTGCGGAAGGCGTTCTTCGTCTTGATCAGGTCTCCGTCGAACTCGAAGAGGTCGCATCCCCGCACCGCGAACTCGGCGCCGTCAGGACCGGTTGCCCTGAACGTCCACTCGGCGGCTCCGTGGTCGCCTGCAACGAACACCTCGGTGTCGACGAACTCTCCGTCCGGGTAGCGGTCGAAGAACAGGCCGATGCCTTCACGCGCGGCGTCTCGGCCGACGAAGGTTCTCCCCAGGAGCTCCGGGCCGAACGAGGCGTGGTACGTGCACGTGTCGCTCCAGTACGCGAGCACGCAGTCGGCGTCCCTCGTGTTCCACGCCGCCAGCGCCGCGAGGAGCCGCGCCTCCGTCATCTCAGCCGCCACGATCGCAACCATACCGGGCCGCAGGACCGTCTAGAAGTGGCGTCCCGCGCGGACCTCCAGTAGCATCGAGGCGTGGTATCCCGTGAAGCGCAGCCGGTCGCTGAGCCGCAGCGCGCTGCCGCGACAGATCTGTCCAGGGGCGTGGCGTACGTCGACGGGGAGTTCGTGCCGATCGGGGAGGCGCGGGTGCCGATCCTCGACCTCGGCTTCCTGCGCTCCGATGCGACCTATGACGTCGTTGCGGTGTGGAACGGCAAGTTCTTCCGCCTGGACCGGCACCTCGACCGCTTCTTCTGGGGCGTCGAGGAGCTGCGGCTGAGCCTGCCGGTCGACCGGGAAGGGCTGACGCGCTTGCTGGCGGACTGCGTGCGCCGCGCGGGCCTCGCGAGCGCATACGTCGAGGTCGTGGCGACGCGGGGCCTTGCTCCTGCCGGTTCGCGTGACATCCGGCGATGCGAGAACAAGATGTACTGCTTCGCGATCCCGTACGTCTGGCTGACCACGGCGGAGCAGCGCGAGCGTGGGCTCCGGCTCGTTGTCGGTGACACCGAGCGAATCTCGAGCCGGGCCGTCGACCCGCGCATCAAGAACTACCACTGGCTCGACTTCGAGCAGGCGTTGCTCGCCGCGTACGATGTCGGAGGTGACAACGTCGTGCTCACGGACGGACAGGGCCTGGTCACAGAGGGCGCCGGGTTCAACGTGTTCACCGTCCATCACGGAGTCCTGAAGACGCCGGCGACGAACGTGCTCGAGGGGATCACCCGGCTGACGGTGCTCGAGATCGCGCACGAGCTCGGCATCCCGGCCGAGATCGGCGATGTCACCGCAGACGAGCTGCGCAACGCGGACGAGGCGTTCGGCGCCAGCACGGCCGGCGGCGTGTTCTTCGTCACCTCCGTGGACGGAAGGCCGTTGCGCGACGGGCGGATCGGCCCGGTGACGCACCGTATCCACGACACCTACTGGGCCTGGCACGACGACCCGCGCTTCACGGTCGCCGTCGCCGACGTGCCGCCGTTCGCCGCCTAGCGCCCTGTCCTGGAAGTTCTCTGCCGTTTCCGCACCGTCTGGCCGCTCTGGGCGCGTCGCGGAGTCTTGCCCATGCGTCCCTGCATGCGCGTCGAAGCCGCGACACGCCCAGAACGCCCAGCCAGCACGCCAACGATCCGACGACTTCCAGGACAGGGCACTAGCTGTCTCGCAGGGCGAGGATGTCCTGGCCCGCGTCGATTGGATCTTTGTCCTCGATCAGGAACCGGTCGACGACGCCGGCCTGGTCGGCTTTCACCTCGTAGAAGGTCTTCATGACCTCGACGATGCCGACCACGTCTCCGGCCGAGACCGCATCGCCCTCCGTCACGAACGGATCGGCCTCCGGGCTCGGACGCCGATAGAACGTGCCTGGAAGCGGCGAACGGACCGAGCGCTCTGCCATCGTCGTTCTCCTCTGGCTAGGAAAGGGCGGCACGCACCGCGTCGAGGCGCCCGCGCCGCTCGGCGCGGGCCTGCAGTGCCTCCTCGATGCCGACTGCGCGGAAGTGGGTCTTGCCGTGTGTCTTCGACTGGGCGAGCACGTCACGGTCGACGCTGATCACCGTGCCAATCGTGACGTAGCCGCCGCCCGTGACGGCGTCGTTGAGCAGGCAGATCGGCTCGACACCTCCCGGCACCTGGATTGAGCCGATGGGATAGCCGAGATCCACCACGTTGGATGGGTCGCTGCCCGCCCCGAACGGCTGCTCCCGCTCCACGAACGCGAGCTCACCGCCCCTGTAGCGGTAGCCGATGCGGTCAGCCGCGGGCGTCACCGTCCACTCGCTCTCGAGGAACGAGCGGCGCCCCTCGTCCGAGAGCCGGTAGTCACAGAGTCCCATCACGACACGCAGCTCGCACGACTTCGGGAGCGCGGGCCGGAGTCGCTCCTCGACCGTGCGCCCGGAGGCGACCGGCCGCGGAGCGCCCACTCGCAGGACGTCACCCTCGCGGATCGCGCGGCCCTCGACGCCGCCGACGGCGCAGAGCGTGTAGGTCGACCGGCTGCCGAACACGACCGGCACGTCGATCCCGCCTGCGACGGCGACGTACGCGCGGGCGCCCGCGCGCAGGAAATCGAACGAGAGCACCTGCCCGGCCCTCACCGCGATCGACGTCCAGCCGGGCTGCTCCTCGCCGTCGAGCTTGGGAGGGAGGTCGGCGCCTGTGACAGCGACCACCGAGTCCTGCTCGAATTCCAGCGTCGGTCCGCTGAAGGTCGCCTCCAGCACCGCGGCGCCCTCGTCGTTGCCAACGAGCAGGTTGGCGGCGCGGAAGGAGTAGTCGTCGAGCGCCCCCGACGGCGGCATGCCGAGGTGGTAAAGCCCGAATCGCCCCGAATCCTGGACGGTCGTATGGACGCCCCCGTCGCGTACGCGGATCATGCGTCGAGCCTCCGCAGCAACTCGGCGTTGTAGCCGTCGGGATCCTCGAAGAACGCGCGCGGCTCGAAGTCGACATCAACCATCCGGTAGCGGTAGGTCTTCGCCTCGACCTCGGCGCGGATCGCGTCGTACCCGTCCCGGTCGACCGGCCGGAGCTTGAGGATGTCGCCCACTCGGAAGATCACGAAGGAGTCCTGGAAGTCCGGCAATTCCTCCTTCGGGTCGAAGATCGGCACTGGGCAGATACCGAACATCTGGTAGCCACCAGGGCCGCGCACCGGATAGATCGCCGCGAAGGCGCCACCGTGCGAGAGCGCGAGCGCCGGTGTGTCGGTGCGCGGGCGAAGGTACTTCGGCACCTCGAGCATCTTCTCGCGCGGCACCATCTGAAAGCACCAGGGAAGACCCGGAACGAAGCCGACCATCGAGACGTAGTAAGGCGCGCCGTGATGGGCTTCGATGAACTCCTGCTCGCTTGCGAACCCGTTGATGCGCGAGACGTACTCGAGGTCGGTGCCGGTCGGGTTCTGGTGCTGCTCGCGGAAGTTCATCAGCACCTCGCGCGTCCACGGGTCGTCGTAGTACGCGGGCACGTCGATCACCCGCGTGGAGAAGCGGAGGTGATCGGTGTCGACCGACGCGGCGATCTCCTTGACCTGCGCGAGGAGAGCGTCCGGGTGGATCACGTCGGGGTCGAAGCGCACGAGGTACGAGGCGTTCGCCGGGCAGATCTCGACGATCCCCTCCACCGCGCGGCGCCCGAGTTCCTGGCAGATCGCCAGCACCTTGAAGTTCGCGCCGAAGCTCATCGCCTCGTCGATCTCGCAGAACACGAACTCGTCGCCGCCGTAGGTGTAGCGCGGCTCCGGCAGTGCTGACTCGACGATCCTCGGCATCCGGCGGACTCTACGGGACAGGCGCGGTCGCGGCCAGCCAACCCGCGTCGGCGAGCAGGTCGCGCGCGGTCTCGCCCCGCGCCCACTGCTCGCTCGCGAGCAGCGCGCGGTGGAACGGGATGAGCGTCGCGACGCCCTCGATCCGGAACTCTTCGAGGGCCCGCAACATTCTGCGCGTCGCGGCCTCGCGCGTCTCGTCCCAGACGATCAGCTTGGCGAGCAGCGAGTCGTAGAACGGCGGCACCGTCCAGCCGGCGAACACGCCCGAGTCGACGCGCACGCCCGGACCGCCCGGCTCCTCGTAGCGCGTGATCGTCCCGGGCAGCGGGACGAAGCCGAGGTGGGCCGACTCGGCGTTGACGCGGCACTCGATCGCGTGGCCGCGCCACACGATGTCCTCCTGACGGAAGGAGAGCGGCTCGCCGGCCGCTACGCGGATCTGCTCGCGCACGATGTCGATCCCCGTCACGACCTCCGTGACCCGATGCTCGAACTGGAGGCGCGGGTTCATCTCGAGAAAGAAGTACCGGTCGCCGACGAGCAGCCCTTCGACCGTGCCGGCGCCCTCGTAGCCGACGGCGCGCGCGGCCTCGACGGCGATCGCGCAGATCCGCGTGCGCAATGCCGGCGTCATGGTCGGCCCGGGCGACTCCTCGACGAGCTTCTGGTGGCGCCGTTGGATCGAGCAGTCGCGCTCCCCGAGGTGGACGACGTTGCCGTGCGAGTCCGCGAGGATCTGCACCTCGACGTGGCGCGGATCAGGGAGGTACTCCTCGACGTAGACGTCGGAGTTGGCGAAGAAGCGTTCCCCTTCGGCCGACGCCCGCTCGAACGCGAGCGCGCTCTCCGCCTCCGAGAACGCGACGTGGAAGCCTTTGCCGCCGCCGCCGCCGGCGGTCTTGAAGGCGACGGGGAAGCCGATCGAGCGGGCCGTCGAGAGCGCCTCCTGGGCCGACGAGAGCGGCGTGATCGTGCCCGGCACCACCGGGACGCCCGCCTCCTCCATCAACCGCCGCGCGGTCGTCTTCACGCCCATCCTCTCGATCGCCTCTGGAGACGGCCCGATGAAGACGTGGCCCGCCGCAGCGCACGCGCGCGCGAAGCCGGCATGCTCGGCGAAGAAGCCGTAGCCGGGATGGATGGCGTCCGCGCCGGTCGAGCGAGCCGCTGCGAGGATCGCCTCCATGTTCAGGTAGCTCTCGCCGACCGGGCCCCGCCCGATCTGCACCGCCTCGTCGGCGAGCCGGACGTGCGGCGCCTGCGCGTCCGCGTCCGAGTAGACGGCGACCGACGGGATCCCCAGCTCGCGCAGCGTGCGCACGACGCGCAGCGCGATCTCGCCGCGGTTGGCGACCAGCACCTTCGAGAAGCTCATGTCGCGAAGCGCCTCATCCAATGGCCGAGGCAGCCGCCAGGGGGCCGACGGAGTGCCCGCAGTGCTCGACGGTGTGCCGCAGCGCCCGCGCCAGCTCGGCGCTGTTCGGCCCGTCGCCGTGGACGCAGATCGACTCGGCCTCGAGCGGGATGAGGCTGCCGTCGATCGCTTGGACCATGCCCTGCTCGAGGAAGCGCCGGACCTGGGCCGATGCCTTCTCGATGTCGGTCAGGTGCTTCGCTCGCTGGAGGACGAGCTCGCCGCCGGCTCCGTAGTCGAGGTCGACGTAGACCTCCATGACGACACGGATCCCGCGCTCGCGCGCCGCGCGGGGGAGCGCGAGGTCGTGCCCCTCCGGCCAGTAGATGACCGGCTCAGGCATGAGGGCCAGGGCGGCTTCGCAGAACGCGCCGGCGAGCGCCTCGTCCTCGCGAAGGATCGAGTAGAAGGCGCCGTGCGGCTTCAGGTGATGGACGTGCATGCCCTCGGCCGCGAGCACTGCCTGAAGCGCGCCCGTCTGGTAGAGAACGTAGGCATAACAGTCCTCCGGCGTGATCTGCATCGGTCGCCGCCCGAAACCGAGCAGGTCCGGGAGGCCGGGATGCGATCCGACCGCGACGCCATGCTGCTTGCAGATCGCGACCGTCTGGATCATGGTCACCGGGTCGCTTGCGTGGAAGCCGCAGGCGACGTTTGCAGAGGTGATCTCGGGAACCAGCGCCTCGTCGTTCCCCATCCGCCAGTTGCCAAAGCTCTCGCCGAGATCGGAGCTGATGTCGATCGTGCGCATGGAGCCCTCCCGACGCTTGTACGGTCAGCGGGCCCGCAGTCGTGGCCGCGCAGGGATACTACGGACAATCGCCGAGGAGAGCGACGAGCGCGGCGCTGCACCGGGAGACGAGGAAGAGAGGAGCGATCTAGATGAAAACCGTTCGGGTCGCAGCCGTCCAGGCTGCGCCGATCTTTCTCGACGCGGACGCGACGGTCGAGAAGGCGGTCTCGCTGATCGAGGAGGCCGCCGGCAATGGGGCCGAGCTCGTCGCGTTCGCGGAGAGCTGGCTTCCGGGCTATCCGTCCTGGATCTTCGGCGCGGCGGGCTGGGAAGACGCGGGCGCGAAGAAGGTGTACCGGCGCTTCCGCGAGAACGCCATCGCCGTGCCGAGTGTGGCGACGGACGCGCTTTGCCGCGCCGCGAAAGCGTCGAGCGCCGTGCTCGTGATGGGTATGACGGAGCGAGACAGCGAGACGGTGGGCGGCACGCTCTACAACTCACTCCTGTACGTGTCGGCGGAGGGAACGATCCTTGGCGTCCACCGCAAGCTCATGCCGACGCACGCCGAGCGGATCGTCTGGGGCCAGGGGGACGGAAGCGACCTGCTCGTCGTCGAGACACCGGTCGGGCGGGTCGGCGGGCTGATCTGCTGGGAGCACTGGATGCCGCTTGCGCGGTTCGCGCTGCACGCCAAGCGCGAGGAGATCCACGTGGCCGCTTGGCCCGAGGTCGGCGATCCGGAGATGCACCGGTTCGCGAGCCGGCACTATGCCTTCGAGGGACGGTGCTTCTCGATCTGCGTGATGGGTGCGAGCATGACAGCAGGCGCGCTGCCGGATGGCTTCGAGCTGCCGCAGGCGATGGGCGCCGCCGACGACTTCATCCAGTCTGCGTCCGCAACGGCGCCGCGGGGGACCACGATCTTCGCCCCCGACGGGAGTGTCGTGGCCGAGGCCGCAGCCGGCGAGGAGACCATCGTCTACGGCGACCTCGACCTGGGCCAGATCGCGGAGGAGCAGCAGGCTCTGGACGTCGTGGGCCACTACAACCGCCCAGATGTCTTCGAGCTCCGCGTCGACGAGTCGGCCCGCCGGTCTGTGGTCTGGACGAATCCCGCGTCGCGAGGAGACGTTCCCGCGCAGCGGTCGGTCGAGATCGAGGCGGTCATCCCGTCAGGCGGTTGACGCGCGTTGCTAGTGTCGCGCGTCCGACGCGGGGCACTAGAGGCTGATCACGACGACGCCGGCTATCACGAGCACCGTCCCGATCACCTTCGGCACGGTGATGCTCTCCGAGAGGAAGATCGCGCCACCGATCAACGCGATCACCGGGTAGGCGGAGGTCGTGGGCACGACCACGGACGCATCCCCTTTCGAGAGCGCGTAGAAGAAGCAGATCAATCCCCCGGCTGCGGCGAACGCGGTGACGATCGCCCAGCCTCCGCCCGTTCCCAGGACCATCGGCTTCTGGTAAACGAGCCAGAGGAGCGCCGAGAGCACGGCGTACGCGACCGGCACCCAATAGACGATCTGCTGCCAGTCGATCGTCTTCAGGCCGAGCTTCGTGGTGATCCCGGCGACGCCGACGAGCACGACGTAGCCGAGCGCAGGGAGGAGCCAACCGGCCATCAGGGACCGTCCTTTCGAGATTCGTCCGCCATGGGCCGGTGTCATCGTCAGCTCGCCCCGCGGGCGGCGCGGCGGGGGAGGACGTACTCGCGGTAGAGCTGCTCGCACTCCGGCGAGCAGAAGCGCTGCTCGCGACCACTCACGTCCGCGATCCAGAGCCGCTTCGCGACCACCTGGCCGCAGCAATCGCAGGGTGTCACCACGGTCTCCCAGACCGCCGGATGCTGCTCTCGCCAGATTCCCATCAGCTGCTGGACTCGATGCCGAGCGACCTCTTGCCACCCGGGAAGCAGAGCGAGATCGGCGGCGAGTCGCAGCCGAAGGTGACGGT
>JANMCU010000012.1:0-9308 GCA_031361415.1 Chloroflexota bacterium | reverse complement strand
GGCCGACACCGCGGGAGTCATCCTCGCCGAGGCCCCCCACGAGTCGGAGGTCGTCGAGCTCGTCGTAGATGTCGGCACGAACGCCGAGATCGTGCTCGGCAACAAGGACTTCCTCCTCGCGGCCTCGTCGCCGACCGGACCTGCCTTCGAGGGCGCCCAGATCTCGTCGGGCCAGCGCGCCGCGCCGGGCGCGATCGAGCGGGTCCGGATCGACCGCGCGACGCTCGAGCCGCGCTTCCGGGTCATCGGCTCCGAGCTCTGGTCGGACGAACCCGGCTTCACCGAGGCGACCGCCGACACCGGGATCACCGGGATCTGCGGCTCCGGCATCGTCGAGGTCATCGCCGAGCTGTTCCTCGCGGGGATCATCACCCACGACGGGATCGTCGACGGGACCTTGGCGGCGCGGACGCCACGGATCGTCGCCGAGGGCCGGACGTTCAGCTATGTCGTCCACGACGGGACGGGCGCCGGCCGCCTGCGGATCGCGGTCACCCAGAACGATGTCCGGGCGATCCAGCTGGCCAAGGCGGCCCTGTATGCCGGCGTCCGGCTGCTGATGGACCACGCCGGGATCGACGCCGTCGACGAGGTCCGCCTCGCTGGTGCCTTCGGCAGCCAGATCGATCCGTTCCACGCCATGGTCCTCGGGCTCATCCCGGACGCGCCGCTGGACCACGTGAAGGCCGCCGGCAACGCCGCGGGGACGGGCGCCCTGATCGCCCTGCTGAGCGCCGCCGCACGGCGTGAGATCGAGGACGTCGTGCGCCGGGTCGAGAAGATCGAGACCGCGGTCGAGCCGCGTTTCCAGGAGCATTTCGTCGAGGCGATGGCCTTCCCGCATCGGACGGCGCCGTCGACCCACCTGGCGCTGGTCACGGAGCTGCCGCAGCGCGGTGCCGGGCCGGCGGGTGGGGCGCGGCCCGACGGTGGCGGGCGGCGACGACGGGCGGTCGTATCGGCCGCCAAGGAGGAGCGATGACCGTCGATGAGTCTCCCCGCCAGCGGACCGGCGGCCGGGCCGGCCGACAGGCCGCCCGCGCCAGCCACCACATCGCCCGCGAACCGTTCCTGACCCGGACGCTGGCCCCGTTCGAGGTCCTCGACGAGGAGGGCCTGTCGCTGATCGAGCAGAACGCCGACACGATCCTCCAGGAGGTCGGCCTCGAGTTCCGCGGCGATCCCGACGCCCTCCGCCTCCTCCAGGATGCCGGCGCCGATGTCCAGGGCGAGCGCGTTCGGTTCCCGCGCGGGATGTGCCGCCAGATCGTCCAGGCAAGCGCGCCACGCCAGTTCACCCAATACGCCCGCAACACCGCCAACAACGTCGAGATCGGTGGCCGCCACACCGTCCTCGCCCCGAACTACGGTTCGCCATTCGTGCGCGACCTCGACAACGGCCGGCGCTACGGCACGATCGAGGACTTCCGCAACTTCGTGAAGCTCGCCTACATGAGCCCGTTCCTCCACCACAGCGGCGGGACGGTCTGCGAGCCGGTCGACGTGCCCGTCAACAAGCGCCACCTCGACATGGTCTATTCGCACATGAAATACAGCGACAAGCCGTTCATGGGCTCGGTCACCGCGCCGGAACGCGCACGCGACACCGTCGAGATGGCCCGGATCCTGTTCGGCGCCGAGTATCTCGAGGACCACGCCGTCGTCCTGTCCCTGATCAACGCGAACAGCCCGCTCGTCTGGGACGCGACGATGCTCGGCGCCGCCCGCGCGTACGCGGAGGCCAACCAGGCGACCCTGATCACGCCGTTCATCCTGGCCGGCGCGATGTCGCCGGTGACGGTCGCCGGGGCCGCCGCCCAGACGCTCGCCGAAGCGCTCGGCGGCATGACGTTCGTCCAGCTCGTCCGGCCGGGCGCACCCGTCGTCCTTGGCAGCTTCGCGAGCTCGATGTCCATGCAGTCGGGGGCGCCGACATTCGGGACGCCCGAGCCGGCCCTCGTGCTCTACGTCATGGCATCGCTGGCCCGGCGGCTCGGCGTGCCGTTCCGGTCCGGCGGCAACCTCTGCGCGTCGAAGATCGCCGACGCCCAGGCTGCATACGAATCGGCCGCGACCTTCCAGCCGACGATCCTGGCCGGGGTCAACTTCGTGCTCCACGCCGCCGGCTGGCTCGAGGGCGGGCTCGCGATCGGCTACGAGAAGTTCATCCTCGACGCCGACCAGTGCGGGATGGCCGCGGTCTTCGTCAAGGGCGTCGACCTCTCGGAGAACGGCCAGGCGCTCGACGCGATCCTGACCAACGGACCCGGCCAGCACTACCTCGGCTCGGCCCACACGCTCGCGAACTTCGAGAACGCGTTCTATCGGAGCGAGATCGCCGACAACAACAGCTTCGAGCAGTGGCAGGAGGATGGCTCGCTCGACGCCGCCCAGCGGGCCAACGCGATCTGGAAGCGGATGCTCCGCGAGTACGAGGCGCCACCGCTCGACGAGGGGCTCGACGAGGCACTCAACGAGTTCATGGCCAAGCGCAAGGCGGCTCAGCCAGACTCGGAGGTCTGATGGCGGGGGTCCTCGGGCGGGTCGCGCGGGCACGGGGCGGGCTCCACGGCGGGTTTGGCAGCGGGCTCGACGAGGCGGGGCGGGCGGCCGTTCGGGCGGTCCTCGCCGATCCGATCTTCGAGCTCCTGCCGCTCAAGAGCCTGCCGGACCAGATCGCCCACCTGCCCGCCGGCGCGCGCGTCTCGGTCACGGCGTCGCCGGCCAAGGGGATCGACGCCACGCTCGACTGGGCCATCCGGCTCCAGGCCGACGGGTTCCGCGCGATCCCCCACCTCTCGGCGCGGATGATCGCGTCGCGCCAAGTCCTTGGTGGCCTGCTCGAGCGCGCGAGCGCCGGTGGCCTCAGTCAGGCGTTCGTCGTCGGTGGCGACGCGGACGAGCCAGGTGAGTACCTCGACGGGCTGTCCCTCCTGCAGGCGATGGCCGCGCTCGGCCACCCGTTCGCGACGCTCGGCTGCCCGGCCTATCCGCAGGGCCACCCGGACATCCCCGACGCCGCCCTCGCCCAGGCGCTGCTCGACAAGGCGCCGTTCGTCGCCCACGTCACGACCCAGATGGATTTCGACACTGCGGCGATCGCGCGCTGGGTCCGGGCTCGACGCGCCGAGGGGTTCGCGCCGGGGGTCGTCATCGGGACACCGGGCGTGGCAGATCCTCAGAAGCTGCTCTCGATCGCCGCCCGGATCGGGGTCAAGGACGCAAAGCGCTTCCTCGTGAAGAACCTCCGTTTCGTGACCGGGCTCGCGAAGAGCGGCGGCTTCTACAAGCCGACCGGGTTCGTCGAGGACCTTGCGCCGCTGATCGCCGACCCCGCGGCGCGGGTGAGCGGTCTCCACCTTTACACGTTCAACGCGGTCGAGGCGACCGAGGCGTGGCGGCAAGGAATGACCGAGAAGCTCGACAGCGCCGGTTGACGACGCGTTGGTTGGCTGGGCGCGGTTCACCCGGGGCCGGTATTCCAAGAAGGCTTATTCAGGCCCTGGATTCAGCCGCCGCACGTCCGATGATGCCGAGAAGGCATGGATCGCGCAGTGCGGAGGGGTCGCCAGCTGATATCCGTTGCCGCGGACGGCAACATCCGGGTACAAGCGGTGGCATTCGCGTCCGATAAGCCTTCTGGGCATATCGCACGCGAGCGGCGGCTCCAGCACGGCGGCATTGCGGCGCGCCGTCGTATCCTCGGCGCCATGACGAAGATCGATCGCGCCGCCCTGTCCGTCTTCGAGGCGCCCGACCCGGAGGGGAACGGCTCCGGCTCCGACTCCTCGCCGACGATTGATGGCCTGTTGCCCGCCGCGGCGGCGATCCAGGACGACGTCGTCGCGATCCGGCGGCGGATCCATCGCCGGCCGGAGGTCGGGCTCGACCTGCCGCGCACGCAGGCGGTCATCCTCGAGGAGCTCACGAAGCTCGGGCTCCGGGGTACGAAGGGCAAGGCGCTCAGCTCCGTCGTCGCGGTCATCGAGGGTGGCCGGCCCGGACCGACCGTCCTCCTGCGTGGCGACATGGACGCCCTGCCGCTCCAGGAGGACACCGGCCTCGACTTCGCGTCGGAGGTTGACGGTGCGATGCATGCCTGCGGTCACGACACCCACGTCGCGATGCTCCTCGGCGCAGCGCGGCTCCTCCACGAACGCCGGGCGGACCTGCCGGGCACTGTGATCCTGATGTTCCAGCCCGGCGAGGAGGGCATGGGCGGGGCGAAGACGATGATCGAGGAGGGCCTCCTCGACGCGGTCGCGCCCATGTCGTCGCGTGGCGCCCGCCCGACCGGCGCGCTGGCCGTCCACATCTCGACCCGCTACCCGAGCGGCGAGATCCACCTGAAGCCCGGACCCGAGATGGCGGCGACGGACACGATCCGGATCACCGTCCGGGGTCGCGGCGGTCACGCATCGGCGCCCCACCAGACCGTCGACCCGATCGCGGTCGCGGCGGAGATCGTCCTCGCCCTCCAGGTGATGGTGACTCGCCGGATCGACGTGTTCGACCCGGCCGTCGTCACGATCGCCCAGATCACGGCCGGCACGACGAACAACATCATCCCGGAGACCGCCTTCATTTTCGGGACGATCCGAAGCGTCTCGGAGGCGACGCGGGCGGAGGTCCGTGCTGGCGTCCGGCGCGTTGCAGAAGGGATCGCCGCAGCCCATGCCGCGAGGGCCGAGGTCGACCTCGAGCCCGGCTATCCGGTGACGATCAACGACCCCGTGTTCACGGCGTTCGTCACGGAGACGGCGCGGGCAATCGTCGGCCCGGAGCGGGTGGTCGAGCTGAAGGCGCCGGTCATGGGCGCCGAGGACTTCTCGTACGTCCTCCAGCAGGTTCCCGGCGCGATGGCCTTCCTCGGCGCGCGGCCGGCCGATCAGGATCCCGCGACCGCACCGCAGAACCATTCGAACCTCGTCGTGTTCGATGAGTCGGCAATGGCGACCGGGGTTGCCCTGTACGCGGCGGTGGCCGTCCGGCACCTGGCCGGCATCTGACCCGACGGCACGATGATGCTTCGCGGCGAGGACGCGATGAGCAGCCCGGATCACCTCGAACTCGGCTTCGAGGTCGACCTGCAGGGTGCGGTAGAGATCGGCTGGGTCCACTTCAGAAGACTGACCGATCCGATGCGCATCCCACGGAGCCCGATATCGAGGCATTCGTCGGTGATTCGACCCATCCCGATGTCAGCCGAACGCCGTAGACGTCACGCGAGACTCGACGGGAACAGCGAGAATGCGCCGGTGACCGACGAACCCGCCGACGGGATCCACGCATGACAGCGGCGCGACTCGAGGTCCTCGCCGCGCTCGGCGGCCTGCCCGCGCGACTGGCCGTCGCCGCCCGCAACGCAGCCGCCCGCGCAACCCCGGTCGGTGAATGGACACCGCGCGAGGTCGTTCGCCACCTGATCGCGGTCGAGCTCGACGTCTGGCACCCGCGCCTCCGCCAGCTCGTCGTCGAGGATCATCCGACCTGGCCCTGGCTCGAGCCCGGTCCCTGGGCGGGCGAGCCGGACGCGCACCTGGATCGTCTCCTCGAGATCCACGCGGCCGCGCGGTCGCACAGCGTGGCGATGCTCGGGGCGCTCGACGATGCCGGCTGGGCAAAGACGGGCACGCATGCCACATTCGGCGAGCTCGACGCCGTCGGCCTCATGGGCCGCGCGATCGACCACGACGAGGAACATGTCGGGAGCTTCAAGCAGGCGCAGCCTCAGGAGAACAGCGCCGAGTAGGCGTTGAGGGCCGGCTGGCCGCCGAGATGGGCGTACAGGACGGTCGAGTCCCGGGCAATCTCGCCACGCGACACGAGGTCGATCAGGCCGGCCATCGACTTGCCCTCGTAGACCGGGTCGGTGACGACTCCCTCGAGCCTGCCCACGAGCCGCATCGCGTCGAGGGTCGTCGAATCCGGGATGCCGTAGGTCCCCGCGTGGTAGCGCTCATCGAGCTCGATCGCGTCGTCGCGCAGGTTGCGACCGAGGCCGATCAGCCCGGCGGTGTTCGCGGCGATCCGAGCGACCTGGTTACGCGTCTCGGCGGGTTTCGCCGAGGCGTCGATCCCGATCACGCGGCGCCGCCGACCGCCCGCGTCCTCGAGCACCGCAAACCCCGCGATCATCCCGGCCTGCGTGCTGCCAGTGACTGAGCACGCGATGATCGTGTCGAAGAAGACCCCGAGGGCGCGCTCCTGGTCCGCGACCTCGAACGCCCAGTTCGCGTAGCCCAGCCCACCGAGTGGATGGTCCGACGCGCCGGCCGGGATCGCGTATGGCCGGCCACCGCGATCCTCCACATCGCGCAGCGCCTGCTCCCAGCTCTGCTTGAAGCCGATCCCGAACGCCGCGCGGACCAGCCGCACGTCCGCGCCGACCAGGCGGCTGATCAGGATGTTGCCGACCCGGTCGTACACCGGATCGGGCCAGTCGACCCAGCTCTCCTGGACGAGGACGCAGTCGAGACCGAGGTGGGCGGCGACCCCGGCGACCTGGCGGGTGTGATTCGACTGGACGCCGCCGATCGAGACCAGGGTGTCGCAGCCGGTCGCGAGCGCATCGGCGGCGAGATACTCGAGCTTGCGCGTCTTGTTGCCGCCGAACGCGATCCCGGAGCTGACGTCGTCGCGCTTGGCCCAGATCGCGGCACCGCCGAGATGCTGGGTCAGCCGTTCGAGCGGATGGACCGGCGACGGCCCGAACAGAAGGGGAACGCGAGTGAAGTCCTGGATCGACATCGGCGGTCACTTTCGGTCTGGCGGGCTGGAGTCGGGACGTGAGCTCGGCGGCACGGTACACCCGGCCGGCTCGACCGGCGACTCAGGCTGACGCGCCGCTGTAGTTGCGCAGCCCGAACCGCCAGAACCAGCGGGTCAGAACGAACAGGCCGATCGTGAACGCCGCCGCCAGGGCGAGCGTATCGAGCGTGAGGCGGCTCGTCAGCGCCTCGGCTGGAACCGTGACCGCGAACGCGATCGGGACCAGATAGGTCAGGCTGATCCGGAGCCAGCCGGGGTAGATCGTGACCGGCCAGCGGCCCGACTGGTAGATCCCGTCAAACAGCTCATGGATCTCGTCCATCCGCACGATCCAGAATGCCGCGGTCGTCAGGAGCAGCCAGAAGCAGTAGATCATCACCGCGCCCAGGAGGAGGGTCGCGCCGAACAGGAGCCCGGCACTGAGCCCGATCGAACCCTGGAGCTGGCTGACCGCGACCGCCAGGACGATCCCGCCGACGACGACATCGACCCCCTGCCAGATCCGGAATTCGCGAACGCTGATGAGCACCTGCGAGTCCTCGGGCTTGGTCAGGACGAAGTCGAGCGTGCCCTGCCGGACATCGGTCATCAGGCGCTCCATGTTCGGCTGGATCGCGGTCCGGATCACGCCGCCCATCAGGATGTGGACGCCCATGACCGCGAGCAGCTCGGGCTCGGTCCAGCCGCCGAGGTTCGTGGTCTGGCCGAAGACAAGACCGAGGACGGCCAGTCCGGTCGCGAGCGAGATCCCCGACTCGAGAAGCTGGACCGCCAGGTTCGCCCGGTATTGGAGCTCGTTGAGCGCGCCGACCCGGAAGAACAGGGCGAACAGGCGGAGAGGGCGGAGCAGGTCGCGACCCGGGTCGGAGCGCGCGAACCGGTCCATCAGCCGCCCACCGCGGAGAAGCGCCGGACGGCGAGCCGCCAGGACAGCCCGACGAGCGTCGCTCCGATCGCGATCCACAGGATCTGCATTGCGAGCCCGCCGAGCAGCTGGTCCGGCGGCAGCCGCCCGATCAACGCCTCGATCGGAAAGCTGAACGTCCACTGGAACGGGAGGTAGTCGGCCAGCCGCTGGGCCCAGTCCGGCATCAGCGACATGGGCACGAGCCGGCCGGACAGGAGGAGCTCGGCGGTGAAGAAGATGTTGAAGACCGGGGCCACCCGTGTCGTCCAGAACGTCGTGAGGCCGAGCAGCCAGAGGAACATCGAGCGCAGGACGTAGGCGCCCCAGATCGCGACGAGGAAGACGACGATGTCGAGCGCGTCGATGGCGAACGTCGGCTGGAAGATCAGCGACAGGAACACCGCGATCGGCACCCAGAGCAGGATGACGACCGCCTTCCAGCCGGCGAGCCCGGCGAGGTCCATGTGGATCGGGTGGACCGGGTGGAGGAGCATCGCCCCGAGCTCGCCGCCGCGGACCCGCTCCTCCCATGCCCACGGGGTCAGCGCGATGTTCATGTTCCGGACCAGCGTCCAGACGAGGTAGTAGGCCGCGAACGCGCCGGGCGTGAAGCCGCCGACCTCGCCGCCCTGCTGGCGCGCGACGGTCGACCAGACCACCAGGTAGATGACCGGCTCGGCGACCATCCCGATCATGTAGAAGTAGTTCGAAACGCGGTACTGGATCTGGCTGAGGATCGCCATGCGCATCTGGGTCACGTACAGGTCGACCCAGCCGCGGACCGAGGCGATTGGTCCGTCGTCGATCGTCGGCGTCGCGCTCGTCGTCATCGTCTGGTCAGCCGGGGATTGGCGCCGTCGCCCGTTCGTCGCGGGCATCGGCAAACACTCGCTCGATCACGTCCTCGATCGGCGGATCCTCGATCGTCAGGTCGGCGACCGGCAGGTCGCGCAGGAGGCGCGTCGTCACCTCGGGCGCGTCGGCCCGCGCGACCCGCAGGATCGTCCGGCCATCGTCGGTCGAAAGGACCTCGCCGTAGGCGGACAGGTCGACGAGGCCGTCGGTCAGGGTCACCCCGATCGTCTTCGTCGCGTCGAACCGGGTCGACAGATCGGCCAGCGCGCCGTCGAACAGGATCCGGCCGTGGTGGATGACGATCACCCGGCGGCAGAGCGCCTGAACGTCGGCCATGTAGTGGCTCGTCAGCAGGACGGTCGCATCGAATCGGCGGTTGTACTCGGCGACGAACGTCCGGATCCGCTTCTGCATCGTGACGTCGAGGCCGAGCGTCGGCTCGTCGAGGAACAGGACCTGCGGCCGGTGGAGCAGCGCACCGACGAACTCCATCTTCATCCGCTCACCGAGCGACAGGTTGCGGACCGGCTTGGTCACGCGCTCGCGCAAATCGAGCAGGTCGATGAACTCGTCGCGTGTTTTGCGGAAGGCGACGGGCTCGAGGCGGTAGATCGCCCGGATCAGCTCGAACGAATCGAGGGCCGGCAGGTCCCACTGGAGCTGGTTGCGGTTGCCCATGACCATCGTGATCCGGCGCAGGAACTCGCGCTCGCGACGCGACGGCACGTGGCCGAGCACGATCGCCTCGCCGGCGGTCGGGTAGAGGAGGCCGCTG
>JANMCU010000254.1:0-8808 GCA_031361415.1 Chloroflexota bacterium | reverse complement strand
TGAACAGGAAGACCGCTCCGATGACGGTGATCGCGGCGAGGGCGACCGTCACCAGCTGGCCACCGGGGACCTGGATCGGCTTGCCCGGGATCAGGCCCTGGAGCTTGCCCGAGGCGATGATCGAACCCGTGAAGGTGATCGATCCGATGATGATGTCGAGGACGATGAAGATGTGCTGGTCGATCCGGACGGCGCTCCCAGCCTGGAGCCCGAGGTAGTCGTCGATCGCGATCAGGGCCGCCGCGCCGCCACCCACCGCGTTGAAGAGCGACACCAGCTGGGGCATCGCGGTCATCTTGACGGTCCGGGCGGTGTACAGCCCGAGACCGCCGCCGAGGACGACGCCCAGAACGATGATCACCCACGCGACGCCCGCGACCGGGACGCCGCTCGCCTGGGCCACCAGGATCAGGATGGCGGTCGCTGCGACCGCGATCGCCATGCCCCCGGCCGACACGAGATTCCCGTTGCGGGCGGTCGCCGGCGAGTTCATCCGGCTGAGGCCGACGACGAAGCCGACGGCCCCGACGAGCCAGGCGATCCGGACGAGGATCTGGACGATCTCGAGGGTGGTCAAGATCCGGCCTCCGCGTCGTCGCTCGCCGGCTTGGCGACGACGACCTTCTTCCGGAACATCTGGAGCATGCGGTCCGTGACGACGTAGCCGCCGACGACGTTCATCGTCGCGAACGCGACCGCCACGAACGACAGGAGCTGGCTGATCGGCTCGGTTGCTTCGGCGGCGATCAGCATCGCCCCCACGAGGACGATCCCGTGGATCGAGTTGGCGCCCGACATCAGCGGCGTGTGGAGGGTCGCGGGGACCTTGCTGATGACCGCGATGCCGACGAGGATCGCGAGGGTGAAGACGGTCAGAGCCTCGATCAGGCCGTTGATCTCGGCGGCGCTCATGGCTGGCCTCCGGCTGGGGTCGTGAGATTGGCCGGGGCCGGCGCTGTGGGTGGGGCGGGGGCGACGGCGGGCGGCGGACCGGCCGCCGCGGCCGGATCGAGCAGCTTCTTCACGGCGTCCGAGACGACCGCGCCGTCCTTCGTGATCACCGTCGCCTTCGTGACCTCGTCCTCGAAGTCGAGGTTCAGGGCGCCGTCCTTGACCATCCCGAGCAGGAGCGAGGAGATGTTCCGGGCGTAGAAGGCGGACGCGCCGGCCGGCATCGTCGCCGGGAGGTTGTCCGGCGAGATGATCGTGACGCCGTTCAGGGTGGTGACGGTCTGGCCGGCCTGCGACAGCTCGCAGTTGCCACCGAGAGCGGACGCGGCCATGTCGACGATCACGGAGCCCGGCTTCATCCGGCCGACTGCGTCCGCGGTGACGAGGACGGGCGGCTTGCGACCCGGGACCTGGGCGGTCGTGATCACGATGTCCATCCCGCCGATGACCTCGTTGAGCTCGGCCTGCTGGGCGGCCCGCTCCTCGGCGGTCAGCTCCCGGGCATAGCCGCCGGAGCCGGTCGCGTCGATCGTCGTCTTGAGCTTCACGAACTGGGCGCCGAGGCTCTCCGCCTGCTCGCGGGTCTCGGGCCGGACGTCGTATGCCTTGACCACGGCACCGAGCCGGCGAGCGGTGCCGATCGCCTGGAGCCCGGCGACACCGATCCCGAGGATCAGGACGTTGGCGGGCTTCGCGGTGCCGGCGGCCGTCGTCAGGAGCGGGAAGTATCGGCCGTACTCGTTGGCCGCGATGAGGACCGCCTTGTAGCCGCCGACGTTCGCCTGCGAGCTCAGGGCATCCATCGTCTGGGCCCGGCTGAGGGTTCGCGGGATGGCGTCGAGGCTGATCGCCGTCACGCCCTGCTTCGCGAGGGCAGCGGCGGTCTGCGGATCGATCAGGGGCTGGAGCAGGCCGAGGACCGCCTGGCCCTCGTGCATGACCTTGACCTCGGAGTCCGACGGCTTCTGGACGCGCAGCACGACGTCCGACTGGCCGTACAGGTCGGCGGTCGAGACGATGGTCGCGCCGGCTTCGGCGTACGCGGAGTCCGGGATCGCGGCACCGCTGCCGGCACCGTGTTCGACGAGAATCTCGAGCCCGGCCGCGGTCAGCTTGCCGAGCGCTTCGGGTACCAGGGCGACGCGCCGCTCGCCGGCCGCGGACTCCCTGGCGACGCCGACTTTCATGGGCACCACCTGATGTTGTCGATCGATGACGGGACTGTCATGGGGACGGTGGAAGGATACCGATCCGTCGGGTATGCGCGTGGCGGCCGCGGGTTGCGGTTCGGTGGCGGACGGTCGTGGCAGCGCAGCCAAACCCGCGACGCGACCGGGCTGATGCGCCCACGACTCAGATCGTCGGGTTGCACGCTTGGCCATGAGCCCAGATGCACGGCTGGGTCCAGCGCCGCGCGGACAGGGCGCGGATCCGAGCCACCTGTGACTCAGCCGCTGCGCCCAGCGGCACGGCAGGCGGTCAGTCGTGCGGCTCGCCGTGGCGGGTCAGGCGGATGACGAGCATCGTTGCCGGCTCGTCGCCGATCGCCTCGGCGTCGTGCGGCACCAGCCCGTCCCAGCGCAGGTAGTCGCCCGCGGCGAGCTCGACGACGTTGGACCCCTGGGTCATCCGGTATCGACCGTTCAGAACCAGGTGGTGCTCGTCGCCAGGATGCGTGTGGACGCCGGTCGAGTGTCCGGGCTCGGCCTCGATCTGGACGATCGAGATGTCGCTGGAGCCACGCGCATCGACGCGGCTCGCCCGGCCACCCGGCAGCTCGCGCCAACGCCGATCGGCGAGCCGCATGACCTCGGGTGACGCGGTCTCATCGACGAGAAACCACGCGATCGGCACGTCGAGCGCACCCGCCAGTGCCGACAGGCAGGCCAGCGACGGCGACGCCTTGTCGTTCTCGATCTGCGAGAGATAGCCGACATTGAGCCCGGCCGCCTCAGCGACGCGAGCAAGGGTCAGTCCGCGCTCGGCCCGCCAGCGCCGGACCTGGCGACCGACGGCGGGCGGCCGGCGCCCGCCCTCGATGGGCGGCTCGGTGATCACTGTGTTTGCCCTCCACAAAAGAATATTGACAACGACAAGTAGCAGTCGTATGGTTAGGCCATCAACAAATATCGCTTGACAACAGCAAACACGTCAAGCGGCAACCTCAGATCCCGGAGGATCCAGCCATGCAGATTGCCATCATCGGCGCCGGCAACGTCGGCCGCGCCCTCGCCACGTCGCTGACCCGCGCCGGCCACGACGTCACGATCACCGCCGAGCACGCGGAGCACGCCACCGATGCGGCCGGCCAGACGGGTGCCGCCGCCGGCACGAGCAACGCCTCAGCAGCGGCAACGGCGCAGGTCGTCGTCCTCGCGGTGCCGGCCCAGTCCATCGGCCGGATCGCCGGGGCGATGGGCTCGAGCCTCGACGGCAAGGTCGTCATCGACGTCTCCAATCGCCCGACCCCGACGCCGGACGGCGCCGCGACCTCGATCGCCGAAGAGCTCCAGAGTCAGATCCCCGCGGCGCATGTCGTCAAGGCGTTCAACACGGCCTTCGCCTCGCGTCAGGCCAACGCCGCGGTCGGCGGGATCGCCGCCGACGGGTTCGTCGCCGGTGACGACGCCGCATCCAAGCAGATCGTCCTCGACGTGGTCCAGTCGGTCGGCTTCCGGCCGGTCGACGCCGGCTCGCTCGCCAGCGCGCGGACTCTCGAGGGCATGGCGTGGCTCAACATTCAGCGCAACATGGCTGGTGGCTCGTGGCAGGATGCGTGGGTCCTCGTCGGTCCCGAGACCGTTGCCGCGGCGAACGCCGACAGCCGCAACTGAGAGCGCATTCGATGAGCATTCCCGTCGCCCGCCTGAACCACGCCGTCCTGTTCGTTCGGGATGCGGAACGCGCCGCGGACTTCTACACCCGGCTCTTCGGGTTCGAGGTCGTCGGCAAGGAGATGGGCGGGCAGGCGATCTTCCTGCGCAGCCCGCTCGAGGGCAACCACCACGACCTGGGCCTGTTCTCCGTCGGACCGCAGGCGCAGAACGCGCCGCGTGGCTCGGTCGGGCTGTACCACCTCGCGTGGGAGGTCCCGACGATCACCGACCTCGCGGCCGCCCGGGATCTTCTGGACGCCGCCGGGGCGCTCGGCGGGGCCAGCGACCACGGCGTGTCGAAGTCGCTCTACGGACGCGATCCGGACGGGAACGAGTTCGAGATCATGTGGCGCGTCCCGCGCGAAGCGTGGGGTGAGGACGAGCATCGCGGGGCCATCCGACCACTCGACCTCGAGCGCGAAGTCGCCCGGTTCGGGAAGGCGCCGACAGCCGGCTGACCTCGCTTCGCAACGCACATGCAGCCATCAACGGCGGGTCGATGACCCGCCGTTGATCCTGTCCGGGCCATCGTGAGCCGCAAGGAGGCACGGATGGTCACTCTCGACAGGGCCGATCGAGATCGGCTCGGCGGCGCTTCGTTCGTCTGGATCGGCAAGCATGGCGAACGACTCCGGTCGGGCCGACGCATCCGCCTGGCGCTCGATCAGATCGGCACACACGAGCACGACCGTCGCCGCAGCGACGCTGGGCCGAGGGCACCGCTCGCGACGGCGTGGGCACCGCCATCCTGAGACCCGGGAGTCCCTGGGTCAGCGCGCCTCGATCAGCGCCTTCGCCTTGTCGAGGGCAGCCATCTCGCCGTTCATCGACCCCTGGATGGGGCGCCCGAGGAGAAGACCCTTGAGCCCGCCGAGGTCCGCTTTCAGCGAGAATGTCAGCGAGGTTCCGGCGCCTGATGGGGCGAACCGGAACTCGCCGATCGGGCGGGCCGGGCCCGCGGTCACCCGGAAGGCGTAGCGCGACGGCGGATCATACCCGGTGACCTCGATGTCGGCGGGGATGCCTCGACCGCCCGGTCCCTCGACGACCTGGTGGATCGTCGCTCCGACGCCCGCCGAACCTTCGGCCGAGATCTCCTTGACGTGCGGCCGCCAGGCGCGGTCGTTGGCCGGATCGGCGAAGAAGGCAAAGACCTGATCGGGTGGTCGATCGATCACGATCGTCCGTTGTGCGCTCGGCATGCCGGTTCCTCCAGGTGTACGCGCTCGGACGCGATGGTCCGTCCGCGGATTGTCCCGCAAGCGACCATGCTTGGTCGCCACGTCCGTCAGCCCGACCCGGAGCCTCCCGCCGCCACGATCACGAGCGTCACGATGTAGACGTGGGCCGCCGCGCCCCACACGATCGACCGCGTGCGCCACGTCAGCCAGCCGTAGACCGCGCCCCCAAAGAAGGTCGAGAGAAGCTCCGCTTCTGGTTTGGTCAGGTGCGTGAACGTGAATGGAAAGAGCGCGACCACCAGCCCGATCGGTCCGAACACCCGGGCGACGGCCAGCATCAGGAACCCGCGGTAGACGAACTCGCTCGAGCCGAGGTCGATGGCGTTCGTGAAGAGCAGGCCCGGCAGCGGCTCGGCGGACGGCGCGTAGTAGGCCTTGAAGTCGGGAGCTCCGGAGAGCAGCAGCACGATCGGGGTCATCACCACGCAGCCGGCGAACGCCAGACCGAGCCCCCAGCGCCAGTCACCGAGCTGGAGCCCATAGCGAGCGGGCCTGTCGCGAAACCCGACGAGCACGATCAGCAGCGGCACGCACAAGAAGAGCACCAGCCGGCTCAGCGCCTGGAGGCGCTGGATCCCGGGATTGCGGTCGTACTGGACGAGGGCGTCGGGGATCAGCGTCCGCTGGAAGTCGAAGATGACGACCAGGACGACGGCCACGACGGCGATCGTGGCCCGGAGCGGGAGATCGAGGCCCGCGAGCCGGAACGTCCGCAGATCGCGCTGGTCGGGCGGGTACGACGGCATCGTGAACATCCGGCCGAGGAAGGCGCGGACGGCGGTCGATCCGGACACGGCGGCAGCCTAGCAGCGCTCGAGCCGGACGCGTGGCCAGAGACGGGCTGCTACGGTCCGCGCATGGACGACACGACCCTCGCCCGACTCGAGCACGAGAACATGCTTGGCGCGATGTCGGCCTGCATCGGGAACGCGCCCGGCAGCCTCGTCCGCCGGAGCGACGGCGTCGTCCTCATGGCGTCCGGCCTGCAGGCCCGCTTCTTCAACCAGGTCGTGATCGGGGACGACCGGGCGACCCCGGAGGCGGTGGCGGTTGCGGTCGGCGAGATGCGCGAGCGCGGCGCGCCATTCCTCGTTCACCTCCGGCGCGGGGCGGACGACCGCTTCCGATCGCTGATGGAGCAGCTCGGGCTGGTCCTTCCGGCCGGCAGCGCCCCGATGCCCGGGATGGCCCTTCATCCGATTCCGGACAGCGCCACGCCCACTACCGCCACGCCGATCCCGCCCGGTCACGACATCCGCCGGGTCGACGATGCGACCGGCATGAACGATCACCTCGTCGCCGCTGCGCTCGGCTTCGGCATGCCGGAGGAGATGCTCCGATCGATCGTCGCCCGCGACACGTGGCAGCGTCCGGGCAATATCGTGTACGTCGGTTACAGCGAGGGGGTGCCGGTGACCACGGGGTTCGGGTTCCGGACCGGTGCGACGATCGGCGTCTACAACATCGCCACGATCGAGAGCGCACGCAGGCAGGGGCTCGGAGCGGCCATGACCGAGCGCGTCGCCGCCGATGGTATGGCCGACGGCTGCGAGGTCGCGATCCTCCAGGCAAGTCCGATGGGCCGGGCCGTGTATGCGCGCCTCGGCTACCGGACCGTCGTGGACTACGACGAGTGGGTCGAGCCGGAGCCGCCGCCGGAGTCGTGATCCGCGGGCTCGAGCTCGGCAGTGTGGCGCGGACGGGCTCCGCTATGCTCCGACCATCGGGACCACAAGCACGGAGACCGCAACCGCGTGATCTGCTCGAGCTGCGGCACGGAGAACCGGATCGGGGCGAAGTTCTGCATGGAGTGCGGCGCCGCGCAGGCAGCCGTCTGCCCGACGTGTGGGTTCGCCAACCTGCCGGCGGCCAAGTTCTGCTCGGAATGCGCGACGCCGCTCTTCGCCGCCACTCAGGTCCCGAGCCCCGACACCGGCCGACGACCGGATCCCGCGGCGCCGCCCGATCCGACCGCGGAACGTCGCCTCGTCTCGGTCCTGTTCGCCGATCTCGTGGGCTTCACCGCCTTCTCTGATGGCCGCGATGCCGAGGAGGTCCGGGAGCTCCAGGCCCGCTACTTCCGGACGGTCGAAGAGATCATCGCCCGTTACGGCGGCACGATCGAGAAGTTCATCGGCGACGCGGTCATGGCCCTGTGGGGCGCGCCGCACGCCTTCGAGGACGACGCCGAGCGCTCCGTCCGCGCCGGGCTGGACCTCGTCGAGGCCATCCGCACGCTCGGCGCCGGGATCGAGGTCCGGGTCGGGATTCTGACCGGCGAGGCGGCCGTGACCCTCGGTGCGACGAACCAGGGCATGGTCACCGGCGACATGGTCAACACGGCGAGCCGCCTCCAGAGCGCCGCGGCGCCATCGACCGTGCTCGTCGGCGAGGCGACCCAGCGCGCGGCCGCGGGCGCCATCGCGTTCGAGCCCGCCGCGGATCAGATCCTCAAGGGAAAGGTCAGCCCGGTTCCGGCGTGGCAGGCGCTGCGGGTCGTGGCCCAACGGCGGGGCGTCGGCCGGTCGGAGGCGCTCGAGGCGCCGTTCGTCGGACGCGACGAGGAGCTGCGCCAGCTCAAGGATCTGTTCCACGCGACCATCCGCGAGGGCCGGCCGCGGCTGGTCAGCGTCATCGGGCCCGGTGGGATCGGCAAGTCGCGGCTCGCCTGGGAGTTCCTGAAGTACGTCGATGGGCTCGTCGAACCGGTCTGGTGGCACGACGGGCGCAGCCCCGCCTATGGCGAAGGGATCAGCTTCTGGGCCCTCGGCGAGATGGTCCGCGGTCGAGCCGGCCTCCAGGAGACCGACGACGAGCCGACCACGCGCGCCGGCGTCGCGGCGATTCTCGCGAAGCACGTCCCCGACGAGACGGAACGCGGGTGGATCGAGCCCGCATTGCTGTCCCTGCTCGGGATCGAGTCGGGGATGGGCTCGCAGCAGCTGATCGGAGCGTGGCGGACGTTCTTCGAGCGCCTCGCCGCGAGCGCCCCGGTCGTGATGGTCTTCGAGGACCTCCACCACGCCGACGCGGGCCTCCTCGACTACATCGACCACGTCCTCGAATGGAGCCGGACGGTCCCGATCCTGATCGTCACGCTCGCTCGCCCGGAGCTGATCGAGCGGCGCCCCGACTGGGGCGCGGGCAAGCGCAGCTTCACCTCGATCCACCTCGAGCCGCTGTCGGCCGAGTCGATGGGCCGGCTTCTCGCCGGTCTCGTGCCGGGGCTCACCCCGGCGGCCCGCGACGCGATCGTCGCGCGGGCGGATGGGATCCCGTTGTACGCGGTGGAGACCGTGCGGATGCTGCTCGCCCAGGGGCGTCTGGTCGTCGAGGACGGTGTCCATCAACCGGTCGGCGACCTCACGGACCTTGCGGTGCCGGAAACGCTGACTGCCCTGATCGCCGCCCGTCTCGACGGCCTCGATACCGCGGACCGCGCCCTCGTGGCGGACGCGGCCGTCCTGGGCCAGAGCTTCACGGTGGCCGGGTTGGCGGCGGTGGCCGCGATCGAGCCAGACGACCTCGAGCCGCGGCTGCGCGCGCTCGTGCGGCGCGAGTTGTTCGTCCGGCAGCTCGACCCGCGCTCGGCTGAGCGCGGCCAGTACGCATTCGTGCAGGCGCTGATCCGCGAGGTCGCCTACAACACCCTCGCGCGCAAGGACCGCAAGACCCGACATCTGGCCGCGGCCCGCCATTTCGAGAGCCTCGAATCCGACGAGCTCGCTGGCGGGCTCGCC
>JANMCU010000244.1:0-11463 GCA_031361415.1 Chloroflexota bacterium | reverse complement strand
CGGATCGCGGCGGTCGAATCGGGCGAGGAGATGGCCGCGTTGCTCGATCCGCGGGCTGTCGACATCCGGTCGGCGGCGATGGGCCGGTACGCCCCGGCCCGCCGTCGCGCTCGCCCGGGTCGATGACCGTTCCGGAACCGGAACCGGAACCGGGCCCGGCGCCGGCCGACCCTCGCCGGCCCGCGCCGCCGCTCCGGCCCGGGCAGCCGCTCCGGCCCGCGCAGCTGCTCCGGCCGCGTCGATCGGCGGCCTGGAGCGTCACGTGGCGCGCCGCCTACCGGATCGTCCGCCTGCTCGACCCGCTGATCCGGTCATGGCTCGCAAACGACCTGCCGGGCCTCGGCGGCATCGTCGAGCTCCGGTTCGTCGGCCGGCGGACCGGCCGCCCGCGGCGGACCCTGATCACGTTGCTCGTGGTCGATGGGCACTGGTACGTCGGCCATCCGAACGGCGAGGCGGCGTGGGTCCGGAACGCGGACGCGTCGGGCTGGGTCGACGTCGAGCCGCCCGGCCGCCACGGACCGCGCTTCAGCGTGCACCGGCTCGCAGACGGGCCGGAACGCGACGCGGTGATCCGCGCGACGGTTCGCCAGCAGCCGTTCCCGGGGAGCCTGTTCTATCGGGCGGCCCAGCGTCACATCGCGGCCGTCGGCGTCTACCATCGTCTCGAGCCGATGGAGCCCGGGCCGACCGCCCCGGCCACGACGTCCGACGATCCGACCCGGACGACGAGCTCGATCGAGGGAGCTTCATGACCACGAGCGCGTTCTGGCACGGCTTCGCCGACATGCACACGGTCGCCGAGTCCAAGGTCGTCATTCGTTCCGGCGACGGCGTCTGGCTCGAGGATATCGATGGCCGGCGTTACCTCGATGCGACCGCGGCCCTCTGGTACTGCAACGTCGGCTACGGCCGGCGGGTGATCGCCGACGCCGTCGCCGAACAGCTCGTCCGGCTGCCCGCGTATTCGTCGTTCGGGGCCTACACGTCCGAGCCGACCCTCGCGCTGGCCGATCGCCTGGCGGCCCTCGCCCCGATCCCGAATGCCGTCGTTTTCCTCGGCTCGGGCGGCTCGGACGCGGTCGACTCCGCCGCCAAGCTGGTCCGGCGCTACTGGGACGTGATCGGCCGGCCGGAGAAGCGGGTCATCGTCTCGCGCGAGTTCGGCTACCACGGGATGCACGGCTGGGGAACCTCGCTCGTCGGGATCGGCCCGATGAAGAGCGGCTACGGCGGGAACTTCATCGACGAAGTGGTCAACGTCGGCTCGATGGATGTCGAGACCCTCGGCGCGCTGTTCGCCGAGCGCGGCCGCGAGATCGCGGCGTTCATCGGCGAGCCGGTGATCGGTGCCGGCGGGGTCTACCCGCCCGAGGAGCACTACTGGCCCGAGGTCAACCGGCTCTGCCGCGAGCACGACATCCTGCTGATCGCGGACGAGGTGATCACAGGCTTCGGTCGGACGGGGTTCCTGTGGGGCAGCCAGCGCTACGGCATCGAGCCGGATCTGGTCACGTTCGCCAAGGGTGTCTCGTCGGGCTACGTGCCGCTCGGCGGCGTGCTCGTCGGCGAGCGCGTCCGGGCGCCGTTCTGGGACGAGGACGTGGCGGGCGCCGTGTTTCGTCATGGCTACACGTACTCGGGCCACGCGGGCGCGGCCGCGGCGGCGATGGCCAACCTCGACATCCTCGAAGGGGAGGGATTGGTCGAGCGGGTGGCTTCCCTGGAGCCGGTTCTCGATCGCGAGCTGCGCCGGCTCGAAGGCGCTCCCGGAGTGGGCGAGGTGCGAACCGTCGGACTGACCGGAGCCGTGGCCTTCGCGCCCGGCTTGCTTGGGGCGGACCCGGGGCTCCCGGAGCGGGCCGTGATCGCCGCCCAGAGACATGGCGTCGCCACCCGGGTCCTGCGCGGCCACGCGCTCCAGGTTTCGCCACCGTTCGTCATCACCGAGGCCGAGATCACGACGATGGTCGACGGTCTCGGGGCCGCAATCGAGGACGTTGCGCCGCACTGAGCGGGACGGATCGCCCAGCGCGGTCTCATCGGAACAGATGACGTCAAACGGGCAAGCGCCGGAGGCAGATCGGAAAAGCGGCCCATTGCGGTGGGTCGCCGCCTCCAGCACGATGACGGGCACGCGCGGCGCAAGGGCCCCGGCGCGGACACCTTCCCGGTTGCCGGACGCGGCAGACGAGGAGGGGCACCGGCGCCCCCGGGCATCCCAGCCCCAGGTGGACTCGATGAACAGGATCTCGGTGCCGCGCCGACTGACGTGCCGCTCGCGACCGTGCTCGTTCCGGGCGTATACACGATTGCGCTGAACTTGAACGATGCCGCCGAGGGCGTCCACGTCGCCGCTCCGTCGATCCCGCTCGTCGTCGTTGCGCCGGCTCCGGCGCCGGCGCCAACCGACCGCCGCACAGCGCAATCGGGGCTGACCGACTTCGACCAGGGGCGTCCCGGGGGTGGGCAGCCGGGCGTTCCGGCCTGGGTGATCGGCGCCGCCATTGGTCTCGTTCTGGCGATCGCGTTCGGCGTCTTCGGCCGACGCAGGCGGGCCCGGCATCGCTGACTCGCGAGTCGTTTGGCGACTCAGAATCGCCGTCGGCACGAGGCAGTCGGTCACAATTCCGGCGGCACCACGGTCACTGCCGCCACATTCGAGTCGCGTCCCGACTCAACCCTTGGAGCGCCGGAGGGCCCGGCATCGCTGACTCGCGATCTGAGTCAAGCCGACCGTCGGTCCGAGGCAGTCGATCCCGAATCCGACCGACCAGAGCGTAATGCACCCGTTTTGACTCATCCGCCGGGTCGCGACGCCATCGCCCGCCGGCTCAGGATCCGCCTTCCAGCCGCCGCGCCGCGTCTCGGTAATCCTGATAGGGCGGCGCCGATCGCCGACCTTGTGCTCGGGTGCGCAAGAGCCACGCATGCCGTCGGCTTCTCGGATCGATCAGGCCAACGGTCGGTTGCGGCGGCGGTGCGGACGGATCGGCGATCCACGCCGCGAGGGCGTCGGCGCCGCCCGGCAGATCGTTCCGGATCAGGTCGATGTTGCCCGCGAGTCGCGCGTCGGTCTCGACGGTTGCCAACGCGATGAGGGCTGGGACGACGGTGCGCGGCCGCCAACCGAGCGATTTTGCGGCCTCGCGACTCGAGCGCACGTACCAGCCGAGGCTCCGGAGGATCCGCCCGAAGTCGTCGACCTCCGTCTTGATCTCGATCACGAGCAATGCGCCGTCCGACGCCCGGTAAGCCAGCACGTCGATCCAGCCGCGGAACCGACCTTCGCCGATCTCCACCTCGGTCAGCACCTCCCAGCCGCGTTGGGTGAGTTGTCGTGCGAGGTAGCCGCAACATCGGGCGTGGACCAGGTCGTGCTGCTCGCGCCGGCCGGCCAATCCGATCGGGTTCGTGTCGATCGTCAGCCGGATCCCGAGCAGATCGAGGGCGGCACTCGCAAGCCGTGCATCGATCGTTGCGCCTCCGGACTCGAGACGGCAGATCGCGGTCTGGTTGGTTCCGAGGCGATCCGCCAGTTCGCGCTGGCTCCACCCGAACGTTTCGGACGTCGATCGGATCGCGCTGCCAAGCAACTCGGCAAGATCTGGCTCATTCGGACGCCGGGATCGCATGAGTGATCTGATACCAGTCGCCGCTTAGCTGCGGCTCTACTGGGTCGAGGTCGTGAGTCGCGTGACGGGCCCTGGCCGTATCGCGACTCAACCCCCTGGAGCGCCGGAAGGCACGGCGCTCCGGCGGGCCCGAAGGGTCAGCACAGACCAGGGTGAGTCGTTTGACGACTCAGGATCGCCGTCAGCACGAGGCGGTCGGTCGCAATTCCGGCGGCACCACGCTCACTGCCGGCCAAATTGAGTCGCCTCCCGACTCATGGGCGGGTGGTACGGCGGCTGGTACGGGCGGGAGGGGCGGTCGGGTGGCCGAGACACAGCCTGCGCCACCGTCTTGCAGCCGATCCGTCACCGGTTCACCATGGAGCCATTCCCGGGACGCCATCGACACGGGACCGACCCTCGCATCGGACCTGGCATCCCGTCGGCCTGACCGCCGATCCGGATACGTGGAAGGAGGCTCCGCACGTGGTCGAGCACATCGCGCTCGTCGTCAACGGACAGCCACGAGAGGGAGACGTCGAGCCCAGACGGATGCTCGTCCAGTTCCTGCGTGAGGACCTCGAGCTGACCGGCACCCATGTCGGCTGCGACACCAGCCAATGCGGCGCCTGCACGGTGACGATCGACGGCAAGGCCGTGAAGAGCTGCACGATGCTCGCGGTCCAGGCGGACGGGGCGAACGTCCGGACGATCGAGGGCATGCAGGCCGCCGATGGCTCGCTCCACGCTCTGCAGGAGGGGTTCTGGGCCAAGCACGGGCTCCAATGCGGCTTCTGCACGCCCGGCATGATCATGGCCGCCTCAGACCTTCTCGCCCGCAACGCCGATCCGACCGACGACGAGATCCGGCACGCGATCGAAGGCAACATCTGCCGCTGCACCGGCTACCACAACATCGTGGCCGCGATCCGCGAGGCCGCCTCGACCATGCGGGCCGGTGCCGCCGCCCCGGCCCCTGTCACTGCCAACGCCTGACCCACGGCCGAAGGAGACCACCATGGCTACCGACGTCCAGGACGTCCTCGGCTCATCGGTCAAGCGAGTCGAGGATCCGCGCTTCATCACCGGCAAGGGCCGCTATCTCGACGACATCAAGCTCACCGGGATGGTCCACCTCGCCATCCTCCGTAGCCCATACGCCCACGCCAACATCCGGTCGGTCGACACCTCGAAGGCGAAGACGATGCCTGGCGTTCTCGCGGTCATCGTCGGCGCCGACATCCCGTGGAACCCGCTGCCGATGGCCTGGCCGGCCGGCGGCTCGACCGTCAAGAACAATGTCAGCACGCCGCGGGTCCTCGCCACCGATTCGGTCAAGTGGACCGGCGAGGGTGTCGCCGCCGTCGTTGCCGAGACCGAGGCCCAGGCCGTCGATGCGCTCGAGGCGATCGAGGTCGACTATGAGCCGCTCCCGGCCGTCGTCGACGCGGAGAAGGCGACCCAGCCGGGCGCGCCGCAGCTCCACGACAACGCCCCGAACAACGTCGTGTTCGATTGGACGGTCGGCGACAAGGACGGCACCGAGAAGGCGCTTGCCGAGGCCGAGGTCGTGGTCAAGCAGCGCCTCGTCAACCATCGCCTGATCCCGAACCCGATGGAGGTCCGCGGCGACATCGGCCTCTACAACCCGGGGACCGAGGAATACACCGTCTGGATGTCGAGCCAGACGCCGCACATCCAGCGGCTCCTGCTGACCGCCTTCGTGACCGGCATTCCCGAGCACAAGGTCCGCTGCATCAGCCCCGACGTCGGGGGCGCCTTCGGCTCGAAGATCTTCTGCTACGCTGACATGGCGCTCGTCATGTGGGCCAGCAAGCTCATCGGCGGCCGCCCCGTCAAGTGGGTCGAGAGCCGCCGCGAGAGCTACGGCTCGACGATCCACGGCCGCGACCACATCACCTACGTCGAGATCGCGGGCAAGCGCGACGGCGAGATCACCGGGGTCAAGGTCAAGACGTTCGCCAACCTCGGCGGCCGCCTGTCGACGATCGGACCGGGCGTCCCGACCACCCTGTACGGCCGCGTCCTGTCCGGCTGCTACAAGATCCCCAACGTCTACGCCGAGGTCACCGGCGTCTACACGAACACGACGTTCGTCGACGCCTATCGCGGCGCCGGCCGGCCCGAGGCGACCTACGTGATCGAGCGGGCGATGGACCTGTTCGCGAACGAGATCGGCATGGACAAGGCGGCGATCCGGCGCAAGAACTTCATCCCGCCCGACGCCTTTCCGTACGACAACCCGTCCGGCCTCGGGACCGCGGTCAACGGCGAGAAGATCTACGTCGACTCCGGCAACTACGAGCCGGCCCTCAACAAGGCCCTGCTTGCCGCGGGCTACGACGATCTCGCCAAGCTGAAGGCCGAGGCGAAGGGTCGCGGCAAGCTCCTCGGGCTCGGCCTGTCGACCTACCTCGAGGTCTGCGGCGTTGCCCCGAGCAAGTGGATCGGCGCCGTCGGCGAGGGCTGGGGCGCGGCGATGTGGGAATCGTCGAATATCAAGGTCCACCTGACCGGCAAGGTCATCGTCACGATGGGCACCCAGCCCCAGGGCCAGGGTCACGAGACGACCTACAGCCAGATCGTCGCCCACGAGCTCGGCATCCCGATGGACGACATCATCGTCCAGCATTCCGACACGCAGGGCACGCCGTTCGGCTACGGCACGTACGGCAGCCGGACGTCGTCGGTCGGCAGCACGGCCGCGATCAAGGCGACCGACAAGATCAAGGACAAGGCCCGGCGCTACGCCGCCCACATGCTCGAGGCGTCGTACGACGACATCGAGGTCGAGGGTGCCGAGTACCGGGTGAAGGGCTCGCCCGACAAGAAGAAGACGCTCCAGGAGATCGCGTTCGCGCTCGATCTCGGCTTCAGCCTGCCGGGCGGGATGGAGCCCTATCTCGACGAGACGGCCTACTACGACACGCCGAACTGCACGTGGCCGTTCGGGACCCACATCGCGATCGTCGAGGTCGACGAGGAGACCGGCGAGACCGAGCTCAAGCGCTATGTCGCGGTCGACGACGTCGGCAAGAAGATCAACCCGATGATCGTCGACGGCCAGCTCCACGGCGGGATCGCCCAAGGTGTCGGCCAGGCGCTCTGGGAGACGGCCATCTACGGCGACGACGGCCAGCTGCTGTCCGGCTCGATGATGGACTACGCGCTGCCGCGGGCGTCGTGGCTGCCGAACTTCGAGCTCGACGAGACGGTCACTCCGTCGCCCGTCAACCCGCTCGGCGTCAAGGGCGTCGGCGAGGCCGGCTGCATCGCTTCGACTGCCGCTGTCGCCAACGCCGTCAACGACGCGCTCGCGCCGCTCGGAATCCGCCATCTCGACATGCCGTTCACCGCCCAGACCGTCTGGCGGGCGATCCAGTCCGCGAAGGGAGCCCGGGCATGATCCCCAACACGTTCGACTACCAGCGGGCAGGCTCGCTCGACGAGGCGCTCAGCCTTGTCGGGGCGCCCGGTACGAAGGTGATCGCCGGTGGGATGAGCCTCCTGCCCCTGATGAAGCTCCGCCTCGCCAGCCCGGAGCGGCTCGTCGACATCGGCCGGCTGGCCGAGCTGCGCGGCGTCCGCCAGCTGCCCGATGGGCGGCTGGCGATCGGAGCCCTCACGACGTACTCCGAGCTGGCGGATTCGCCGGCCCGCCACTACGGGCTGATCGGCGACGCGCTGCCGGCCATCGGCGACGTCCAGGTCCGCAACCGCGGAACCGTCGGCGGCTCCGTGGCCCATTGCGATCCGGCATCCGACCTGCCCGCGGTCCTGCTCGCGCTCGACGCCGAGATCGTCGCTCGTTCGAAGCGCGGCGAGCACGTCTACACGGCCGACGGGTTCTTCACGAGCGCCTTCACGACGGCCCTCGCCGACGACGAGCTCGTCACGGAGATCCGCCTGCCGGGTCCGCGGGACGACGCCGGGTCGGCCTTCGTGGCGCTCTCGCAGCGCGCGTCGGGCTATTCGATCGCGGGCGTCGCCGCAGTCGTGATCAAGTCGGGCGGCGGCGCGATCACCGCGGCCGGGATCGCCCTGACCGGGGTCGGCGACGCGCCGTACCGGGCTCGGGCGGTCGAGGCCGCGCTGGTCGGCAGCGATGGCACGGCCGAATCGATCGCCGCCGCGGCCGCCCACGCCACCGACGGCGTCACGGTCGCCGGCGACATCCACGCCGACAGCGAGAACCGCGCGGCGATGGCGAACACGAACACGAAGCGGGCGATCGACGCGGCGCTCGGCCGGCTCGACTGAGCACGCGCGCGTCCTTCGGCGGACGGGAAGTGGTCGGCGGGTGCGTCTCGAGCGCCTGACGCCGGGTCGCCGTCCGCCGGCCGAGCTCGTCGGGGCGGTCCTCGCCCGCGATCTGGTCATCGGTGGCAGCCGCTGGTCGAAGGGCCGGCGGCTGACGGCGGCCGATCTGGACGCGTGGGCGGCTGACCCGTCGCTCGGGGTCGGGCCCGTGACGGTGATCGTCCTCGAGGCGGGCGACCTGCACGAGGACGACGCCGCCCTGCGGCTGGCCGACGCGGTCGCGGGCTCCGGGCTGACCCGGCGCGGCCCGACCCAGAGCCGGGTCGATCTGCTGGCCGAGCACGACGGCGTTCTCCACGTCCGGGCCGCGCAGCTCGAGCGGCTCAACCGGATCGATCCACTCGAGGTCTTCACCCGGCTCGACGGCTCGATCGTCGCAGGCGGCGATCTCGTCGCGAGCGTCAAGGTCGCGCCGCATGTCGTCGAGGGCTCCGCGGTCGCGGCCGGCGCCCGGATCGCGGGCGACGGCGCGCGACCGCTGGTCCGGGTCGCCCCATTCCGGCCGATGCGGGTGGCCGTGATCGTGAAGGAGTCGCTCCGGGCTGCGGACCGGCCGCGCTTCGAGCGGAGCGTTCGCGACAAGGTCGAAAGCCTCGGATCGGAGGTCGTCGCGATCGATTACGTCGCCGACGAGGACGCGGCGGTCGCAACGGCCCTGGCGGCGCGCAGCCTCGGCCGCGAGCGGGCCAACGTCATCCTCACCGCCGGCGGACGCTCGACCGACCCGTCGGACCCGTTCTTCTGCGCGATCGATGCGCTCGGCGGCCGCGTCGTCCGTCATGGCGTGCCGGCCCACCCTGGCTCGATGTTGTGGCTCGCCCGGATCGGCCGGACGGCGATTCTCGGCCTGCCGACGTGTGGCGCGTATTCCAAGGCAACGGCTGCCGACCTGCTCCTGCCTCGCCTGCTTACCGGCGAGCCGCCGACCCTCCGCACCGTGTCGCACCTGGGCCATGGCGGGGTCTTGACCCGGGAGATGCGGTTTCGGTTTCCGCCATACGCTCGCGAGCTCGAGGCACCTGACGGCTGAACGGTTCGCCCAGCGCCGGATCGCGGGCCGGGCGGTCGAGCGGGGCCGTCGAACTGCCCCGCGCGCGGCCGGCCGGGTCGCAGTGTAGGATCGCCGCCATGTCCGAAGCCGCCGAGCCCACCTCGACACCCGCCGCGCCCGCCGCGCCGACGACCGCCGAGCCCGCTTCGTCACCCGCCGCGCTCGACACGATCGAGGGGATCATCGACCAGTTCCGCGATCGCGACTACGTATGCGATCGGTCGCTCGCGACGGCGGTCTTCCTCGGCCTGCGGCTCGGCCGGCCGCTGCTCCTCGAAGGCGAGGCGGGCGTCGGAAAGACCGAGCTCGCCAAGGTCCTCGCCGCCAGCCTCGGGGCGAACCTGATCCGGCTCCAGTGCTACGAGGGCCTCGACGTCAACGCCGCGGTCTACGAGTGGAACTACCCGCGCCAGATGCTCGAGATCCGGCTGCTCGAGGCGCGCGGCGAGGCGGCCCGGGCGAATGCCCACGACATCTTCGGCCCCGAGTTCCTCATCCGCCGGCCGCTCCTCCAGGCGCTCGAGGCCGACGCCAACGGCGAGCCCCCGGTCCTCCTGATCGACGAGATCGATCGAGCCGACGAGGAGTTCGAGGCGTACCTTCTCGAGATCCTGTCTGACTTCCAGGTCACGGTGCCGGAGATCGGTACGATCAAGGCCGCCCGACCGCCGCGCGTGATCCTCACCTCGAACCGGACTCGCGAGGTCCACGACGCGCTGAAGCGGCGCTGCCTCTATCACTGGATCGACTATCCGTCGGCCCAGAAGGAGTTCGAGATCGTCATCGCCCGGGTGCCGGAAGCGCCGGAGCGCCTGGCCCGTGAGGTCGTGGCGTTCGTCCACCGCCTGCGCGAGGCCGACCTGACGAAGGTGCCCGGGATCGCCGAGACGCTCGACTGGGCTGCGGCGCTCCTGAGCCTCGGCTCACGCGAGCTGACCGGCGAGGTCGTCGACGAGACCCTCGGGGTCGTCCTCAAGTACGAGGAGGACATCCGGCGGGTCCGCGGTGCGACCGCCCGAGCGTATCTCGCCGAGGCGGGCGCGAGCGCCTGATCGGCGGCGCCGCCGAGTCTTCCATCTGATCGTCCCCGGCTGAGTCACTACGCGACTCGATTTGCCCATGAGCACGAGGGGCTCCGTCACGAATCCGGCGGAGCCGAGCGTGCTACTGCCGGAATCGAGTCGTCAGGCGACTCACGGGGCGGTCCGAAGGCGGCCTGGGCGGGCCGGAGGGCAAGCCGGGCGAGCGGCGCGCAGGCCGGAGGCGCCCGCACTGGAGCCGAAGTCGTGGCACAGTCTCGCCATGAGCGCGCCGCGCGATCCGAATGACCCGGCCATCGTCCGCGCGCCGTGGGGCCCGGTGGTCGACGGCCGCCGTCTCCTCGCGGAGTCGGTCGGGTTCGGGCGAGCGCTCCGGGCGGCCGGCATCCAGACGGACCTCGGGGCGGCGGTCGACTTCGCCCGCGCCCTGACCCTCATCGACATGGGCCAGCGCGACACCGTTCGGGCAGCCGGCCAGGCGGTGTTTGTCCGGCGGCGCGATGATCGCGAGATCTACGACAAGGTCTTTGCTCGCTGGTGGCGCCGGCGCGGCCGGAAGCGTCCGCCGACCGACGGCCCGCTCACCGCTGCTGACGAGGAGGCGGCCGACGGCGACGACGGCGTCGCATCCCCGGCCGGCGAGCAGGACTCGCTCGGCGACGACAGCAATACGATCGACGGCATCCCGATGCCGATCGGGGTCGACGAGGACGACGACAGCGAGATCGACGGGATCATCGCGGCGCCGACGGCCTACTCGTCGAGCGAGCTCCTCCGCCATCGCGACTTCGACCGGATGACCGGCGCGGAGCTGCGTGACGCCGAGCGCCTCGTCGATCTGCTCGAGCCGCGGCTCGAGATGCGCAGGACGCGCCGCTACGAGCTCCACCACCACGGTCGGCTGCTCGCGCCGCGGACGATGCTCCGGCGCAACCTCGCCACCGGCGGCCAGTTCACCGAGTGGGTCTGGCGCCGGCCGACGAAACGACCCCGCCAGATCGTCGTCCTGTGCGACATCTCGGGCTCGATGGAACGCCACTCGCGCCTCCTGCTCCGGTTCGTCCAGGCGCTGTCGGCCGCGTCGTCGGTCAAGACCGAGTCGTTCGTGTTCGGGACGCGCCTGACGCGGGTGACCCGTCTCCTGCGCGACCGCGATCGGGATCGGGCGCTGGCCAAGGTCGCCGACAGCGTCAACGACTGGGCCGGCGGGACGCGGATCGGCGAGTCGTTCCGTGACTTCAATCTCCACTGGGCGCGCCGGACGCTCCGGACGTCGGGCGTCGTGATCGTCGTGTCCGACGGCTGGGACCGCGGCGACCCGGCTCTCGTCGCGACCGAGACGGCCCGGCTGCGCCGGAACTGCCACCGCCTCGTCTGGCTGAACCCGCTCGCCGGCACGCCCGGCTACGAGCCGCTG
>JANMCU010000095.1:0-16555 GCA_031361415.1 Chloroflexota bacterium | reverse complement strand
GCGATCTGGAGCGTCTCCTCGAGCTGCTCGAAGCGCTCGCCGAGCGGCGGGAACGGAAAGCCGAGGCTGCGCGACTCGTCCTCGTTCCAGGCGGCCCCGATCCCGAGCCAGGCCCGGCCGCCGGACAGGACATCGAGCGTGGTCGCCGCCTTGACCCACAGACCGGGCAGCCGGTAATGGACCCCGCCGACCATCAGCCCGAGCCGCGCTCGCGTTGTGTTCGCGGCGAGGAAGCCGAGGGTCGTCCAGCCTTCGAGCATCGGATGCTCGGCCGGTCCGACGCCGCGGATCTGGAAGAAATGGTCCATCACCCAGATCGAATCAACGCCGATGTCATCTGCCTGACGGGCAATCCGGCCGAGGGTCGATCCGATCGCGTCGGTGCCGCCGGGCCAGGTGAACGAGGGAATCTGGAGTCCGAGCTTCATGCGTGCGCCTCCCTCGGCGATGGGTCGGCTGGCGCCGGGCGCAGGGGCAGCGCGGGTGGCAGTCGAGTCGGTTGCAGAATGCTAGCGGCGGCGGCGCGATCGCGCAGTCGTCCGTCTCGACGAGACGTCGGCGATCAATACGGCGTGTGGGGGATGTGCTTCACGGCGCGACGGCGCATCGTGTTCGACAAGGGACGCAGCCCACTGTTGATGGTCGGTTCCCAGGGCACGGGGAGCCAACCAACTTCGTCCGCGAGATCCGTCCATACCGTCATCGACTCCGCCCGACGCAGACCCCGGCTGCAACGGGCGGTTTCGATTCTGGCGTCGCCAATCGCCGGATCCTAGTAGGTGGGGCCGCTGCCGCCGTTGTTGCAGGCGGCGACGACGAGGCCGGCGAGGGCAATCAGGAGAGGGCCGACAAAACGGAACCGGCCGAGCAGATGGCCTGGCCGCGGGATTCGGTTGGTGTTCATGAGGCTGATACGTGCCGAACCGCGGGTGCGGATGCGGAGCGGCTCCCGGCGGGGCACAATCCGCGGCGTGAACACCATCTTCCGCATCGTCCTGCTGATCTGGGTTGTCGGCTACCTGGTCGTGTCATGTGCGCCGATTCTCGACGGCCATCTCCTGATCGGCGCGATCGCCCTGGCCGGTGGGATCCTGCTCTTCATCCCGTGGGTCGTCGGGATCGCCCTCCTCGCCGGCCTGATCTGGCTGACGAACGAGCCACCGCGACCGCCGCCGTCGTGACCGGCGTCGACGGCCTCGTCGTCGCCGTCGCCCAGGTCGGGCCCGCGATCGGCGACGTCCCGGCCAACCTTGCGCTCGCCCGGCGCTACATCCGGCGGGCGGCGGCCCGCCGGGCCGACCTCGTCGTCCTGCCCGAGTGCTTCGTCCAGGCCTACGCCCTCCGTCGGTCCGTCCTGGAGCTCGCGGAGCCCGTCGATGGGCCGGCCGTGAGGTCGCTCGCGGAGATCGCCGCCGCCGCGTCGATCGCCGTCGTCGCCGGCCTGGTCGAGGTCAACCCGGACGACCCGGCGAGACCCTTCAACAGCGCCGTCGTCATCGACCGCAATGGGCGCGTCGTCGGCACGTACCGGAAGGTCCACCTGTTCGATCGCGAGGTCGATGCGTTCACGGCGGGTGACGCCTACCCGGTGTTCGAGCTCGCCGTCGGCGGCCATCGCGCGCCCGTCCGACTCGGCATCTGCATCTGCGCCGACATCGAGTTTCCGGAGGTCGCCCGGCTGCTGGCGATCGGCGGTGCCCAGCTGATCGCCGTCGCGTCGGCCGACATGGAGCCGTACCGGATCCAGCAGGCCGCGAACCTGATGAGTCGTTCGATCGAGAACAACATGCCGGTCGCGCTCGCGAACACCCACGACCGCCGGTCGACCGTCACGTTCTTCGGCGGCAGCGGGATCGCGACACCGGACGGGCGCCTCGTGTCGGCGGGCTATGGCCGTCCGCGGCTGGTGACGGCGACCCTGAGCGACGCGGCGATCGAGGCCTCCGGCGGCACAGGATCGAGCCTCCGGGCCCGCCGCCTCGACACGTACGGACGCCTGCTCGAGCCCACCGCCGACCGCTGACCGGCGTCGCGACGGTCGGCCGCGGGTACGCGATTCGATGAGTTCTGATAGCACGCCAAGTCTGAGATGATGTCGGTGCCCAACCCCCTGGAGAAACTTCGATGTCGCATCCCACGGCTGACGACGCTGCGCTGAACCTCTCGCCGAGAGCGAAGCTCGAGATCCTCGGCGCGATCCTGCTCGCGATGTTCCTGTTCGCCCTCGACCAGACGGTCGTCGGGACGGCTCTGCCGAAGATCGTCACCGATCTCCATGGCGACAAGCTCTACACCTGGTCGGTCACGATCTACCTGCTGACCTCGACGATCAGCGGCCCGATCTACGGCAAGCTGTCCGACCTGTTCGGCCGCCGTCCGATCGTGATCTTCGCGGTCAGCCTGTTCCTGATCGGGTCGGCGCTGTCCGGCCTCAGCCAGACCATGGAGGAGTTCATCCTCTTCCGCGGCATCCAGGGCCTCGGCGGCGGAGCGGTCTTCCCGATCGCGCTCGCGGTCGTCGCCGACCTGTACACGCCGGCCGAGCGCGGCAAGTACCTCGGCCTGTTCGGGGCCGTGTTCGGGGTCTCGTCGCTCGTCGGACCGGGCCTCGGCGGACTCATCACGGACACCGTCGGCTGGCACTGGATCTTCTACATCAACATCCCGATCGGGCTCATCTCGCTGTTCATCCTGTGGCGCCTGCTCCCGGCGATCAAGCGTCCGGATGCCGCACAGCACATCGACTACATCGGGGCGGCGGTCTTCACGGCCGCGATCACGCCATTCCTCATCGGACTGTCGAACAAGCAGACCGGCCAGTGGGCTGATCCGGCCGTCGGCGGACTGATGCTCGTGGGCGTGGTCCTCGCCGCCGTGTTCGTGTTCATCGAGTCGCGTGCGGCCGATCCGATCGTCCCGCTCGACCTCTTCCGGATCCGCACGTTCTCGATCTCGGTCGCGTCGATGTTCCTCGCCGCGTTCGGGTTCTTCACCCTCGTGATCTTCCTGCCACGCTGGTTCCAGACGGTCGCCGGCGCGAGCGCGACCGAATCGGGCTACAACATCCTGCCGCTGCTCGCCGGCCTGATCTTCAGCGCGATCGCATCCGGCCAGATCGTCGCCCGGGTCGGCCGCTACAAGCTCCTGATGGCGGGCTCGCTGGCCCTCCTCGCGGTGGCCCTCTTCCTGTTCACGAACCTCCGCGCCGAGACCGACCGGCCGGTCCTCTGGTTCTGGATGGCTCTCGCCGGGCTCGGGATCGGGCCGTCGTTCGCGGTCTTCACCCTGATCGTCCAGAACGCCGTATCACCGGATCGAATCGGGGTCGCGACCGGCAGCCTGACATTCTTCCAGCAGATCGGCGGGACCGTCGGGCTGACGCTGGCCGGCACCGTCCTGGGCGACCGGCTCGTCACCGAGATCCCGACCCAGATGCTGGCGTCGGGCGTTCCGCAGCCGCTCATCGACCAGTTCACGTCCAACCCGGCGGCCGCCCAGCAGCTCGATCTCACCGGGACCGGCGATCTTGGTGCGCGCATCCTCGCCGTTGTGCCGGATGCGTTCAAGGCGACCGTCGAGCCGGTGATCCCGGCGATCGTCCACGGCATCCACGAGGCGATCTCGATCGCGATCGCGTCGACCTTCTGGATCGGAATCGGCGGCGCGATCATCGCCGCCGTCCTCGTCCTGCTCCTCCACGAGGTCCCGATGCGCGAGACGTTCGAGATCGAGGAGTACAGCCCGGAACGCTCGACCGCGACCTGAGGCCGTCGGCGGCCACGACACCGGCCGCCTCCCCCGGGGGCGGCACCCGGCCGGGCGGCGAGGGCGCCAATCAACCCGGATCCGGACCCGCTATCGACGCCGGGCGCGGTGCTACAAGCCTCCGACATAGGCATGCTCGCCATGAATCGACTCGTCGAGGCCCGCCGCCTCGGCGACGTCGTCGACCCGGACCGGCGTGACCCGATTGATCAGCCACAGCATCGCGAGGGTGAATACGAAGGCCCAGACGACTGCGAGGACGACCGCGCCGACCTCGGCCACGAAGAATCCCGGATTGCCGTAGAACAGGCCGTCGGCCCCAGCCGGATTGAAGGCCTTCGTCGCGAACAGGCCGAGCATGACGATCCCGAGCGTTCCGCCGACGCCGTGGACGCCCCAGACGTCCAGCGCATCGTCGAGCTTGAGCCGGTTCTTGAGCGCGACCGCGGCGTAGCAGACCAGGCCGGCGGCGCAGCCGATGACGATCGCCGTCACCGGCGAGACGTAGCCGGCGGCCGGCGTGATCGTCGCCAGGCCGGCGACGGCTCCCGTCAGGAGGCCGAGGAACTTCGGACGGCCGGTGATCCGCCAGTCGATGGCCAGCCAGACCATCGCCGCGAACGACGCGGCAACGTCCGTGTTGAGGAACGCGACCGCCGTAACCGAGTCGACCCGGAACTCGCTGCCGGCGTTGAAGCCGTACCAGCCGAACCACAGCAGGCCGGTTCCGAGCGCGACGAGGGGAATGCTGTGGGCTCCCTCGTCGACACCATGTCTGCGCCCGACGTACAGCACCGACGCGAGGGCGGCCATCCCGGCGATCGCGTGGACGACGATGCCTCCGGCGAAGTCGAGCACGCCGCGCTCGGCCAGGAAGCCGCCGCCCCAGATCATGTGGACGAACGGGAAATAAACGAACAGCAGCCAGCCGGTCAGGAACAGCATGTAGCCCTTGAACGTGACCCGGTTGGCAAAGGCCCCGGTGATCAGGGCCGGGGTGATGATCGCGAACATCATCTGGTAGGCGATGAAGACGATGGCCGGGATCGTGTCGTTGAGGGTCGACGGAGTGTCCAGCGTCACTCCGCTGAGGAAGGCCAGGTTGAGGTCGCCGATGATCCCGCCCTTGCCTCCGCTGAAGCACAGCGAGTAGCCGACCACGACCCACAGCACCGTCGTCCAGCCCATGGAGACATAGCTCTGGATCATGATCCCGAGAACGTTCCGCCGACCGACGAGCCCGCCGTAGAAGAACGCCAGACCCGGCGTCATCAACATCACGAGACTCGTGCACAGGAGCATGAACCCCGTGTTGCCCGTATCCAGGTTCGGCACGATCCCTCTCCTCCTCGGCTGAAGCGTCCCCGGGTCAGCGCTGGCCGGTGTCGGCCGCGGTCCGCGAAGCCCAGTACGCCCGCCACCCGCCGTGAGCGGAAATGTCGGGGTGGTGGCCTTCGGCCATCTCGCGCGGGTACAGGATCCCGGGCACGACCCGCCCGTCGGCGAGACTGACCGGGCCTCGGTACAGACCTGGTGGCTCGCCGGCCTCGACCCGACGCCAGACCTCGTCCGGGACGTCGTAGATCTCACCCCGGACGGAGACGCCGCCCTCGGGCACGAGGAACATGCCGGGATGCACGTCACTGATCGAGTGGATCCGGTAGACCGGTGCCGTGCTCGCTTCCTCGATGAACTTCGCGCCGTCGAGGTTGGCGTTCAGGGCGAGGCCGCGCATGAGCGTTCCGTTGACGAACAGCAGGTCCGATCCCACAGGCGCCTCCTGGTGTGGTGCAGCCGGGCGGCTCGGGGTCCGCCCGGCTGCGGGTGCAATCTCAGACGGGTTCGCCGGCCGGCTCGGCCTCCGGCGGGGTCAAGACGGCGGCCTTGAGCTCGGCCACCGTGGCGTGGCCCTCGCGATACGCGACGGCCCAGATCACTGCGGCGCCGAGCAGGTAGCCGATCCAGACCTCGTTGGGAGCGACGAGCGTCCAACCGCCGCCGCTCGATTGCAGGATCAGGCCGGCCGGGTTGTTGATCAGCCCGACGAGGGCCAGGCCCGACGCGATCACCGAGTAGACGATCGCCCGGCTGTAGTGCTTGTCGATGACGAAGACGGCGATCGCGCCGAGCATCAACCCTTCGAGAACGGCCCCGGCTCCGAGGATCGACATCCCGCTGTAGAGCACGCCGTTGCCGGCAAGGACGTCCATCCCGACTTTGCCGGCGTTCGTGCCCGCCGAGACGAGCGTGTTGTCGACGAGCGTGCCCGCCCATTGGGCGATGTTCGGGATCAGGGCGAGGACGATCGCCGGCGCGTACTTTGCCCTGGACGTCTGGAACGCCTGCGACCCGATCACGAGACCGATGAACAGCAGGATCGGGAACAGGGCGGCTCGCGGGATCACCGCGAGGAACAGCCCGGTCACCCCGAAGAAGCAGATGAGCGCGATCACGACGCCGGTGGCCAGCGAGTAGCCGATCCGGCCGCCGACGGCCTTCCAGCCCGGATGGCCGATGTACACGGCGGGCGGGAACGGGCTGCCGAGGAACGATCCGATGACGGCCCCGATGCCGTCGGCGAGGAGGATGCTGCGGAGGTTGTAGTTGTCGCCGGCGGCCGACGCGCTCTCGACGTTGTTCATCCCCTCGGTGAAGTTGTAGACGCCGAGCGGGATCGCGGTGGCGAGGAGCGGGGCGACGTCACTGAGGCCGCTCAGGACCTCGGTTCCCGGCTGTGGCAGGTGGATGCCGAACTGGGCGAACGAGTCGCCGACTGCCTTCGGATCGAGGCCGTGCCAGCCGAACACGAAGTACGACAACCAGCCGATGATCGTGCCGACGATGATCGCGGCCAGGCCGCCCGGGATGCCGAAGGGGAGCCGGACGCCGGCCGTCCACGACAGCAGGACGATCGCGAAGGTCGCGAGGGCGATCCAGGCCGCGTTGTACATCTCGAACGCCGCGCTCATCGAGATGAACGCGACGGAGATGCCGGCCAGCGTTCCGAGCATGGCCGCCCTTGGTGTGTAGCGTCGGATGGTCGGACCGATGAAGGCGCCGATCAGCACGACGATGCCGATGAAGAACGCCCACGCCAGCCCGGCCTCCCAGGCCTTCATGACGTTGCCGTTCGTCTTGATGACGACCGGCAGCATGATCACGAACGTGACGAAGAAGTAGTGCGGGACGCTCGGGCCGTAGGGCATCGCCGCGACGTCGTCGCGACCCTCCTTGCGGCCGAGGCGATAGGCCAGGTAGGCGTAGTACAGGTTGCCGATCGGCAGGGCGATGCCGAGGGCCGGCAGGATCCGCCCGAACACGATGTCGTTGGGCAGCTTGATGACGAACAGGACGAGGCTCGACAGCACGAGGACGTTGAGCAGGACGTTCGTCCCGAGGCCGAAGAACGCATTCCAGTCTCCGGGGACCCAGAGACGCGGCTTGTAGGCGCTGGATTGCTGTTGCATGGATTCCTCCACTCCTCCGAGGTTTCCTGACGCGACGCCGGGGCCGTCACCCAACGGCGGCTCCCGCCGCGGCCGGCTGTGCGCCGGTCACGGTCGCCAGGGCCCGGAGAAACCGTTCCGAGTCGCTGACCCAGCCGAAGATCCCGCCCTGCGCCTTGATCATCTCGAGGGCGACCCGCTGGAACTCCGGGAAGTAGGAACCGACGCAGTCCGACAGGACGAGGGCGTCGTAGCCTCGGTCGTTGGCCTCGCGAACGCTGGTATGAACACAGACCTCGGTGGTCACGCCGCAGACGACGAGCTGCTGAATGCCCTTCATCTTCAGGATCGCGTCGAGATCCGTGGCGTAGAAGGCGCCCTTGCCCGGCTTGTCGATGATCGGCTCGCCCTCGATCGGGTAGACCTCCTCGACGATGTCGTGGCCCAGCTCGCCGCGGACGAGGATCCGGCCCATCGGCCCGACGTCCCCGATCGTGATCTTGCCGCGGCCCCGGACCTTCTTGGACGGCGGCAGGTCGGACAGGTCCGCGCGGTGTCCCTCGCGGGTGTGGATGACGAAGATCCCGGCCGCGCGGCAGGCCTTGAGGACCCGCTCCGCTGGGGGCAGCGCCTTGAGCAGCGGCGACGTGTCGTTGCCGAGCGCCTCTCCGAAGCCACCGGGATACACGAAGTCCCGCTGGAAATCGATCATCACGAGCGCGGTCGTCGCCGGCTCGAGCTCGAAGCCGTAGGGTTCCGCCTCGACAGTCGCCATGGTGCGTCCTCCTTGGTCAGTCACGTCCGGGTCCGGCGGGGATCAGATCGGGCACGATCCGGGTCCCCGTCTGGCCCGCGATCGCTCGTTCCAGCGCTGCCGGGGTCGTGATGAGGACTTCCTTCCCGCCGTGGGCGAGGAAGTCGACCGCCGCCTCGATCTTCGGCCCCATGCTGCCCTTGGGGAACTCACCGTCGGCCAGGTACTGGACGGCCTCGGCCGCGGTGATGGAGGAGAGGAGGCGCTGGTCCGGCTGGCGGAAATGCCAGGCGACCTGCTCGACGCCGGTCGACAGGACCAGGAGCGGCACGCCGAGGCTCGCAGCGAGGAGGGCCGACGCCCGATCCTTGTCGATCACGGCCTCGACGCCTTCGTAGCCGCGCCTCGTCTCGACCACCGGGATCCCGCCGCCGCCGACCGCGACGACGATGTGGCCGGCGTCGACGAGGGACTGGATCTGGGCCGACTCGACGATCCGGAGCGGCTTGGGCGACGGGACGACCCGGCGGTAGCCGCGGCCCGAGTCCTCGATCATCTGCCAGCCGTTGCGCTTCCGCTTGATCGTCGCCTGGCCGGCCGTGTAGAAGGGGCCGATCGGCTTGGTGGGGTTCGCGAAGGCGGGGTCGGCCGCATCGACGACGCTGTGGGTCAGCACATATGCCACGCGATCGCGGTGCCCGCGCGCCGCCAGCTCGTTCAGCAGGGCCATCGCCAGGATGTGGCCGATGCCGCCCTGCGAGTCGGCCGACGACATCTCGAGCGACAGCTGAGGGACCGGTGCCGAATCACCGACCAGCTCCGAGCGGAGCAGGATGAATCCGACCTGGGGACCGTTGCCATGGGTGAGCACGATCCCCCAGCCCCGGTCGACGAGGGTCGCGATGTGGCGAGCCATCTCGACGGCGTTGTCGTATTGCTCTGCGATCGTTCCCTGCTGACCGTCAAGGATCAGGGCGTTGCCGCCGATCGCGACGACCGCCCGGCTCGCCGTCATGTCGCCGCCTCGATCCCGAACCCGCCGGCCAGGGCCCGGATGGCGAGCTCGAAGCACGCCAGCGGCGCGCGCGCGATCCCCGCCCCGATCTGCCCGACACCGGCGTCGCGATGGGCGATCCCGGTGTTGATGACGGGCGCGATCCCGGTCTCGACGACGCGTCGGGCGTCGATCCCGGTCGGCGTGCCGCTGAAGCCCAGGGACGGCAGCCCGTACGCCGAGTTCTTCGCGAGGGTGATCCGCTCCATCAACCGGGTGAACGCGATCGCATCCGCCGGCATCCCTCCGACGAACCTGACGATGGCCGGCGCGGCGGCCATCGCGAACCCGCCGATCCCGAATGTCTCGGTGATCGCGCTGTCGCCGAGGTCGGGGTTCGCGTCGTCCGGCCCGTAGCCCGGGAAGTACAGGCCGTCGGGCACGCCGACCGGCGCCGTGAACCAGTCGTTGCCGGTCCCGCTGAGGCGGATCCCGAAGTCGACGCCGTTGCGCGACATCGCCGTCACGACCGTCGACCCCTCGATCCCGGCCGCGGCGTCGAGCCCGGACTTGCAGGCAGCCATGGAGAAGTTCAGGAAGAAGTGGTCGTTGGCTCGAAGGAAGGTGAAGACCTCGGCCGCGACCGCGCCGCTGAGGGACGTCGCAACGGTCGGGGCGATCGTCCGCGTGAACAGGGAGGTCGCCGCGACGTTGCGGTTGTGGCCCTCGTCGCCCATCTGGAGTGCCTGGGCCGTGATCGCCTTGAGATCGATCGGACCGCCTGTTCGAAGGACCGTCGCCAGGGCCGGACCGAGCGTCGCCACGAACCAGCGGAGCCGTTCGAGGACAGACCCGTCGTAAGCGCCGAACCGGAGGACCTTGCCGAGGCCTTCGTTGAGGGTTGCGAACGCCCGGTTGCCGGCCGCCCCGTTCTCGACCACCGCGACCGGCATCGACGGCGAGAGGACCCCGGCCATCGGACCCACCGCGCCGTAGTCGTGGCACGGAGCGAAGACGACCTGGCCGGCATCCAGCAGCCGGCGGGCATCGTTCGGCGTCGCGGCCCAGCCCTCGAACAGGCAGGCGCCGATCGCCGCGCCCTGGACCGGCCCGCACATCGCCGGCCAGTCGATCGGCGGGCCGCTGTGGAGGAGCATTCGACCGGCCACCCCTTCGATCACCTCGCCGGCCGGGCGGACGTCGACGAGCGTCGGCTGCGCGGCGAGGATCCGCTCAACCGCCTGCCGGTTCGCCTCGGCGATCCGGCCGCCGACCGGGTCGCCCGGGTCGTCCTCGAGCCGCGCCAGGAGGAGCCCGAGCTCGCGGTCGCCCGCGGCTGGCGGGCGCCAGTCGAGAGCGACGACCGGCGCTCCGGCGGCGCGGATCGGGTCGGCGAACCCGGCCAGCCCGACGTTGATGGCACGGACGCCGTCGGCGACGAGGTCGGCGGTCGGCGCGGCCATCAGTCCGCGGCCCCGACGAGCGGTTCGCCGGCCGCGCGGCGGGCTGCGGCGGCGGCGATGGACGCGGCCAGCATCGCCGCCCGGGCATTGCTCGATTCGAGCATGACGCCGACCTGGGCCAGGATCCGCTCCTGGCGCTCGAGGCCCTGCGGATCGAGGTCCGTTCCACACACCGAGGCGACGACCAGCAGGTGGCGGCCGGCCGAGATCGCGAGGGCCATGGCGTCGGCGATGGCCGGCGCGAGGGCCTCGGCCGGGTCGGGGTGCGAACCGTGGCCGAGGACGACGTCGAGCAGGAGGATCCCGACTGCCGGCTCGGTCGCCGTGCTGACGATGTGCTCGTTGCGCAGCCGGGGATCGATCATCGGGTGGGGCCGCCCGACGGTGTACTCGTCGTCTCCGAGATCGAGGATTCCATCGTGGCGCTCGTTGCCCAGGACGGCCGCCAGGACGATCTTTGCCTCGCCGGCCAGCGACCCGCCCGAATACAGACCACGGATCTCGCCCTGGCCGGGCGCGAGCCGCGATGCGGCCTCCTCCGCCAGGGCGAGCATTCGCGCGTCCCGGAGCGCGCCTACCAGATCAGTGGCATCACCCGCGACCTGCTTGTCACCGGCCAGGGCGACCGCGAGACGGGCGGCCGATTCGAACGTCGGCGCAAACGTGGCCCCGGCGGCCTCGACGGTCCGCGCATCGCCGCCCAGGAAGTTGACCACGACCGGCTTGGAGGCTGTCCGCACCGCGTCGAGGATCCTGAGTGCCACGACGGCCGACGGCGGCTTGGAGATCAGGACGATCACGGTCGTCGCCGGATCGCTGAGCAGCCGCTGCGTCGCGGCCAGCATCGTCGTCCCGCCGATCCGCTCGTCGAGATCGCGGCCACCGGTTCCGAACGCCTGCGAGACGCCGGAGCCGAAGCGATGGATCAGCGACGTCACCTGCTGGAGGCCCGTCCCGGATGCGCCGACGAGGCCGATCGGACCGCGCCGGACGGCGTTGGCGAACCCGAGCGGCACGCCGCCGACGATGGCCGTTCCACAATCCGGCCCCATGACGAGGAGGCCCTTGCGATCGCCCAGCATCTTGAGCTGGATCTCGTCCTCGATCGAGACGTTGTCGCTGAACAGGAACACATTCAAGCCGCGCTTCAGCGCGCGGAGTGCCTCGGCCGTGGCGTAGGTTCCTGGCGTCGACACGAGGACCAGGTTGGCGTCGGGCAGCTCGGCCAGGCCCTCGTCCAGCGTCTGGGCGGTGCGCACCTCGTGCGGGCCGTCGGCATCGCCCGTCCCGGCGGCAAGGAGCGTCGCTGCGCTGTCGAGCGCCTGCGCGGCGGCGGAGTCGTCGAGGGCGGCCACGGCGACGACGAGATCGTTCGGGCCCGGATCGGCGGCGGCCGCCTCGGCCAGCCCGGCCTCGGCGAGGACCGCAAGGTTGGCGGGCGTGGCCATCACGAGCCCGGCCCGCTGGATCCCCGGCAGCTGCTCGAGCTGGGCGGCGATGCCCATCAACTCGACGGAATCGCGATAGCTGTTGCGGTGCACGGCACCCCTGACGACGAGTGTCACGCGGCCACCGCCGGAGCGCGGGTCGATCGGGCGAGGGCGAGGTCGAGGGCGCAGAACAGCCCGACGAGGGTGTCGCCGCCCGAGGTCGAGCCGTAGGCCATCGCCCGCTCGATCGCCGGTTCCAGTCCATCGAGGCGGCCGCGGCCCACCGCGACGAGCACGTCGTGCAGGCGCTCGACGAAGGCGCCCGAGGCCGCGTGACCCAGCGCCGCCGCGGCGACCGCCGTCGTCCGGATCTCCGCGTGTGCCGCGATCGTGGCCGCGAGGCCCTGGCGGACCGGGTCGTCGGTCGCCTCGAGCCCTGCCAGCAGCCCCACGAGGTAGTCGTCGCCCGACGGTGTCAGCCCGACGCCCAGTCCGATGAGCTCGACCGTCGCCTTCGCGGCGTCGGCCGCGGCCGCGACAGGGTCGCCGGATTCGAGAGCCGCGAGCTGTCGGTCGATGAGAAGCGCGGCCCGCGCCTGCCACGGGTCGACCGTCCGGACAGCACCGGGGATCGTCCACGCCAGACCACCGGGGCTGGCGTGGATCGCTGCGAGCCGGCGGGCGGCGGCGACGATCCCGCCGAGCTCCGGCGTTGGTCGGAACCGCGCCGCGGCGGGCAGGGTAGGGGACCAGCTGAGCGCATCCGCGAGGTCGATCTCGACGCCGGCCGATGGGAGCGCGAGACCGCGGATCGACGGCACGACCGCCATCCCGGGCCGGATTCCGGTCTCGCGCAGGTCGCCGATGTTCCCGACGAGGATCCCGCCGGGCACGCCCCCGACATCGTCGATGGCGACGATCGCCTGGGACGCTGGCAAGTGGGACGGTGACGAGCCGACGTCGAGGTAGATCGCCGCCCGATGGACGCTCCGCACCCGTCCACTGAGGATCAGACCTTCCGCGCGGAGGTCCGGCGTCAGGCGCGTGGCCACGAGGCGGGCGACGGCATTCGGCAGGGGTCGTGCTCCGGTGACGGTGGTCGGCACGGCGCCTATCGTATGGACGCTACGATGCACCCGTCACTAGCGGATTCCCATAGTTCGCCGGTCGGTTGACTGTGCGAGTCCGACAGGAGGGAGCTGGGCATGCGCTCGCTGATCGCGGTCTCGGAACCGAGTGCGCGAGAGCGCCACACGCTGACCGGCGTGCCGATTTCCGACGTTCTCGAGCTGCCGCCGCTGAAGCAGGCGCGCCTGGTCGCCGGGCATGACGGCCGCGGTCGGGTCGTCCGATCGGTCAACGTCATGGAAGTCCCCGACATCCTTGACTGGGTGAAGCCGGATGAGCTCCTCCTGACGACGGCCTATCCGCTCCGGGAGGACCCTGCCGCCCTCGAGCACCTGGTTCCCCATCTCGTCGCCCACGGTCTCGCGGGGCTGGCGATCAAGCCGACGCGCTACATCGAGTCGATCCCGGCAAGGATGATCGAGGACGCCGATCGCCTCGGCTTCCCGATCGTCGAGCTGCCGCCGCCGGCCTCGTTCAACGAGATCATCGGCGCGGTGCTGGGGGTCATCCTCGACATCCAGTCCGTCCGCCTCCAGCGAGCCGCGGAGATCCACGACCGGTTCACGAGAATCGTGCTGGGCGGTGGCGGCCTGCGTCCGATCGCCGAGGCGCTCGCCGAGTCCATCGCGATGCCGGTCGCGATCGTCGACGGCCAGGGAGCCGTGCTCGCCCACTCGTCGGCCTTCGACCCAGCCGTCGCCGAGACGCTGGCCGGATCGCTCGTCGAGCTCCGGCCGGGCTCCGAGCTTGCCGGCGTCCAGCTGGCCGACGGCCGCGACGCCATCGTCCAGTCGATCGTCGTCGGCGCGGACCGGCACGGCACGATCGTCGCGCTGGGGCGGGCCGGAGACCTCGGCGACGACGAGCTCGAGGCCCTCGACTATGCGGCGACGATCGCCGCCCTCCGGCTCGTCCAGGCCCGGGCGGTGGCGGAGGCGGACCACCGCTTCCAGGCCGTGTGTCTCGAGGAGCTCGTGACCGGCCACGTGACCGATCGCGAGGCGCTGATGGAGCGCTCGGCGGCGTTCGGCTGGGATCTCGCGACGCCTCGGGCGGTCCTCGTCGCCGAATTCCAGGAGCTCGACGGTCGGCCGTTCGGCCAGCTGGCCGGCTCGTCGGACGAGCTGGTTGCCCGTCACCGGCTGCACGAGGCCGCCCGGCTGTCGCTCGGTCAGAGGGCGATCATCTGGGAGCGAACAGCAGGGATTGCGGCGCTCGTGCCCGCGACCGGTCGCGGTCGGGAGGCAGCCCGTAGGGCGGGCCTGGAGCTCGCCGCGGAGGGCGCGCGGCGCCTGCCGGGCAGCGTCGTCGATATCGGGATCGGCCGGCCGACCGGCGATCCACTCCGGCTCGACGAGAGCTATCGCGAGGCCCGCGGGGCGGTTGCAGTCGCGGGCTGGAGCCGCGGCCACGGGAAGGTGTCCCTGTTCGAGGAGCTGGACCTCGACCGGCTCCTGTTCAACACCCCGGAGGCCGAGCGGGCGATCTTCATCGGCACGACGATCGGCCCGCTGGTGGCCTACGACGTTCGGCACCGGACGAACCTCGTCGAGACGCTGGACGTCTATCTCGCCACCAGGAAGGTCGCGGTCGCGGCGCGCCGGATGTACGTCCACACGAACACCCTGGCCAACCGGCTCGAGCGGGTCGCCGATCTCCTCGGCCCGTTCGTCGACGATCCTGACCGCTGCCTGACCCTCGGGCTGGCGCTCCGGCTTCGGCGCTCGGCGCGCCGCTGAGCGCTTACAATCGGCGCCTCCTACCGGAGCGGGACGCCTCATGCAGCTCACCCCCCGCGAGACCGAGAAGCTCCTCGTCTACGTCGCCGCGGACCTCGCCCGGCGACGGCGCGAGCGGGGCCTCAAATTGAACCTGCCCGAGGCGACCGCGCTCATCACTGAAGCCATGCTCGAAGGCGCCCGTGACGGCCGCCGCGTGTCCGAGGTGCGAGCCCTGGGTCGGCGGGTCCTGACCCGCGACGACGTGATGGACCAGGTGCCCGAGCTCTTGACCGTCGTCCATGTCGAGGCGACGTTCCCCGACGGGACGAAGCTCGTCTCGTGTCACGATCCCATCCCGTGAGCGATGCGGGGCCGATCGGCGGCTATGTCCATCCGGCGGGCGACATCGAGCTCAACGCGGGGCGGCCGGTGACCCGGATGACGGTCGTCAACAGCGGCGACCGGCCGATTCAGGTCGGATCGCATTACCACTTCGCCGAGGCGAACCGCGCTCTCCGCTTCGATCGACTGGCGGCCTATGGGCAGCGCCTCGACATCCCCGCCGGCACGGCCGTCCGGTTCGAACCCGGTGACACCCGCGATGTCGACCTGGTGCCGTTCGTCGGGCGGCGAGTGGTCACGGGCGCCCACGGTCTGGTCGGTGGCGCGTTGGATCGCCCGGGAGGGCGTGAGGCGTTCGCGGTGGCCGCCCGCGCTCGCGGCTTCGCCCTCGGTCCGGGCGACGCCGATTCCGACCCCGAAGCGCAAGGCTGAGCTCGATGCGGATCGACCGGCGGCGCTACGCCGAGCTGTACGGCCCCACGACCGGGGATCGGTTCCGGCTCGCGGACACGAACCTCGTGTGCGAGGTCGAGCGCGACCTGACCGTGCCCGGTGACGAGGCCGTGTTCGGCGGCGGCAAGACGATCCGCGACGGGATGGCCCAGTCGTCGGGCCTCACCAACGCCGCCGGCGCGCTCGATCTCGTGATCACGAACGTCGTCGTCCTCGACGCCGTGATCGGTGTCGTCAAGGCCGATCTCGGCGTTCGAAACGGCCGGATCGTCGGGCTCGGCAAGTCCGGCAACCCGGACATCATGGATGGGGTGACCGACGGCCTCGTGATCGGTGCCGGCACCGAGGTCATCTCCGGCGAGGGCCTGATCGCCACGGCCGGCGGCGTCGACAGCCACGTCCACATGATCTCGCCGCAGCAGGTCTGGGCCGCCCTCAGCAACGGCGTCACGACGATCCTCGGCGGCGGCACGGGACCGGCCGACGGCACGAACGCCACGAGCGCCACGCCCGGGCCGTGGAACATCGCCCGGATGCTCCAGGCGGCGGAGGCCCTGCCCGTCAACTGGGGCGTCTACGGCAAGGGCAATGCGAGCCTGCCGGACGCCATGCGCGAGCAGGTCCTCGCCGGCGCGTGCGGCCTGAAGGCGCACGAGGACTGGGGCACGACGCCGGCGGTCATCGATGCCGCGCTCCGCATCGCCGACGAGGAGGACGTCCAGCTGGCAATCCACACCGACACGATCAACGAGGCGGGCTACGTGGAGGACACGATCGCCGCGATCGATGGGCGGACGATCCACACCTTCCACACCGAGGGCGCGGGCGGTGGTCACGCGCCGGACATCATCCGGATCGCCGCTCTGCCCAACGTCCTGCCGTCGTCGACGAACCCGACCCGGCCGTACACCGTCAACACCCTCGACGAGCATCTCGACATGCTCATGGTCTGCCACCACCTGAACCCGGGCGTGCCGGAGGATCTCGCCTTCGCCGAAAGCCGGATCCGGGCGGAGACGATGGCCGCCGATGACGTTCTCCACGATCTCGGCGTCCTCT
>JANMCU010000145.1:0-5780 GCA_031361415.1 Chloroflexota bacterium | reverse complement strand
CGTCATCGCCCGGGAGACGGTCCGGGCCATGCGCAAGAACGTCCTGGCCAAGTGTTACGGTGGCGACATCACCCGGAAGCGGAAGCTGCTCGAGAAGCAGAAGGAAGGCAAGCAGCGGATGAAGCGGGTCGGTTCGGTCGAGATCCCGCAGGAGGCCTTCCTCGCGATGCTCCGGATGGACGAGGGCTGATCGCGAGTGGAAGGCGCGCTGCTCCAGATCCGGACACTGGTCGCGATCGGGCTCGCCCTGCTGCTCGTCATGCTCCGTCTCGAGGCGGCCCGGTTCAACGCGGCCGAATACGACGACCCGGTCGATGGCTGGGCGCCGTCGTTCCGGCGCCGGGTCGCGTGGTACGGGATCGGGATCCTGCTCGTCGTCGGGATCTACCTCGTCCATCCATCGCCCGACCTCGATTTTGCACTCAGCGCCGGTGATCGCGGCAAGGCCTTCGCATTCGGGTTCCTGTACGCGGCGGCCGGGACCGCGATCGCGCTCGGGATCGCCTACTGGCGCTACCGCCGCCTGCGGTTCCCCGATGTCTGGTCCTATCCCGGCGCGCTCCTGAACGCCGTCGCGACTGCGCTCATCGACGAGGTCGCATTCCGCGGCGCGATCCTCGGCCTGCTCCTCCTGACCGGGCTCGAGCCGACGGCGGCCAACGTCATCCAGGCGATCCTGTATGCGCTCGCGACCCGGCTCGGAGCGCCCGGTCGGAATCGCTGGCTGCTCGTGATGGCGATCCTCATCGGGCTTGCCGGCGGCTGGGTGACCGCGGTGACGGGCGGCATCGCCGCGGCGTTCATCGGCCATGCCGTGACCCGGTTCGCCGTCTTCCTGTCGACCGGTCACGCGGGCCAGTTCCTGCCCCGCGGCCGGGAGGTCGAGGAGATCGAGGAGAAGCGCCGACCGCCGAAGGGCTGGCGGGTCATCGGGCCGCGGGAGTCAAGCTCGCGGGATCGCTGATGGCTCCAGTTCGGCAGCGGCCCGCGGGTCCGGGCGCGAACGTTCTCGCACCAGATCCAGGGTTGGCCACCGTTTCCGGTAGCCGCATGATTCGAGCGTGGCAGCGGCCCGCGGGTTCGAGCGCGAACGTTCTCGCACCAGATTCAGGGTTGGCCACCGTTTCCGGTAGCCGCATGATTCGACATTCGCAATATTCGGCTAGCGGAAACAGCCCGGCAGGGCGATTCTCCCGCGGAGCGGCAGGAAGGCCGGCCGGCGGGCCGTCCACGGTCACGGATCGATGACCGACCCGGCTCTCGGCGTCGGGCCGGTCCCCCAGCCGCCGGTCGGGCTCTACATCCACATCCCGTTCTGCGTCTCGCTCTGCCCGTACTGCGACTTCGTCGTGGTCGCGGGCGCGGCCGCGCGCGGGCCGGCGAACCGGATCGGGGCGCTGGCGGCCGCGCTCGACACGGAGCTCGAGCTCCGGGCTGATTTGCTCGATGCAACGTTCGGGGCACCCGGTGCGACGACGCGGCCGGCGCTCGACACCGTGTACGTCGGCGGTGGCACGCCGACGCTCGTCCCGGCCGACACGATTGCCGGGATCCTCGGGACCGTTCGCCGCCGCTTCGCGATCGCGCCCGATGCCGAAGTCACGATCGAGGCCAACCCCGGGCCCGACGAGCGCGGCGATGCGGCGGCACTGGCGGAGGCCGGAATCAACCGGATCTCGTTCGGCGCCCAGAGCCTCGATCCAGCCGAGCTCCGCCGGCTCGGCCGGCGCCATCGACCGGTCGACGTGGGCGACGCGGTCCGCGCCGCCCGTGAGGGCGGGATCGGCTCAGTCAACCTCGACCTGCTCTACGACGTGCCGGACGGCTCGCTCGCGACCTGGATGGAGACGCTCGATCAGGCCGTCGAGCTCGGGCCCGACCACCTCTCGCTGTATGCCCTGACCCTCGACGACCCCGACGCGGAGGGTCTCACTGGCGTCGATGGCGACCACCTCCCGACGACCCGTGGCGCCCGCCGCTGGCGCGATGCCGCGATCCCGGCCCAGGACGAGGATCGTGCGGCCGGCCAGTACCACCACGCCGTCCATCGCCTGGCCGCCGACGGCTGGCGCGGCTACGAGATCAGCAACTGGGCCCGACCCGGGCACGAGAGCCGCCACAACCTGGCCTACTGGGAGCGCCGTCCATACGAGGCGGTCGGGCCTGGCGCCCACGCATTCGACGGGGCGACTCGCCGCTGGAACGCCGCCCACCTCGGGCGTTATCTCGCGGCGCTGACCCCCGGGGCGGAGCGCGCTGGGCCGGCGGTCGACCACGCGGCCCGCACGCCCACCCTGCCGCCGGGTGGCTCCGAGAGGATCGACGCCGAGACCGCCCGATCCGAGTCGATCGTCCTCGGGCTGCGAACCGATCGCGGCCTCCCGCGCGCCGCCGCGACCGAACCGCCCCTGGCCGACGCGTTCGGATGGGCGCTCGCGGCCGAGTTGCTGACGATCGATGCGGCCGACCGGATCGTCCTGACGACCCGCGGTCGGCTGCTGTCCAACGAGCTCTTCGCCCGGCTTGTCTAGGGCCACCTGATGTCGACGTCTCTGCCGCTCGATACGCGCCAGGTAGCAGCCGGCGATCGCCCCGAACCCGTTGACACTCCGGACAGTGGACTGCTAGTATCCTTAGCACTCAGCACCATCGAGTGCTAACGATCCCGAACCGCGGCGAGACTTTCAATTCCGCCGCCCCCCGCGAGGCAGCAGCGTGGCGCGACACACCCGCACCAGCGGCTCCCTGGATCTCCGTGCAGAGTCGATCCTCCGGGCCGTCATCGAGGAATACGTCCTGACCGCCGTTCCGGTCGGCTCCCAGTCGCTCGTCGAGCGCTACAACCTCGGCGTGTCGAGCGCGACCGTGCGGAACATCCTCGCCGCGCTCGAGTTCAACGGCCTGCTCACCCATCCGCACACGAGCTCCGGCCGGATCCCGACCGATGCGGGCTATCGCTACTTCGTCGAATCGATCTCGGACGCGAGCCAGCTCGCCCCGGTCGAGCAGCTGATGATCCGCCACCAGTTCGGCCAGGTGCAGCACGCCTCCGAGCAGTGGTTCCGGCTTGCGGCGACGACGCTGGCAAGCGCCAACCGGACGGCCGGCCTCGCGACCCAGGCGAAGCCGCGTGCGGCCCACGTCCGGCGGATCGACCTCGTCTCGATCAGCGATCGGCTGGCCAGCCTGATCATCGTGTTCCGCGAGGGCGCCCTGCGCCAGATCCTGGTCACCCTCGCCGAGCCCGTCGAGCAGGGTGACCTCACCCGCGCCGCGGTCATCCTCGACGGATTGATGGCCGGCCGGACCGCGGTCGACGCGGAACGGGCGCTCGTTCGGATCGACGGCGACGGCCCGATCGGAACGCTCGTTCGACGGGTCGGCGAGCGGGTCCTCGCGGCCGTTCGGGACTACGATGCGACCGGCATCGAGGAAATCTTCAGCGATGGCATCCTGCACGTGATGGAGGCCCCGGAGTTCGAGCGAAGCGACAAGCTCCGGCGCGTCTTTGCCGCCCTCGAGAACCGTGCGTATCTGGGGGAGCTCCTCGACAAAGTGGCCGGAACCGGCGCCGTCCAGGTCTTCATCGGCGCCGAGAACGCGCCCGAGGAGATGCGCGACGTGTCGCTCGTCCTCGCCCCATATGGCGAGCCCGGCCGGGCGGTCGGCGTCGTCGGCGTCCTTGGCCCCACCCGGATGGGGTATCCCCAGGCGATCGGCACGGTCCGCTTCGTCTCCACCCTGATGAACGAACTGGTGCAGCACATCTATGCCTGACCCGCGCGATCTCCGCGGCCGGCCGCTCGACGGGCCGCGCGAACCCCTGACCGGTGGGGCCCGGATGCCCCACCGAACCCGGGCCGAAGAGCGGATCGACGAGATCGACATCTCGCCGACGAAGCTCCTGGCCGACATCGACCAGCTTCGCGACGACCTCGCGGCGAGCACCGCCAAGGCCGACGAGTACCTCGCCGGCCTCCAGCGCGAGCGCGCCGAGTTCAGCAACTACCGGCGCCGGACGACCGAGGAGCGCGAGGCCATGCTCGGCCTTGCGGGTGAGGACCTCATCCGCAAGGTGCTCGCGATCGCCGACGACTTCGATCTTGCAATCGACAACCGCCCCGCCGACCTCGCTGCCAGCAGCTGGGTCGACGGCGTGACCGCGATCGACCGCAAGCTCCGCTCGCTGCTCGATTCGGAGGGCGTCAAGGCGATCGAGGCCGAGGCGGGCAAGCCGTTCGACCCGCGCGAGCACGAGGCGATCGTCAACGTCCCGGGCACCGGTCGCGCGGAGGGCGAGATCGTGGACGTCATCCGGCGGGGCTACAAGCTCCGCGATCGCGTCCTTCGACCGGCCCTCGTGGCCGTCGCCGCCGCGCCCGATCCGGACGACGCGCCGGAGGCTTCAGAGGCGCCCGCCCGACCCAACTGATCATCCAGCCAAGTCATCCCGAGACCCAACCCCGAACCCCAAACCAAGGAGACACGAACCAGATGGGCAAGATCATCGGCATCGACCTCGGCACGACGAACAGCGTCGTCGCCGTCATGGAGGGCGGCGAGCCGACCGTCATCGCTTCGGCCGAGGGCGGCCGGACGGTGCCGTCGGTCGTGGCTTTCACCAAGACCGGCGAGCGACTCGTCGGCCAGCTGGCCAAGCGCCAGGCGGTCACGAACCCGGCCAATACCATCTACTCGATCAAGCGGTTCATGGGCCGCCGCTGGGACGACGTCGAGACAAAGCGAGCCAAGGAGCTCGTCAGCTACACGGTCGAGAAGGACCCGAAGTCCGACGGCGTCGTCGTGAAGATCGGCGACAAGACCTACAGCCCGCCCGAGATCAGCGCGATGGTCCTCCAGAAGCTGAAGGCGGACGCGGAGGCATACCTCGGCGACAAGGTCACCGAAGCGGTGATCACGGTCCCGGCCTACTTCGACGACACCCAGCGCCAGGCGACCAAGGATGCCGGCCGGATCGCCGGCCTCGAGGTCCGCCGGATCATCAACGAGCCGACCGCGTCGGCCCTTGCCTACGGGCTCGACAAGAAGCACGACGAGAAGATCGCGGTCTACGACCTCGGCGGCGGCACGTTCGACATCTCGATCCTCGAGCTGGGCGAAGGCGTCTTCGAGGTCAAGGCGACCAACGGCGACACCCACCTCGGCGGCGACGACTTCGACCAGCGCGTCATCGAGTGGCTGCTGACCGAGTTCAAGAAGGACCAGGGGATCGATCTCTCGAAGGACCCCCAGGCCCTCCAGCGCCTCAAGGAGGCCGCCGAGAAGGCGAAGATCGAGCTCAGCTCGACCTCGTCGACGGAGATCAACCTGCCATACGTGACGGCCGACGCTTCGGGCCCGAAGCACCTCGTCGTCACCCTGACCCGGGCCAAGCTCGAGGACCTCGTCCGCGACCTCGTCGAGAAGACGCGCAAGCCGGTCGAGGCCGCGCTCAAGGACTCCGGGCTCAAGGCCGGCGACATCGACGAGGTCATCCTTGTCGGCGGCATGACCCGGATGCCGGCCGTCGTCGAGGCGGTCAAGGCGATGTTCGGTGGCAAGGAGCCGCACAAGGGCGTCAACCCGGATGAGGTCGTCGGGATCGGCGCCGCGATCCAGGCCGGCGTCCTGGCCGGTGATGTCAAGGACGTCCTCCTCCTCGACGTGACGCCGCTGTCGCTCGGGATCGAGACGCTCGGCGGGGTGATGACCAAGCTCATCGACCGCAACACGACGATCCCGACGTCGAAGTCGCAGGTGTTCTCGACGGCCTCGGACAA
>JANMCU010000132.1:0-12399 GCA_031361415.1 Chloroflexota bacterium | reverse complement strand
ATCAGGCGCTCGATCCGCGGCCGGGCCTCGGGCCGGATCTCGAGGTAGTCGTCGATCGTCGCGGTCTGCCCATCGAGGGTGAACCGGACGCTCGGATCGGCGTCCATCTCGTCGAGGAGCCCGTCGATCAAGCCGACGAGGCGAGCCCGGAACGTCTGGAACGGCAGGTACCACTCGCGGTCCCAGTGGGTGTGCGGAACGAGATGGATGACCGTCCGGCCCGTCATGCCGCCTCCGCTCGTGACCGCAAGATCCGGCGTCGTGCATCGACTGGAACGGCCCGTCCTGTCGGGTATTCTGCGGTCCCGGCGCTCGGGCATCCCGACCCGACGATTCGCGGAGAGGAGCATCCCGGGTGACGACCGGAAACGATCCCGATGTCGTCGTCGCGATGGGCGCCGAGCTGGGCGAAGGACCGGTCTGGGACGCGCGCTCGGGCCGCCTCGTCTGGGTGGACATCCTCGGCCGACGGGTCCACGCGACGGATCCGGAAACGGGTGACACGAGCTCGATCGAGACCCCGCTCCACGTGGGTGCCGTGGCCCCGCGCGCCGGCGGCGGATTCATCGCAGCGCTGCAGAACGGCTTCTGGGTGGTGGGCGACGGGCCTGCGCATCTCATCGAGGAGATCGCGGAGGCACGCCATGGACTCCGCTTCAACGACGGCAAATGCGATCCGGTGGGCCGCTTCTGGGCGGGGACGATGGCCTACGACGTGACGCCGGCCGCGGGTGCGCTCTACCGCCTCGACGAGGATGGGCGGGCGACCGTCGTCGTACCCGGCGTGACGCTCTCCAACGGCCTCGCCTGGAGCGGCGACGGCCGGACGATGTTCTACGTCGACTCGCCGACCCACCGGATCGACGCATTCACCTTCGATCCCGCGAGCGGCGCGCTCGCGAACCGCAGGGCGATCGTCGAGATCCCGGCGGAGAACGGGACCCCCGATGGGCTCACGATCGACGAGGACGACGGGCTGTGGGTGGCCCTCGCCCACGGCGGCGCCGTGCACCGCTACGTCGATGGCCGGCTCGACCGGGTGATCCGCCTGCCGGTCAGCCTCGTGACGAGCGTCACATTCGGCGGGCCGGAGCGAGACATCCTGTTCATCACGTCGGCCTGGGAGCACATGACCGACGAGGACCGGGTGCGCGAGCCGCTGGCCGGGGCGGTCTTCCGGGTCCGACCGGGCGTTCGCGGCCGGCCGGTTGACGTCTACCGGGGCGTCTGAGGCGAGGCCGGCGATCGCCCGTCCGAGGCTCATCGGGAGACGCCGCGACCGGGTCATCGGTCGGCCGCGTCCAGCGTGGCGTGGACGACATGCTTGCCCCACTGGAGATCGAACCGGCGTACCGACTCGCCGGACGCGCCGTCGCGGGCGGGACGGCGAGGCGGCACCGGTTGCCCGTCGACGATCACGTCCCGCGCGGCGCCAGGGAGGAGGATCCGGGCCGCGGTGTTGGGCGGCGCCTCGACCGTCAGCTCCAGCCGTTCGCCGTCGACCGCCCAGGCGACCGCGTGATGACCATGGGCCGAGTCGTGGGTGGCGCGGGCCCACTTGAAGCCGATGCCCGGTCGCGGCCGGACGAGCATCGTCGCGTAGCCTGGCTCGGCCGGAGCAAGACCGGCGACCGAGCGGTGGAGCCAGTCGGCCACCGAGCCGAGCGCCGCGTGGTTGAGCGAGTTCATCGCCGGGTCCGCGAAGCCCGCCTCAGGGGTCCAGCTGTCCCAGCGCTCCCAGATCGTCGTGGCGCCCTGACGGACCTCGTAGCCCCAGCCCGGGTACGTGTCTGCCCGGACGACCCGCGCCGCCAGCTCATGCCGGCCATGATCGGACAGGGCGTCGAGGACGGGGCCGGTTCCGAGGAAACCCGTCTGGAGGTGCCCGCCGGCCGCCTCGATCAACCCCGCCAGCCGCTCGGCGGCGACGGACCGCGAGCTCGGCGCCACGAGCTCGAACCCGAGGGCAAGCGCATATCCCGTCTGGGTCTCGTCGCGGAGCACGCCGGGTGCGGCCATGAATCGATGCCTGAACGCGGATCGGGCCTGCGCCGCAAGCCGGGCGAACGGCGCGGCGTCGTCGTGCCGGCCGAGGAGCTGCGCCATCTGCACGAAGAGCGCAGCGGACCGGGCAAGGTAGGCCGTCCCGATCAGCTCGAGGCTCGTCGCGGGCTCGAGGGCCAGCCAGTCGCCGTACCGACCGCCGTGGCGAACGCCGCCCATCTGGTCGGCCTCGAGGAAGCGCACGTACTCGAGCATCGAGTCGTACTGCCGGGCGATCACCCCGGGGTTCCCGGTCCGCCGGTAGACGAGCCACGGAACGAGGACGCCGGCGTCCGCCCAGCCCGCGTTGCCGGAGCCGGTGACGCCGATGCTCGGCGCCACGTCGGGATACGCGCCCGACGGGAGCTGGGCATCGGACAGGTCGACGAGCCACTTCTCGAACAGGGCCGCGGTGTCGCCGAGGAACAGCGCGCTCGGAGCCATCGCCGCGGCATCGGCCGTCCAGCCGAGGCGCTCGTCGCGCTGCGGGCAGTCGGTCGGGATGCCGACGAGCCCGCCTCGAAGCCCCCAGAGGACATTGTGGTGGATCGCGTTCACGAGCTCGTCCGAACAGGCGAATGAACCAGTCGCGGGGCCGATCGAGCTGACCACTCGGGCCGTCAGCTGGCGCGGATCGATGGGGTCCGCCAGCCCGCTGATCTCCGCGTAACGAAAGCCGTGAGAGGTGAACCGCGGCTCGAACACCTCGTGGCCCTCGCCGCGGAACGTGTAGGAATCGGTCTGCCTTGCTGTGCGCAGGCTGGCCGTGTACAGGCCGCCATCGAGATCGAGCGCTTCGGCGTGACGGACGACCATCGTGGTCCCGGCAGCGCCCGCGGCCTTGATCCGAAGATGTCCCGCGATGTTCTGCCCGAAGTCGACGACCTGACGACCCGGCCCAACGCCCGTGATGGCGCGTGGCTCCAGCTCGTCGATGATCGCCACGCCGGCGTCCCGCTGGGCGACGAGTCGTCCGCCCGGCGCGGCCCGGACGCTGACCGCTCGCCACTCGACGTCCCGGTAGCCGGGTTCCTCCCAGCCCGTCGGCTCGTCCCGGGCATCGAACCGTTCGCCCATGAGCAGGTCGTCCTCGACGAGCGGACCGGGATGCGCTCGCCACGACGTGTCGGTCACGACAACGAACCTGCGGCCGTCGACGAGGTCGACCTCGATCCGGGTCATGAGGGCCGGAACGTCCCCGTAGCGCTCGGCGCCGAACTCGCCGACCTCACCGGCGAACCAGCCGCGCCCGAGGCGGGCGCCGACGACGTTCTCACCCGGGCGGAGCAGGTCCAGGACATCGCTCGTGCGGTACTGGATCCGCTGCCGGTAATCCGTCCAGCCCGGCGCGAGGCGGTCCGCGCCGATACGGCGGCCGTTGATGGTGAGCTCCACGAGCCCGAGCGCCGTCACGTGGGCACGGGCGCGAGCGGCCGCCGTGGGGAGTCGGAACGATCGACGCAGGATGGGGCTCCGCGATGACCAGCTCGCCCTGGCCGGATCGATCCACGAGATCCAGCGCGCTGCCCAGTCGTCAGGATCGAGGAGGCCCATCTCCCACGACGCCAGAGCGCTCCACGGGCCCTCGGCCCCACGGTCATCGACGAGTCGAACGCGCCACGCCCGCCGTTCCCGGGAGCCGGGCGGAGGACCGTCGTAGACGATCGCCGGAGCGGCGCTGACGACATCGGTCTGCGACCAGACGATCGCCGCGCGGGCGAACGACGGCTTGCGGGCGACCTGGATCGTGAACGATGCCTGCCGGGTCGCCGGAGGCGCGAGCTCGACGCGCCAGCTCAGCCTCGGCCTGGGCTCGTCGAGGCCGATCGGGTCGACCCGGTGCTCGGCCCGAAGATCGACCGCGACGGGCAGGGCCGTCATGGGAGGAGCGCCGTCGGTCGACGTCGCCTCGGCTGAAACGAAGGATTCGCCGCCCGGTCCTGGGGACCGGGCGGCGGAGTGAACAGGTTCACCAGGAAGGATCGATGGTCAACGGTTACGGCCCGTTCGCATCGAGCTTGCCCTGGATGTCGGCGGCCAGGGCGTCGAGCGCCGTCTTCGGATCGGCGCTACCTGTGGTGACCGCGCTGAGGGCGCTGCCCAGACCGTCCTTGAGCTGGCCGTACACGGAGATCATCGGGGTCGTCCAGGCGTCCTTGTGGTTGACCAGGCTGAGGAACGTCTTCTGGTGGGGGATCGCGGTCAGGACCGGATCCGTCAGCAGCGACGTCAGCTGCGGCACGCTGGCGTTCTGGATGTCCATCGTTCGCGACGGGTCGTCGGTCATGAGGTACATGCCGAACTTGGCCGCCGCCTCCGGGTTGCTGGAACCCGTCGGGATGAACCAGGCGTTGCCGTTGATGAACGCGGCGCCGTACTTGTCCGGACTGATCGCCGGGATCGGCGCCGTGTCGTAGTGGAGGTTCGGTGCGTTGGCCGACAGGTAGGCCGCGCCGTTCTCCCACTCGCCGTAGATCGCCATTGCCAGCTGGCCGGTCTGCATCAGGCCCGCGTCTCCGCCGGTCCGGGTGGAGATCAGGTTGACCATGGCGTTGCCCTTGTTGTAGGTCTCGTACCACTTCTTGTACCAGTTGAACCAGGCGACGCACTCGGGGCTGTTGACCGTGATCTTCTTGTTCGCTTCATCGTAGAACTGGCAGTTGAAGAGGTTCGAGGTGGACTCGAGGTTCCGGTCCGGATCGTCGGGGATGAACCCCGCAACGGCGAGCGACCCGTCGGCATTGGTCTTGGTGAGCTTGACGGCGTCGGCCCACAGCTCGTCCGGCGTCGTCGGCGGCTTGGTCGGGTCGAGGCCCGCCGCGGTGAACATGTCGGTGTTGTAGTAGAGGGCCCATGTGTCCTGCCCGAACGGCAGGCCGTACTGCTTGCCCTGGTACTGGGTCCACTTGAGCGACGCCGGGATGATGTCCTTCATGTCGGCGCCGATCTTGGTGAGGATGTCGTCGAGCGGCATGATCACCTTGTCGTGGGCGAAGCCGGCGATCGCGCCGTTGTCGCACATGATCACCATGTCTGGCGGCGCGCCGCCGGCCACGGCCGCGGCGACCTCCTCGGTCTTGATGTTGCCGCTGATGCCCCTGACCTGGATCTCGGGATGGGCGGAGTTCCAGGCCTGGATGACCTTCTCCATCGCCTTGACCTCGCCCTCGCCGCCCCAGCAATAGCGGAGCGTGAGGGTGACGACGGCGGCCGGCGCGCTCGGCGCAGGCGGCTGCGAGCCCCCGGTCGTCGCTCCGGGTGTCGCTGGTGCCGGTGACGCGGTCGAACCGCAGGCGGTAGCGAGCAGCATGCCCCCCATCGCCAACCCCATGAACCTCTTTCGCATCGATGATCTCCTCCAGATCTCATGACTGGCCTTGCCGAATGGGTGTGTCGCGATGACCAGGGCCCGCCTCCTCTCAGCCCTTCAACCCGGTCAGGGTGATTCCCTCGATGAACTTGCGCTGGGCGACGAAGTAGAGGGCCACGAGCGGGGCGGCGACGAGGACCGAGGCCGCCATCAGCAAGGGCCAATCCGTGCCGTGCTGCGTCTGGAAGACCTGGACAGCCAGCGACAACGGCTGGAGCTCCGGCTTCTGGAGGTAGATCAGCGGCCCGTAGAAGTCGTTCCACTTGTCGATGAACGTCAGGATTCCGACGGTGATGAGGGCCGGCGCGGAGAGCGGCGCCACGATCGTGGCGAGGATTCGCAGCTCGCTGGCGCCATCCAGACGGGCCGCGTCGATGAGCTCCTTCGGCATGCCCATGAAGAACTGCCGCAACAGAAAGATGAAGAAGGGGCTGCCGAGGAAGGTCGGGACGAGCAGCGGCAGGTAGGTGTTGATCCAGCCGAGCTTCGCGTAGATGACGTACAGCGGGATGAGGGTCACCTGGCTCGGCAGCATCATGGTCGCGAGCACGATCAGGAACATGGTGTTCCGCCCCCGCCACTGGACCAGGGCGAAGCCGTACGCCACCAGGCTGCACGAGACCACCGTGCCGATGACGGCCGGCACCGCGTAGATCAGCGTGTTCCGGAAGGCCAGCGGGTAGTTCATCTTCGACAGCGCGTCCGTGAACGGCTTGATGACGATCGGGTTCGGGATGAGCACTGGGGGAGAGGCCAGAGATTGCGGCAGCGTCTTCAGCGAGGAGCTGACCATCCACACGAACGGGGTCAGGTAGACCGCCGCAAGGACGATGAGCAGGACCATCGGGGCGACGCGGGACAGCCTGGAGGACCAGAGTCGGCGCTGCGACCGACCTGGCCGCGCCCGCGGCGCCGCGCTCGCGCTCATTGGGCGCTCTCGTAGTAGACCCGGTTCCGCGAGGCTCGCAGGAGCACGAGCGTGGCGATCAGGATGATGACGAGGAGGATCCAGGCGAGCGCCGACGCGTAGCCCATCTGGAAGTAGCGGAACCCGTTGTTGTAGAGATTGAGCCCGTAGAACAGGAGCGAGTTCTGGACGCCGCCGATGGAGCCGTCGTTGCCGCGCCCGACCCCGGCGCTGATCACGAAGGCCGGCGTGAAGGCCTGGAAGGCCGCGATCGCCCCCGTGATCAGGTTGAACAGGATCGCCGGACTGATCATCGGGATCGTCACGTGGCGGAGCTTCACCCATGCCCCGGCGCCGTCGACCTCGGCGGCCTCGTAGAGCGCGCGCGACACGCCCTGCAGGGCACCGAGATAGATGATCACGACGTCGCCGGCGGCCCAGATCGTCATCAGGATGATCCCGTTCTTGGCCCAGGCCGGGTCGTAGAACCAGCCCGGCCCGGCGATGCCAACCGCGTGGAGCGACTGGTTGACGAGGCCATTGATGGGGCTGAGCAGGAAGATCCACAGGATCGCCGCGGCGACGCCGGGGATCACCACCGGCAGGTAGAAGATCGTCCGGAAGATCCCGATCCCACGGATCCCCTTGCGGTTGAGGAGGAGGGCGATCCCGAGGGCCACGACGACCGCCAGTGGGACGCCGAGGACCGTCAGGTAGAGCGTGTTGCCGAGGGATTTCCAGAAGAGCGGGTCGTTGATCAGCGCGGTGTAGTTGTCGAGCCCGGTCCAGCGCGGCTCTTGCAGGATCTTGAAGTTCGTGAAGCTGTAGTAGAGGGACGCGATCGCCGGATAGAGGTTGAACGCGAAGAACCCGACGAGCCACGGCGAGATGAACAGGAGGCCCGTCCGCAGGCTGCGCCGCTCGAGCCGGGTCAACCGGGGACGAGCCGGTCGGGACGATCTGGCAGTGTCGGGAGCACCAGGGTCTGGAGGCCCTGCCACGGCCGTCATGAGCCGGACGTCCCGATCGAGGCACGATCCGACCTGTCTCCCGATGCGCCGGGCCGTGGCCGGGTCCCGCCGCGGTCCGTCCTGTTGCGCCCGCGGTCGCCGACTCGGTCGCGAGGGTGATGCTCCGCTCGTGAAACCACCAGCGTGTGAACCTCAAGAGATCGACGACGGCGCCGATCGGGTCAACTCGATGCGGGCGGATTGAACCAAATCTGAACCGTCCGAGTCAACGACAAAAGTTCGGAACCGGTCCAGCGGCCTGCGGCTCAGCGTGATGGCATCATACCATAGTATGTATCGGCCAAGCCGAGAACGTGGTCGCGCGGCACGACCGCAAGCGCGCCGACCGGCGGCGCTGGGTTCTCAGAGGGTCAGCGACTGCGTGAAGTCGTCAAGGGCGAGGCCCTTCTGGCGATCGGTCGCCCGCTCGAGCGATCGCGATGCGTACCTGGTCGCGAGGTGAAGCCGCTCCTCGAGCGAGCGTCCGGCAAGGTCCGCCCACACGTAAGCGCCCGCGAACAGGTCACCGGCGCCGGTGGGATCGCCGACATCGGCCGCCGGTGCGACGACCTCAACCGTCCGCCCATCCGGCTCGACCGCCATGACGCCCCCCGCTCCGCGGGTCACGACGACGGTCGTCCCGAGGGCGGCGAGGTGGCTCGTCGCCTCGTGGACGTCGGGACGCCCGGTGAGTGCGCGGACCTCCCGTTCGTTGAGGATGAGCGCGCGAAGGGCGTCCAGGGACGACGGCAGCCGCCCGACCATCGCCCGGACCTCCGGATCACCGACGACGGCGTAGACCCGCGGATGGGCCGGCAGGAGCGCTGCCGACGGGAGGTCTACGACGATGGCACGCGCCGTGATCCGGGCCAGGGTCTCGAGGTCGACCGTCGGCGGCGGGCTGATCGAGACGAACGCGCGGTCACCGTCGACGGGGAGGGCAACCGAGACCGGGGTAGCGTCGCCGTCGCGTCCGAGCCAGACGATGCCCGCGTCGGTCATCAGCGCGCCGAGGAGGCGGCCAGCCGGATCACGCCCGATCGGTGCGCAGACGACGGCCGCGAGGCCCAGGCGCCCGAGGGCGTAGGCCACGTTCGCCATGCCGCCGGGCACGATGACCAGGCTGGTCGCGAGCTGCTCCTCGCCCGGGACCGGCAACGCCGGCAGGCCTCGGAAGATCAGGTCGAGGAACGCATCACCGACGCACGCCACGTCGACGACGACCGCGCCATCGACATTCACCCGAGGGTCCCGACGAGGCTGTGGGCATCCGACGTGGAGCGGTCGAGACGGACGAGAAGGGCCTGACCCGCGTCATACAATGCGAGTTCGTCGGACCGAGCGACCATTGAGCCGGTGGCGACGGTCCGGCAGCCGGCGGGGATGCACGATCCTCCACCTTGGGGCGCTGCGAGCTTCATGAGGGCGAGCGTGGGCCACCGATGAACCAGCGTCAAGACAGGGACGAGACCGCCGGTACGGGCCGAACGGACGTCCACGGCGACGACCTGCCGTCCGTCCAGGTGCTCCGGCGAATCGAGGCCGACATCCTCACTGGTCGACTCCTGCCGGGGAGTCGCCTGGCGCCGGAACGCGAGCTTGGCGCTCGTCTCGGGGTGGCACGGAACACCTTGCGCCGCGCACTGGCGACGCTCGGCTCGAAGGGTCTCATCCAGGCTCGGGGTCGGGGCGGCTGGGTGGTCGTGGGACGCGGCGTGACCGAACGGATCGAAGGGCCACCCAGCCTCACGGAATGGGCCGCTCGCCACGGATACGTGGTGACATCGAACGTCCTTGCCGCTCGGGTGAGGACAGCGACCGCGACCGAGGCGTCGGACCTCCGGATCGAGGCGTCGTCGAAGGTGTTCGAGCTCGAACGGGTCCGGTTCATCGAGGGTGTCCCGCTCTCCCTCGACCTGTCGGTTCTGCACCCGCGTCTGATCCCGACCGTGTCGGGCGTGGATTTCGCGAGTCGATCGCTGTTCGGCACCATCCGCGAGCGAGCCGGTCTCATCGCCAGTCGCGCCGAGGTCGTGGTCCGGGCATTGCCGGCAACCGAGCGCGTCGCGACCCTGTTGACCATCGGCGAGGGAGACCCGCTGCTCGAGCTCGACGAGATGACGTTCGATCAGTACGAGGAACCGTTCGAGACGGCTCGGCTGCTGAACCGGGGCGACCGGTACGCATTCGCGACGACGCTGAGCGCCGGGGTCGGATCGGCGCGCGTCGCGCTCTGAAGGCGCCTGAGACCCGGCCCGACGAAGCGTCTCCAGGATCGGCGGACGCGTCGCCGTCTGAATCGTCCGATGTCGGACTTGACCGTAATGGTTCATATTTGGTTCAATCTGCGCAATGAAGCTGACCTTGATCGGGGCCGGAGGATTCCGGACCCCCGTGATCTATCGAGCCCTCGCCGCCGGCGAGGTCGCGACCCGCTACGACGATGTCGCCTTCTACGACATCGATCAGGCGCGCCTCGATCGGATCGGCTGTGTCCTGGACGGCATCTCCGAAGAGCTCGGGGTGACGGTCCCGGTCACGATGACGACGAGTCTCGAAGCCGCCCTCGACGGTGCCGACGTCGTCTACTGCGCCGTCCGCGCAGGCGGCATGGCCGGTCGCATCCTCGATGAAACCGCGGCCCTCGCCCAGGGCGTGATCGGCCAGGAGACGACCGGGCCTGGAGGCATCACCTTCGCGCTGCGCACGGTCCCGATCATCACCTCGATCGCGGAGGTCGTGGCGCGCCGGGCGCCGGCCGCCACTTTCGTGAACTTCACCAACCCGGTGGGACTCGTGACGGAGGCGGCCCGCCGGATCCTCGGCGACCGGGTCATCGGGATCTGCGACGCACCCCTCGACCTGTGCAAGCGGGTCGCCGGCGCACTCGGCCGCAACCCCGAGGACCTCTGGTTCGACTACTTCGGGATCAACCACCTCGGCTGGCTCCGTGGCGTCCTCGACGGTGGCCGCGACGTCCTCCCCGGGCTGATCGCCGACCCCGCTCGTCTCGAGACCTTCGAAGAGGGCCGCCTGTTCGGCGCCGACTGGCTTCGGTCCGTCGGGATGATCCCGAACGAATACCTCTACTACTACGACTTCAATGCCGAGGCGCTCGCGGCGATGCAGGCGGGAAACGTCCGCTCGGCGTTTCTCGCCAAGCAGCAGGCGGCGTTCTTCGCCGGACACGGCACGCCGTCCGAGGCCCTCGGCGATTGGAAGCGCACGCACGCCGCTCGCGAGGCTTCGTACATGGAGGAGGCGTGGACCGGCCGAGAGGACGACATGGCCGACATCGTCGCGGCGCGCGGAGCCGGCGACTACGGGCGGCTGGCGCTGGATCTCGTTGACGCCCTTCATGGTGACGGCCATCGGGTCATGATCCTCGACGTGCCAAACCGGTCGAGCCTGCCCTTCCTCGACGAGGAAGCCATCGTCGAGGTCCCGTGTGTCATCGGTCGTGGCGGGATCGTGCCGGTCGCGATCGGCAGCGTCCCGATGGAGGCGCAGGGGCTGATCCTGTCGGTCCGGGCCGCGGAGCGCACCGCCATCGAGGCGGCCCTGTCCGGGTCGCGCGCGTTGGCGATCAAGGCCCTCGCGCTCCATCCCCTGGTCCCGTCGGTGAACGTCGCGGAGCGGATCCTCGACGGCTACCTGGCGGGCCAGCCGGCGCTCGTGGAACGCTTCGGCGCCGCCTGAATGCATGACGTGGTCGTTCCTCTGCTCGACCAGAGCGGCGAGTGGACGCACCGGGAGCGTCATCAGCATCATCAGTTCGAGATCCAGGTTCCGGAACAAACCACCGAACTCCGGCTCCGCTTCCGCTGGGGGCCCGTCGACCTCGGGGACGAACACCTCGGGAACGGGGTCTGCGTGTCGCTGTTCGGACCAGCCGGGTTTCGTGGATCCGCGATGCGCTCGAGCCCGGATCAATCCATCACGATCGGCGAGACCGATGCCCCGCCCGGGTTCCTCGTTGGTCCGTTTCCATCCGGTCCGTGGACCCTCGTGCTCAGCGCCGGTGAGATTCTGAACGACGGCGTCGAGACCGGCGTGCTCACCTACCACCTCGAGGCGAGCGCGAGGATTGGCGGCGCGCAGGAGGTGGAACGGATCGAACGAGGATTCGCAGCTCCGACCGCCGCCGAGCCACGACGATCGGTCGGCGGGCCAGGCTGGTATCGGGGAGACCTCCATTCGCACACCGTGCACAGCGACGGTCAGATCACGGTCCAGGATCGGGTGCGGGGCGCCGTGGACCGGGGCCAGGACTTCCTGGCCATCACCGACCACAACACGGTCAGCCACTTCCGCGAGATCGACACGTGGCCGGAGGTCATCACGCCGATCCGCGGCATCGAGGTCACGACGTTCCACGGCCACCTCAATGCGTTCGGAGCCGGGGAGTTGATCGACTGGCGCGACGCGGCCCGGGGCAGCGGTGCCGCACGCATCGTCGAGCAGGCCCACGACCAGGGCGCCCTGATCTCGATCAATCACCCAAGTGGCTTCGGCGACCCGTGGTGCGGCGGCTGTCACTGGGATTTCGCCCTGGTCGACTTTGCGACGATCGATGCGATCGAGGTCTGGAACGGGCGGTGGACGATTCCGGAGTCGGACAACAACGGGGCGCTCGCGTTCTGGACGGACCTGCTGGATGCGGGCTTCCGGCCGACCGCAGTGTCCGGGACCGACAGTCACTCGGCCGAGGAGGACGAATACATCGCCCTCCCCCTGAACTACGTCTACGCCGACGACCGCAGCGAGGGCGCCATTCTCGATGGCATCCGTCGCGGACAAGTGGTCCTGTCGTCGGGGCCCACCGTGTCGTTCCGGGCTCGCGGGTTTGACGGCGTGGAGGTCGTCCTGCCGGGTGAACACCTCCGGACGGACGGGACGTTCGATCTCACCGTGGACATCGAGCGGCTGCAGGCTCCCGCCACCCTGTGGTACGTCACGTCGGGTTCGCGGGTCGCCGTCGGGGAGTGTTCAGCACCAGGCACGCGGCTCGTCCGGGAGCGACTGGCCGCCACGAGCTGGTGGCGGCTCGAGGTGCGCGCGGGGTCCGC
>JANMCU010000091.1:0-8350 GCA_031361415.1 Chloroflexota bacterium | reverse complement strand
ACGTTGAAGTCGACGCGCACGAAGACGCGCTTGCCGGCGGCATCGAAGTCGCGGATCGTCAGCTTTTCCATCGTGTCCTGGGCTACAGCTGCCGCGTGGCCGACCTGATCGGTTACGTCGCCGCCCGACTGCCCGTCACCGCCGGCTGATCGGACGGCTCGGTCGGACGGCCGGGTCGGACGGCACGGTGGGACCGAGCCGCCGGATCACCCGGATCCGCCGGGTCGACCATCGTCCGGCCCGCCGACCGCGGTCGCTGATCTCGATCCACGCCCATCCCCGCCGCGGGTCGCCGGATCCGCCGCACCAGCCCAGGACACGATGGAAAAGCTGACGATCCGCGACTTCGATGCCGCCGGCAAGCGCGTCTTCGTGCGCGTCGACTTCAACGTCCCGCTGGCCGATGGCAAGGTCACCGACGATTCGCGGATCCGGGCCGCCCTGCCGACGATCAGCGCCCTCCTGAATGATGGCGCGCGGGTGATCCTGGCGAGCCACCTCGGGCGCCCCGACGGCAAGGTCCTGGACGGCCTCCGCCTGCGGCCCGTCGGCGAGCGGCTCAGCCAGCTCCTCCGGCGGAACGTGCCCGTGACCGGCGACGCGCTCGGTGTCGGGACCGAGGACGCCGTCAAGCGGATGCGACCGGGCGAGGCGATCCTGCTCGAGAACCTCCGTTTCCATTCGGCCGAGGAGAAGAACGATCCGGCGTTCGCCAAGGCCCTCGCCTCGTACGCCGACATCTTCGTCAACGATGCCTTCGGGACCGCGCATCGAGCCCATGCCTCGACCGTTGGCATCGCGGCGTACCTGCCGGCCTACGCCGGGCTCCTGATGGAGCGCGAGATCGCAGCCCTGAGCAGCCTCCTCGAAAACCCCCGCCGGCCGTTCGCGGCGATCCTCGGCGGCGCCAAGGTCAGCGACAAGATCGGGGTCATCGACCATCTCCTGACCAGGATCGATCTCCTGATCCTCGGCGGCGGGATGGCCAATACGTTCCTGCTCGCCCAGGGCAAGTCGGTCGGCAAGAGCCTCGCCGAGCACGATCGGGTCGACGATGCCCGGCGGATCCTCGTGGCCGCCGAGAAGGCCGGGATCCAGGTCCTCCTGCCGGTCGACGTCGTGATCGCCAAGGAGGTCACCCGCGGGACCGAGTACAAGACGGTCGGGACCGAGAAGTTCCCGGCGTCGTGGCATATCGTCGACCTCGGCGAGCAGAGCCGGGCGGCAATCGAGGTGGCCCTCGCCGACGTGAAGACGGTCCTCTGGAACGGGCCCGTCGGCGTGTTCGAGATCCCCTCGTTCGCTCACGGCACCCGTGCCATCGCCCGCTTCCTGGCCGACAAGGCGGAGCACGGTGTGACCGTCGTCGTCGGTGGCGGCGACAGCGTTGCGGCGATCGAGCAGCAGGGCCTCGCCGACAAGATGACCCACATCAGCACGGGGGGCGGAGCGTCGCTCGAGTTCCTCGAAGGACGCGAGCTGCCCGGCATCGCCGTCCTCCAGGATCGGCCGGCAACCGATCCTGGTCCGAGCACGAAGAAGGCCAAGGCAGGAGCGAACGCGTGAACACCGTCATCGAGCTCATCGACGCTCGGGAGATCCTCGATTCGCGCGGCAACCCGACGATCGAGGTCGACGTCGTCCTCGGCGACGGATCGGTCGGGCGGGCGGCCGTCCCGTCGGGCGCCTCGACCGGCGCCCATGAGGCCGTCGAGCTGCGTGACGGGGACACGGGCCGGTTCGGGGGCAAAGGTGTCCTGGCCGCGGTCCGCAACGTGACCGACCGGATCGCGCCGGAGGTGTACGGGATGGACGCGGCCGATCAGTCCGGCGTCGACGACCTCCTGCGCGAGCTCGACGGAACCCCGAACAAGGCCGCCCTTGGGGCGAATGCGATCCTCGGCGTCTCGCTCGCCTGTGCCCACGCGGCCGCCGCGGCGCACGATGAGCCGCTCTACCGCTATCTCGGCGGGGTGGGGGCACGGATCCTGCCGGTGCCGATGTTCAACATTCTCAATGGCGGCAAGCACGCCCAGGGCTCGACCGACTTCCAGGAGTTCATGGTCATGCCCGTCGGGCTGGCCACCTACCCCGAGGCGCTCCGCTCCGGGGCCGAGATCTTCGGGGCGCTGCGGACGATCCTCCACGACGAGGGCCACGCGACCGGCCAGGGCGACGAGGGCGGCTTCGCGCCATCGCTCGGCTCGAATCAGGCCGCGGTCGAGGTGATCCTGCGGGCGATCGAGAAGGCCGGCTACCGGCCCGGCGAGGACGTCGCGATCGCGCTCGACCCGGCGACGACCGAGCTGATCGAGGAGGGCACAGGTCGGGACGGCGCACCGACCCGATACCACCTCGCGACCGAGAACCGGACGCTCGACTCGGGCGAGCTGATCGACCTGTGGGCCGATTGGGTCGCCCGGTACCCGATCGTCTCGATCGAGGACGGCCTGGCCGAGGACGACTGGGCCGGCTGGGCCGAGATCACCCGCCGCCTCGGCGACCGGATCCAGCTCGTCGGCGACGACCTGTTCGTGACGAACGTCGACCGGATTCAGCGGGGCATCGAGGAGGCGTCCGCCAACAGCGTCCTCATCAAGCTCAACCAGATCGGGACGATGACCGAGACGATCGACGCGATCTCGCTCGCTCGCCGGGCCGGCTGGACGGCGGTCGTATCGCATCGATCCGGCGAGACCGAGGACACGACGATCGCCGATCTCGTCGTCGCGATGGGCACCGGCCAGATCAAGACCGGCGCCCCGTCGCGGAGCGAGCGGGTCGCAAAGTACAACCGCCTGCTCCGGATCGACGGCGAGCTCGGGGAGGGAGCCGTCTATCTCGGCCGCGCGGCCTTCGGGCGCGGGCTCGGGACGGTGGCGGCCGGCCCGGCGACCGATGCCCAGGTCGCAGGCGGACACGAGGCCGGCGTCGCCCGGTGAGTCGGTTCGTCGACCGCGGGGCGATCGTCGCCGCCTATGTCGGGATCGGCATGGCCGTCACGATCGCGATCAGCTTCCTGCTGGTGATCCCGATCGAGCCGATCTACTGGCTGCTTGCCCTGCCGGCCGGCCTGCTCATCGGGTACTACGCGAACCAGCGGAGCGACCGGCGCAGCGGCCCGTGGTCGCGGATCGTGGTCAACTCGGCGTTCGCCGGCCTTGTCACCGGGCTGACGCTGGCGGCGTTCCTGATCGTCGTCAAGGCGCTGTTCTTCTTCGGCGACAACGGCTACCCGGACTTCAACCGGATCGACGCCAAGACCCACCAGGCCGTCCCACCGTCGTGCATCAGTGGTGCCGGCTGTGTCTACGCCCGGTACGTCCTGATCGGCGACGGGCCGCAGCTCGCGGCCGCCGGGATCACCGACGCGTCGACCTTCACGAGCTTCTATTGGGCCCAGCAGGCATCCTCGAGCGGGACGGTCCTGGTGCTGACCTTGCTCGGCGGGCTCGGAGGTGGCGTGCTGTACGGCACGTTCCGGCCGAAGTCCGCTCCAAGCGCGCGCTCGAAGCCCGTCACGGGCTGAACGAGCGGGCTCGCCCAGGGCTGGGCGCTGGGTCAGGCACCGCCGGCGCCGATCCACCCGGACGCTGGGTCGGCCACCGCTGCCGCCGATCCACCCGGTGCATCAACTGCGCACGAACGAGCGTGCCCATGCGCCCACGCGACCGGAATGCGCTCCCTGGGCGCATTGGCCACGCTCATTCATCCGAATCAGATGCGGGAGCTGGATCACGAGCCCGTCGGATCGCGATCGGCGCCAGTCGTGGGCGGGCCGATCGCGGCCGGACGTGACGACGCCCCGGACGATGTCCGGGGCGGGTCGAGCGGCTCCCAGGAGCGTCAGCCCTTGGCGGCCGCCTTCTTCGCGGGAGCCTTCTTGGCCGTCGCCTTGGCAGCGGTCGCCTTGGCAGCGGTTGCCTTGGCAGTGGCTGCCTTGGCTGGAGCCTTCTTCGTGGTCGACTTGGTCGCGGCCGCCTTCGTGGTGGCGGCCTTGGCCGGCGTCTTCGGCGCCTCGGTCGCGGTCGCGGCTGCTGCGGCGGCTGCCGCCTCGGCACGGGCCGTCTTCGAGACGGCTGCGCGAGCCTTGCCGGCAGCGGTCTGGGCGCCCTTGGCCTTGTTGGCCTTGCCGGCCGCGATCCGGGCCTTGGCGGCCTTCGCAGCCTGGGCCTTCGAGGTCGTCTTCACGACCCGGCCCGAGGTCTGGACAGCGACGCCACCGGTCGCGGCGTTGAACTTCAGCGTGAGCCGGGACTTGCGTCGGGCGGCGGCATTGGCATGGATCGCGCCGGTCTTGGCCGCGCGGTCGAGGGCTGCGTGAGCGGCGGCCAGGGCCGTCGCGGCGACCTCCGGCTCGGTCGCGGTGGTGGCAGCACTGAGCGCGTTCGCGACGAAGGTCTTCGCGGCGGTGCGCCGGGGCTGGAGGATGGCGTGTCGCCGCTCGGCCTGGCGGACCCGCTTCAGTCCCGAGGGTGTTCGTGCACCCGTCCAGGTGCGGGGCGTCTTGGCCAAGGGGTGGAACCTCTCAAACGGGATACCGGGGCGTCAACACGCGGCACGGATCGGTGCCGAGCAGGACGCGCATCCTAGCAGAGCCACACCCGAATTGGCCAACGGCGACCCTCGCCGACATCCGGGACAGCCATCACGACCGCCACCGATCCGGCAGACTTTCGTCGACGTGCTTGCGATCCTCGGCGGCTTCGGTGCCGCGCTGTGCTGGGCCACCTCGTCGATGGCGTCGGCCCGTTCGTCCCGGCTGATCGGGTCGTGGGCGACGCTTGGCTGGGTGATGCTCATCGGCGCGGTCATCGCCGTGCCCGCCACCATCATCGGCGGAGCCGGAGCCGACCTGACGCCGACCGCCCTCGAGCTGCTCGCGATCTCCGCCGTCGGCAACATCGTCGGCCTGCTGCTCGCGTACACGGCGTTCCAGGGCGGCAAGGTGGCGGTCATCGCCCCGATCCTCTCGACCGAGGGCGCGATGGCGGCGGTGATCTCGATCGTGTTCGGCGAGGCGATCGGCATCGCGGCCGCACTCGTCCTGACCGCGATCGCCGCCGGGATCATCCTCGCCTCGGCCGGCAGCCCGAACGAGGTTGCCGCCGCGGAGCCGGGCGGTCTCGTTGTCCAGACGGATCCACTCCTCGCCGACCGCTCGGGTCCGGGCCAGCCGGGCCGACGGGCGAACCTGCTCGCGCTCGGGGCCGTCCTGTTCTTCGGGATGAACCTGTATGCGAGCGCCCGGATCGGGGTGACCCTGCCGCTCGTCTGGTCAATCCTGCCGGCCCGCCTCGCGGGGTTCCTCTTCGTCGCCCTGCCGCTGCTCGCGACCGGACGGCTGCGGCTGAGTCGCGAAGCGCTCCCATTCGTCGTCGTCGTCGCGCTGACGGAGGTCGTCGGGACCCTGGTCTATGCGTTCGGCGCCCGGGACGGTATCGCCGTCGCGGCCGTCACGAGCTCGCAGTTCGGCGCGATCGCCGCGATCGTCTCGGTCGTGGCGTTCGGCGAGCGCCTGCGGCGCGTGCAGGTGGCCGGCATCGCGATCATCGCGGTCGGGGTCGCGATCCTCGCCGGGCTGCAGACCGTCTGACTGGCTCATCGGGTCACGCGGGGAACGGCACAATCCGCAGCGAGGGAGTCGGGAGCAAGCACGATGCCATATGCCACCACCGATGAGGGAGTACGCCTGTATCACGAGGTCACCGGCTCCGGCACGCCCCTCGTCCTGGTCCACGAATACGCGGGCGACCACCGCAGCTGGGAGCTCCAGGTCCGCCATTTCGCGCGGCAGTACCGGGTCGTGACCTTCGACGCGCGGGGCTATCCGCCCTCGGACGTGCCGCCGGACGTGGCGTCGTACTCGCAGGACCGGGCCGCCGACGACATCGCCGCGGTGCTCGACCATCTCGAGATCGATCGGGCTCACGTCGTCGGGCTGTCGATGGGCGCCTTCGCGACCCTCCATTTCGGGTTTCGCCACGCGAACCGGGCGCGATCCCTGACGCTCGCCGGGTGCGGCTATGGCGCCGAGCCGGACGAGCGCGAGCGGTTCCGCGCCGAGTCCGCGGCCAACGCCGCGTTCATCGACCGCGAGGGGATGGAGGCGTTCGCCGCCAGCTACGCCCTCGGGCCGACCCGCGTCCAGCACCAGGCCAAGGACCCGCGCGGCTTCGATGAATTCCGCCGGATGCTCGCCGAGCACTCGGCGATCGGCGCGCGCAACACCCAGCTCGGCGTCCAGCGCGACCGGCCGTCCCTCTACGACCTGATTGCGGAGATGGAGTCGCTCGGCCTGCCCGTCCTCATCCTGATGGGCGACGAGGACTGGCCGTGCCACCGGCCCGGGCTCCTCCTGAAGCGCTCGATCCCGAAGGCGGGCCTCGCAATGCTGGCGAACTCGGGTCATGCAATCAACCTCGAGGAGCCCGACGCGTTCAACCAGCTGGTCGGCGGGTTCCTGGCCCGGGTCGATGCGGGTCGCTGGCCGACCCGCGACCCACGGGCGATGAGCGCGTCGATCACCGGCGACCGCTGAACCGAACCCGGTCCTCGCTGCCGGGCACCCGGTACACTCCCGCGTCGTGACCATCCCCCAGGATCGACTGCGCAACTTCTCGATCATCGCCCATATCGACCACGGCAAGTCGACCCTCGCCGACCGGCTCCTGGAGCTGACTCACACGATCGATTCGCGCCAGATGATGAGCCAGGTCCTCGACTCGATGGACCTCGAGCGCGAGAAGGGGATCACGATCAAGGCCCGGGCCGTCCGGCTCGAGTACCTCGCGAAGGACGGCCTGACCTACGGGCTCAACCTGATCGACACGCCCGGTCACGTCGACTTCGCCTACGAGGTCAGCCACAGCCTGCAGGCCTGCGAGGGCGCGATCCTCGTGGTCGACGCGACCCAGGGGATCGAGGCGCAGACGCTGGCCAACGTCCATCTCGCCCTGCGCGAGAACCTGACCCTGATCCCGGTCCTCAACAAGATCGACCTGCCGTCGGCCGACCCCGAGACGATCATGGACGAGCTCGAGAACGTCCTCGCGATCCCGCGCGAGGAGGTCATCCTCGCGAGCGCCAAGGACGGCACGGGGGTGCCCGAGATCCTCGAGGCGATCGTCGCCCGCATTCCTGCTCCGAAAGGCGACCCCGCGAAGCCGGTCCAGGGCCTGATCTTCGACAGTCACTACGATGCCTACAAGGGCGTGATCGTGTACGTCCGGCTGGCCGCTGGGACGCTTCGCCAGCACGACCAGATCCGGCTGATGGCATCGGGCGTGGTCGCCGAGCCGCTCGAGCTCGGCGTGTTCCGGCCGCAGCTCGTACCGGTCAAGCAGCTGGTGGCCGGCGAGGTCGGCTACGTCGCGACGGGGCTCAAGAGCGTCCGTGACGCGCAGGTCGGCGACACGGTCACGACCGTCGTCAACCCGGCCACCGAGCCGCTGCCCGGCTACCAGCCCGCCAAGAGCCTCGTGTTCGCGGGCATCTACCCCGTCAGCGGGGAGGACTACCCGCTCCTGCGCGAGGCGCTCGAGCGCCTCCACCTCAACGACGCGAGCTTCACATAAGAGCCCGAGAGCTCGGTCGCCCTCGGGTTCGGGTTCCGCTGCGGCTTCCTCGGCCTGCTCCACATGGAGATCGTCCAGGAGCGCCTCGAGCGCGAGTTCTCACTCGACCTGATCGCCTCGGCGCCGTCGGTCGAGTACCACGTCAAGCTCCTGTTCGGCCGGGCGGAGATCTCGATCGACAACCCGTCGCTGCTGCCGAACCCCTCGGAGATCGAGGTCATCGAGGAGCCGTGGGTCAATCTCAGCGTCGTCACGCCGTCGAATTACATCGGACCGCTGATGGAGCTCTCGACGAACCGGCGGGGCACCTTCCAGAACATGGAGTACCTCGACCCGACGCGAGTCGTGCTCCATTTCGAGATGCCGCTGGCCGAGCTGATCATCGACTACTTCGACCAGCTCAAGAGCCGCAGCCAGGGCTACGCGTCGATGGACTACGAGGAGCTCGAGTACCGGCCGGCGAACCTCGTCAAGGTCGACATCCTCGTCAACGGCGAGCCGGTCGACGCGCTGTCGCTGATCGTCCATCGCGACAAGGCCCAGTCGGTCGGGCGGGGCCTGACCGAGCGGCTCAAGCAGCTGATCCCGCGTCAGATGTTCGAGATCCCGATCCAGGCGTCGATCGGAAGCAACGTCATCGCCCGGGAGACGGTCCGGGCCATGCGCAAGAACGTCCTGGCCAAGTGTTACGGTGGCGACATCACCCGGAAGCGGAAGCTGCTCGAGAAGCAGAAGGAAGGCAAGCAGCGGATGAAGCGGGTCGGTTCGGTCGA
>JANMCU010000076.1:0-4713 GCA_031361415.1 Chloroflexota bacterium | reverse complement strand
CCGTGGCGAGATCGACGCGACCGAGTTCGAGGAGCGCAAGCGCACGTTGGGAGGCTGATCCCGATCCCGCGGCTCGCCCGCGAAAGTCTATGGCCCAAGACCATCAACTTTAGCGGCATTGAGCATATACTTTGCTCCATGATCGACGCGGGCGCTCGCGCGAAGCACTTGACTCGAAGCGGGCACAGACTTAGCATCGGCCCTGATGCTAAGCGTCAAGGTGAGCACCAAGCACCAGGTCGTCGTCCCCAGTGAGGTAAGAGCTCGTCTTGGGATCGAGGCGGGCGATCGACTTGACGTTCGAATCACTGACGATTCCATCGTCATGAGGAAACGACCCCCTCGCGCGTCGGACCGCTTGCGCGGGACCGCGGAAGGTCGGGGATGGTATGAGCCCGACCCGGTGAGCTTCGTGCGCAGTCTTCGCGACGAGTGGGAGGAGCGGAATGTTGAGCGTGATTTCCGGCTCCGTCGAGGCACTGCTGACGCAACACCAACGGATCGCGATCGACAGCAACGTCCTGATCTACCTGACGGAGGGTGACCCCGATCGGGCGGACGCCGCCGCCCTGATCGTCGATTCGATCTCTGACGGCCGTACCGAGGGTGTCCTCTCCAGCGCGAGTCTGAGCGAGGTCCTCGTCGGCCCGGCCCGTTCAGGTGATGGCGCTGCATTCGAGCGACTCGCCGCGACGATCAGGGACCTTGGGTTCCGAGTTGCCGCACTCGACGCGACGGCCGCCGAGGACGCGGCGTGGATCCGCGGGCGAAGCGGGATGAGCCTGCCCGACGCGATGCATGTCGCCTGCGCGCGCGCCGCGGGCGCGACGGTCTTCGTCACCAATGATCGAAGGATCGCGTCGCGGCCAGGCCTCGAGGTGGTCTACCTCGACGATCTGATCGCCAACGAGCCGCCAGCCTGACCTCGGTCGTCGCGCGACCCGGGACGCGCGGCGCGATCGGCCGGTCGGCCGGTCATCCTCGGGCGGTGGACCTGACCCTGACGCCCGCCCAGCTCGAGCTCCAGGCGCGCGCCCGCGCCTACGTCGTCGAGGTCCTCCAGCCGATCGAAGGGGAGTTCGAGCGGGCAGGCGGGCGACTCCCGGTCGCGACCCGCGATGAGCTGAAGCAAGCGGCGATCGAGGCCGGCCTCCACGGCGGGTCGTTTCCGCGCGGGCTCGGTGGGCAGGGTTGGACGGTGCTCGAACAGGTGATCGTCCACGAGCAGCTCGGCCAGGCGACCGGCGGGCTCTGGTCGTTCATCCCGGGCGCGTACAACGCCCTGATCCACGCCGATGAGGCGCAGCGCCGGCGCTATCTCGAGCCGAGCCTGCGCGGTGAGCGATTCGGGAGCTACGCGATCACCGAGCCGAATGCCGGCTCCGACGCTCGGACGCTCGAGGCCACGGCCGTCCGCGACCCCGCGAGCGGCGGCTATGTCCTCAACGGCGAGAAGTGGTTCGTGACCGGGCCGCCCGATGAGACCGACTTCATGATCTTCCACTGCCTCGTCGGCGGCGACGACGCCGGGCCTGGCGGGGTCGAGCCGCGGCCGACCCTCTTCCTCGTCGACTACGACACCCCCGGGGTCACGATGAAGCACGACCCCGACTACACCCACACGTTCGCCGACCGCCATCCGCAGTTCGTGCTCGAGGATGTCCGGGTCCCGGCGTCGGCGATCCTGGGCGGGCTCGGCCGGGCCGACGAGCTGACCAATGAATGGTTCGTCGAGGAGCGGATCCACATCGGGGCGCGTTGCGCCGGGGCCATGGAGCGGCTTCTCGGGCTGGCGGTGGACTGGGCCACGACGCGCGTCCAGTTCGGCCAGCGGCTCTACGACTTCCAGGGTGTCTCCTTCCCGCTCGCGGATTCGGCCGCGGACGCCGCGGCCGCTCGCCTGCTGACCCGTGAGGCGGCGGCGCTTGCCGATGCCGGCGCCGATGCCAAGGTCGTCCACGCCAAGGCATCGCTCGCGAAGCTGTTCGCATCGGAGGCGGCGTGGCGCTGCGCCGACCGGGTCGTCCAGGTGTTCGGTGGCCGCGGCTACATGCGCGAGTTCCCGGCCGAGCGGTACCTCCGCGAGCTGCGGGTCGACCGGATCTGGGAGGGGACCTCGGAGATCCAGCGGCTGATCGTCGCCCGGGCGCTCGAGAAGCGCGGCGTCCGGCGGGTCGTCGGGTGATCGAGCCGGCCGCCGGGACCGAGTCGCCGATCGGGCTGGCCTCAACCGACGAACCGCCGCCGATCGACCTCCGACGGCTCTTCGCGCCACGCTCGATCGCCGTCGTCGGCGCCTCGGCCCGTGGCGGGATCGCCCAGACCGTTCGCAACAACCTGCGCGTCCTCGACAGCGCCACGACGTGCCACTTCGTCAACCCGCGCTACGACCAGCTCGACGGCCAGCCCTGCTTCCCCTCGATCGGGGATCTGCCGGAGGTCCCCGACATCGTCCTGGTCGCGGTCAATCCGCTGCGGGCCGCAGGGGTGGTCGCCGACGCCGCCGCCGCCGGCGTGCCGGCGGTGATCGTCCCGGGCGGCGGCGTGGTCGAGGGCGGAGCGGCCGCCGCCCGGATGCAGCACGACGTTCGCGAGCTCGCGATCCGTCATGGGATCGCGCTCCTCGGCCCGAACTGCATGGGCCTCGTCGACCTGACCACGAACAGCGCCACCTACATCGGCGATATCAATCCGTGGCTGCCGCGCGGCGGGGTCATGGGGATCGCCCAGTCGGGCTCGGTGACCGACGCGTTCATCCACTCGGGCAACCGGATCGGCTTCTCGCGGATCATCGGCTGCGGCAGCGAGGTCGTCCTCGACGTCTGCGACTTCCTGGCCAACGGGATCGACGACGACCAGACCGACGCCGTGATCCTCTTCGTCGAGGGATTCAAGCGGCCCGAGCGGTTCCTCGCCCTGGCCGACCGGGCGCTCGAGATCGGCAAGCCGGTCATGGCCGTCAAGGTCGGTCGGAGCCGCCAGGCGCAGGCTGCTGCAATCGCCCACTCGGGTTCGCTCGCGGGCGAGACGCGGGCCACCGATGCCGCGCTCGCAGCGGCCGGCGTGATCGTCTGCGCGGACCTCGACCGGCTGCTCGAGACCGCCGAGCTCGTCGCGGGCTGCCGGCGGATGGGGCGACGCGTCGGACGCGGCCGGACCGGGGTCGTGACCGTCTCGACCGGTGAGGCGTCGCTGATCGCCGACCTCGCTCCGCACACGGGGGTGGACCTGCCGGATGTTCCGCCCGAGGCCCGGGCGACCATCCTCGCCGCCCTCCCGACCCTCGGCTACATCGGCAACCCGCTCGACCCATGGGGCGCGACCGACCCGCCGAGCGCCTATGGCGCGGCCTTCGACGCATTCGCGGCGTCCGGGGCGTTCGACGTCCTCGCGCTCGTCCACGACTTCCCGTATCGCTCGCTCCCGTCGGAGGTCGAGACTGCCCTCGAGGTCGCGAAGCCGCTCCTCGCCGCGACGAAGGATCGGCCGGATCTCCTGCCGGTCTTCGTGTCGCTGACGTCGGGCGAGCCGACACCCGAGATCGCCGACGCGATGCGGAACGCCGGCGGCATCCCGATCCTCCGCGGCGCCGCCGAGGCGTTCACGGCGATCGCGGCCGTGGCGCGCTGGGAGGCGAGCCACGGCCGACGCGGCGAGCGCGGACCGGTCCGGTCCGAATGGCCGGCCCTGGCGGCGGATCGAACGCTGCTCGGCCACGACCCGGCCGTGACGGGCCTGCTCGGCGTCGACGACGAGCCCGCGAGCACGAGCGGCCCGACAGCGGCGGGCCATGCGCTGCCCGAGCTCGAGAGCCTGGCCCACCTCGCCGGGGCCGGCATTCCGGCGGTCCAGCCGGCGCGAGCCGTGGACGTCGCGGAGGCCCTCGCATGCGCGCAGGCGCTGGGCTTTCCGGCGGTGCTCAAGCTCGATGTCGTCGGAATCGCCCACAAGTCCGACATCGGTGGCGTCCGCCCCGGGCTCGAGGACGAACTCGCGATCCGAACGGCGGCGGTCGAGCTGCTGGCGCTGCCCCTGCCCGACGGCGCGGTCCGACGCGGCCTGCTCATCAGCCGCCAGGTGAACGGGGTCGAGCTGATCCTCGGCGGTCGACGCGATCCATCGTTCGGGCCGTTGGTGGTCGTCGGGCTCGGCGGGATCTTCGCGGAGGTCCTCGACGACGTGGCGATCCGCCTGGCCCCCGTCGATCCGGACGAGGCCGCGACGATGCTCGACGAGCTGCGCGGTGCGCCGATCCTGGCCGGCGTCCGCGGCCGTCCGGGCATCGACCGGCCGGCGGTCATCGACGCGATCGTCCGTCTCGGGCGCCTGCTCGTCGACGATCCGGAGATCATCGAGGTCGACGCGAACCCGGTGATCTCCGGACCGGGCGGCACGGCCGCTGTCGACGCCCTCGTCGTGGTGGCCCGGCCTTGAGCGAGCCGGTCCTCCTGCATGAACCGACCTCCTGGGGTATTCGCCTGACGCTGAACCGACCGGCCAAGCTCAACGCCATCAGCGCCGAGCTGCGCGACGCCCTGACCGCGGCGATCGCGGAAGCGGCCGAGGACGACCGGGTCAGGGTCATCGTGATCGCCGGCGCGGGCCGGGCGTTCTGCTCCGGCTACGATCTGTCCGAGGCCGCGCCACCGACCGCCTGGGACTGGCGCGACGTGCTGTCGAAGGATGTCGCGGCGACCCTCGCGGTCTGGTCGT
>JANMCU010000067.1:0-10291 GCA_031361415.1 Chloroflexota bacterium | reverse complement strand
ACTGGATCGATGCAGGAAACCCCTTGCCGCCGATGCCCGCGACCGACCCGGAAACGTTCGAGGTCCACGTGTTCGGCTGGAGCCGCGGCTTCGTGGCGTTCGGCTCTGACGGCGGTCCGGGCATCGGATCGACCGCGCCGGCCACGCTGGCTGCGACGTCATCCGCCGACGGCCTGAGCTGGACGGCCCCACGCGGGATCGCCCTGACCGGGCTCGACGACCGGATCGACATCGTGAAGGTCGTCGAGGGTCCGGCCGGGCTGGTCGCGGTCGGGCAGGTCCCGCAGGGCACGTGCGGCGGGCCGAGCACGGTCGGCGCCCTGTGGACCTCGACCGACGGGCACGCGTGGCACCGCGTCGCGCTGCCGAAGGCCTTCAGTGCGGTCCAGGTGGACATGCTGGACGCCGGTTCCGCTGGATACATCGCCTCGAACCCGACGTACGACAACACGGCGCCGGTGGTCTGGTTGTCGCAGGACGGCCGAACGTGGCGATCCACGCCGTTGAGTCGCTCGACGTTCGGCAAGGTGATCGTTGACGGGACGACGAGCTTCGCCGGCGGTTACGTGCTCGCAGGTGCCGTCGTCGGGGAGGGTGGCTGCGGCGGGCCGGCCCTGGTGACCCCGTCGATCTGGTGGTCGGCCGATGGAGACGCCTGGTCCCGCAGCCCGTTGAGCGGGGCGACGCCGAAGGACAACGCGTACATGACGGTCAGCCGGATCAGCGATCACGCCGTCGTCGCGAATGCGCGAACGTATGACGCCGCAACTGATTCGATGTCTCATCAGGTCTGGCTGACCGGCGACGGCCGCCACTGGGCGCCTGTGGCCGCGCCGTCCACCCTCAACGACAACCGGATCCTGACCGACGGGGCGCGTGGCATGATCGTCCTCGAACCGGTCGACAACGTCGGTCCCCCGACTCTCGCCGCGGTCGGCGACGATCTCGCGGTGACGATCCTTCGCCAGACGGGACCCGGGCCGCTGGCCGACGAATCGATCGTTGGCTGGACGTCGGCGCTCGGACCGACCGGGATCGTCACGCTCACGGCCGACAAGGGACACCTCTGGCTGGGGGTGCCAGTCGGATAGCTCAGGTCGGCTCCATCACCCGCCGGCCGCCGGGCGGCCGCTCGCGATCCGGCGATCGGCCGCGACGGCCTGCGGCATCTGGCGGAAACCGGCCGGCAGGATCGGGCGCCAGAGGCGCCAGGTCTCGACCAGCCATCCGGCCACGGCGCGCTCCAGCAGCCCCCAGGGCAGCTCATAGCCGGCGCGGACCGAAGGGGGCAGCAGGCCGATTGCGGGCCACAATGTCCAGGCGTAGGCTCGCGACGGGAGGCCGGCCAGCGCGGGCACGATCGGGCCGAGCGGCGGATGGAGGACGATGTCGGCGAGGTCACGGGCCAGCGGACCGACCTGGACCGGGCCGCCGGGCCCGATCGCGCCGGCCACATACGTCTCGAACGCGTCGAGGTCGACTGGCAGCAGGTCCGCCGGGATGCCGAAGGCGCGCCCGATCGGCACGGTCTCCGCGTAGTAGCGGGCGCGCCGCTCCCGCGTCAACGGCTCGAGCCAGCGGTCGGCGGCCACGATGGTCGAGTCGACGAGGGTGGCGTGGACCCACAGCGCCAGTTCCGGATCTCGAGCCCGGTAGGTCGGGCCGGTGATCGTGGCGTGGAGCGCGTTCAGGCGGCGGATCTCGGCCCGTGCCGCCGTCCCCGTTCCGTAGACGATCCGGAGATAGCTCCGCAGGGTGCCGTCGAGGCGGGCCCAGGGATCGGTCCGGAAGTCACTGTGGTCGGCCACGCCGGCCGCCACCTGCGGATGGGCGAGCTGAAGCAGGAGCGCCCGCGGCCCGGCGCCGAGCAGGAGCATCGCCTCGCGGTTGAGCGCCCACGCCTCCGACGCGGGACCATACAGCCCCGCGCGGTCTGGATCGATCGCCTGGTCGGCCGTGATCCGCGGATCCATCACCTGCGAAGGATCGGGCATGGGACGTTGGGGCGCCGAGTTCGACCCGGACCGGCTCGCGGACCTCGAGACCGCGATGTGGAAGGCCTACTACCGGCGCCAGCCGGCGCGGCTGTTCGGCCTGCTCATCGAGGGCCTCCGGGAGCAGGCCCATGCCTCGTGGCCGCGTGCCCTTGCCGCGGCATTCCTCCTGACCCGCGCTGCCGCCGGGTTCGCCCGCGCCACCGGTGACTACGAGCGGTTCGCGCCCGACATCGCCCGCGGGTATCGACTGCTCGGGTTGCCATCTGACGTCGACGCGGTCGAGGTCGGCCGGCGCGAGCTCCGCTGGTGGGTCGTTCGGCGCGAGATCGGACTGGCGGCGGGCGCCGCCGCGGGCGAGGCGATCACCAGGCTGTATGCGGCGATCTACGCGCTCCCCGAGGCGCGAGTGGCCGAGACGGGGCGCCTCCGCGGCGAAGCGGCCGAGGTTCGCGACCGTGGCGCGACCGAGGAGCCAGAGGACCCGCGAGCACGCGGACTCGCGTATTGGCCCGAGGTGGCTCGCCTCTTGCGCCGGTCCTACCGCGAGCTTTTCCGAGCCCTGTCTTTGCCCGATTGAGGCGCCCGCGAGCCGCCGGGTGCCGGGTTTTTCGGGTGTCGCGCGTCGTCGGCCCTCGTCGGCCGCCGTCGTCCCGCCCGTTGCCGGCGGTGCCGCCGGTGCCGCCGGTGGTGTGCGCCAGAGGTGCAACCGGACCGACCTCGGGCACGATCGCGGTCGGGTTGTGCGCCCCAGGTGCAACCGGACCGGCCTGGGGCGTCTCGCCGGTCGAACTGCACGCCCGAGGGACAACCGGACCGCCGGACCGACGCCGATCGGTCGAGTTGCACACCCCACGCACAACCGGGGCGGCCTGGGGCGTCTCGCCGGTCGAGTTGCACGCCCCACGCACGATCGGAGCGGCCTCAGGGGTTCAGTCGGTCGAGTTGCACGCCCCACGCACAGCGGGGAGCAGCGATCAGCCCTCGCCGGCCCGCCGGCCGACCACCCACCAGGCGACCGGGAACGTGATCGCGGCGAGGATCAGCTTGATCGCGTCGCCGAGGATGAACGGCGTCAGCCCGTTCTTGATCCCAGCCGCGAGGTCCATGTGGGCGACGACCATCAGCCAGGGCACGCCGACCAGGTAGATCACCACGTTGCCGATCACCATCGCACCCAGCGCGCCAACGATTCGCCGATCCCAGCCGAGCTCGGCCAGACGGCCGACGATGGAGCCCGCGACCAGAAAGCCGACGATATAGCCGCCGGTCGCGCCGGCGACCACCTGCACCCCGCCCTTGCCCTCGGCGAAGAACGGCAGCCCGACGAGCCCGATCAGGACATACAGCCCGATGCTCGCGAGCCCGCGCCGGAACCCGAGCGCGCCGCCGACGAGGAGGACGCCGAAGGTCTGGCCGGTGATCGGGACGGGCGAGCCCGGGACCGGGATCGAGACCTTGGCCGTCGCGAAGATCAGGATGGCCCCGATCGCGATCAGGGCAATGTGTCGGAGGCGGCTGCCCATCCGCTCGCCGACGCGGATCGGGACGAGGAAGTCGCCGATCGTCAGGCCGCGTTCCTCGACCGGGAGCCGGCTGAGCCGGGCGCTGGCGCTGATCATCGGGTGACGGCGTCCTCCGCTCGGCGGGTCGCTGCCCGTCGAGCCGCCTGGCCCGATCGCGTCCGCCGGGGCGAGTCTACCATCGCCCTCGGCCCGCCCAGGCTCATTCGTGTTGGACTGCGGCGACGATGGCGAGCCGGCTCGCGAGCCTGGCCGGATACCACGCGGCGGCCATCGAGATCCCGATGCCCACCAGGACCGCGACGCCGATCGAGGCCCACGGCAGCTCGAGGATCAGCGGCCCACCGCCCGCGAACAGGACGAGGACCGCGCCGGCCACCAGACCGGTCGCGATGCCGAGGACCGAGCCGACGATCCCGAGGATCCCGGCCTCCACCACGACGGTTCGGCGGACCTGGCCGCGGGTCATCCCGGCAGCACGCAGCACGCCGAGCTCCCGGACCCGCTCGAGGACGCTCACGGTCAGCGTGTTGACGATTCCGAGGGCGGCCACGACGACGGCGATGAGCGCGAGCGCGTCGAACAGCCCGAAGACCTGGCTGAGCGCCGTGTCGACTGCGCCGGCGACGGTCTCGAGCGGGTTCGGCTCGAGGGCGGCCTGGCGGGCCGCTGCCTCGAGCTTCGGCCGTGCCGTGACGATCTGGCCCGGCTTGAAGCGGACCGCAAGCACGTCCGCGCCCTGGACACCGAAGACCGCGGTCGCATCGGGCCAACCGACCAGAATCGCCTCGCCAACGCTGCCCGGCAGGGTCCGCTCGGCGATCCCGGCGACCCGCAGATCGACGACCTTGCCCTCGCCGACCGCGAGGGTCAGGGTCGAGCCGACCGTCAACCCCGTCCGCACGGCGATGCTCCGGGGCAGCACGGCGACCCCGCCACCGTCGAGGCCGTTCAGGGCGGCCGTTCGGTCGCCGTCGATGAACCGGAGCCGGCCGTCGGCGAGGAGGTCGCCGCCGACGACGGCCGCGGCGTCCAGCCGGACCCCGCTGCGGGCGACCTCGAACACCGCGAATGGGCTGACCCGCTCGACGCCGTCGACCGCGGCAAGGTCGCTGATCACGCTCTCGTCGAGCGCGATCGGCCGGATCGAGGTGACGAGCTCGTCGCCCGGGATGACCTCGTCGAGCCACGCGGCCGCCGCGAGTCGCGACTGGTGGGCCACGCCACCGACGGCCACGACCATCGCCAGGCCGATCGCCAGGGCACCGACGGTCAGGGTCGTCCGCGACCGGTCGCGAACGATCGCCGCGCGTGCCAGGCGCTCTTCGACCCGAAGCACGCCGCGGAACGGGAGACCGGCCAGTCGGCCGAGGACCCCGACCACGAACGGCGCGCTGAGCACCGCCGCGAACAGGATGAGATAGACGAGGCCGGACCGCGCGAGGCTGGCCAACCCGGCGTCGCGTGGCCAGACGAGGAGGCCGGCGACCCCGACCGCGACGAAGACACCGATGAGCCAGCCGAGCCTGGCTCGGCGCGCGGTCGCGGGGTCGAGTCGCTCACGCAGGGCCTCGACGGGCGGGATCGAGCCCGCTCGCCGGGCCGGCTCGATGGCGGCCGCGATCGTCACCCCGAGCCCGATCGCGACGACGGCCGCGATCGAGCCGAGGCTCGGGTCGACGCGCTGGAACGGGATCGACGCGATCGAGCGCAGGTCGGCGGCCATCAGCTCGGCGAGGACGAACCCGGCGACGAGCCCGAGCAGCGCGCCCAGGATCCCGAGGACGACCGCCTGGACCGCGACGAACGACACGAGCTGGCGGCGAGTGGCGCCGGCCGCCCGGAGCAGGCCGAGCTCACGGACCCGCTCGGTCACTGTCATCGACAGCGTGTTGAAGATCAGGAACGCGCCGACGAAGAGCGCGATCGCCGCGATCAGCGCGGTCGTCGAGCGGAAGTCGGCCGTCGAGCCGCGCAGCGACGCCGCGACGTCGGCCGGCGACGAGAGTACATACGGCTGACTGGTCAGGGCGATCCCGATCGCGGTCGCGACCTCGGCCGGTGTCGCACCCTCGCCGGCGACGATGTCGACGCGGCTGACGGTCGGGTCGGCGAACAGTCGGTGCATCGTCGCGAGCGGTATCACGACGGTCCGCCCAGCCGAGCCGACGATCGGCCCGTCGCCGGTCATGATCCCGACGACGGTCAGGTCGATCGGCGCGCCGTCGGCTCCCTGGAACGTGATCGTGCCGCCGACCGCGGTCCCGTTGGCCGTCGCCAGGGTCTGGCTGATCAGGGCATCGTTCGTGTCCGCGGCGTGGAGCGGGGCGCCGGATGCGAGGGCGAGGTCATGGACCGACGCCTCGGGCCCGGGGTCGATCCCGAGGACGGTCACGGGCGGCGGCGCGGCATTCGGGTCGTCGATCGCGGGGACGAGGTAGGTTCGGCGCTCGAGGGCGGGCGCCGCGACCGTCACGCCGGGTGCCTGCTGGATGGCGGCCAGGCTGTCCGGCCCGAGGCCGGTCGGTCCGAATGCCTCCACCCGCAGGTCGGCCCTGCCGACGAGGTCGCGCACGGTTCGGTCGATCGACGCCGCGATCCCCGCGTCGGTCGCGAGCGACGCGTAGAGAACCGCGATCCCGAGCGCGATGCCGATGACCGACAGGGCTGTCCGGCCGCGGCGGGCGGCGAGGCTCCGGAACGCGAGCGAGTTCAACCGCCGCTCCGCCGCTCCGCCATGTCGATCAGAGACCGAGCTCGGCGAGGCGGCTCACGAGCGGGCCGGTGTCGTGCTCGGTCCGCCGGCCGAGGACGATCTCGTCGCGGATCCGTCCGTCGCTGATGACGAGGACCCGGTCGGCGTAGGCGGCCGCCTTTGAAACATGAGTCACGAGCACGATCGTCTGGTGGCGCTCGACGCACGATCGCCAGAGGGCCTCGAGGATCTCCGTGCCGGTCGTGTAGTCGAGGTTGCCGGTCGGCTCGTCCGCGAACAGGAGGGCCGGCCGGGTCACGAGGGCCCGGGCGATCGCAACGCGCTGCTGCTCGCCGGCCGACAGCTGGTCGGGCTTGTGGCGCTCCTTGCCGGCGAGCTCGACGAGGGCGATCGCGTCGCGGATCCGGTCGGCGATCTCGCCCTTTCCGGTGTCGGCGCCGGCGATCGTGAACGGCAAGGCGACGTTCTCGGTGACGTCCAGGAGCGGGATCAGGTTGAACGACTGGAACACGAACCCGGTCCGGTCGCGGCGGAGCTTCGTCGCGGCGTCGTCGGACATCTGGCTGATCGTCTCGCCCTGGAGGATCACCTCGCCCGTCGTCGGGCGGTCGAGCCCGCCGAGGAGCTGGAGGAGGGTCGACTTGCCCGAGCCCGACGGGCCCATCAGGGCGACGAACTCACCCTCGTCGACCGTCAGCGAAACCCCGCGCAGGGCATCGACGGTGGTGGCGCCGAGGCGGTAGCGCTTTGCGAGATCGTGCGCCTCGAGGATTGCGGCCATCGCCGGGAGTGTAGCCCGCGACGACGGGACCTCGTCCGGTGCCGACGATTCAGGCGTCGCCCGGGATCAGCCGCCGAAGAAGAACCCGGTCACGCCGCCGACGACAGCCTCGAACAGGCCCGGAGGGCTGGACGGATCGACCACTCGCAGGCTGCCCTCGCTCGTCGCGGGGTCGGCGGCCCGGACCTCGCCCGGAGGCGGTCCGTTGCCGCTCGCGCCACCGTTGCCGGTGACGTCGCCACTACCCGAGCCGTTGTTCTGTCCGCCCGGCCCGAGGCCGAGACCGATGCCGTCGGTCGCCTGCGGGTCGGCGGTGATGGGCGGCGTCGCGATCGGCGTGGAGTTCGGGGTGGGCTCGGCGGTCGGGACGGGCGTGGCGGTCGGATTCGGGGTGGGCCTCGGGGTCGCGGCCGGACGCGGCTTCGTGGTCGGCTGGGCGGTCGGTCGAGGCGTCGGCCGAGGGGTCGGCCTGGGCGTCGGCTTCGGGGCCGGGGTCGAGGTCGTCGTCGTGGCGCACCGGTCGGCAAAGATCACGGTCCACATCTTCTTGCCGGTCGGGCCCTTGTACGCGCCGATCCCGACCGCGTTCCAGGCCTTGCCGAGGATGTTCGCGCGATGGCCCGGCGAGTCCATGAACTGGCGCTCGACGGTATTCGTCGCGACGTCGTCGGGGTAGTTGTTCCAGCCGATGTTCTCGCCGGCGACGGAGTAGCAGTAACCCTTCTGATCGAGGACGTGGAAGATGTTGTAGCTGGTCCCGAGGATCGTGTGGCTGAAGTAGTCCCGGACGATCATGTCCTTGCTCCGCCAGCGCGCGATCGCCGTCAGCTTCGAGTCGACCTTGAGGGCCTTGAGACCCGCCGCGGCGCGAGCCTGATTGGTCAGGCTCACGAGCTGCGACTCCGAGGTGGAGCTGAAGCTGTTCACGTCCCACGCGAACGTCGTCCGCGGCGCGGCGAGCAGACCGACCGACGTCAGGACGAAGGCGATCGCGGTCATCATCGCGAAGCGCCGGGGGTCGGCGACAAGGTGGGCGCGAAGGTCGCGCACTGATCGGGAGGCGGCGGTCGGAAAGGTCATCAGCGGTTCGATCCCATGCGTTCCGCCGGCTGGGGAGCCCGGCGTCTCTCGACCCTAGACGGCCCGCGCGTTGCCAACCGTCGCGCGATGGTCCGGGTCGCACCGGGCACGGGTACCAGCGCCTGCTCACCACCGCTACGCAGTGGTCCGGAGGGGCCCGGACCGCAGACGACCACTCGCGACCGCACCAGAGCGGACCGTCGCGGCCCGACTACGCCGCAACCGCGATTGAGTCACGAGGCGACTCGATTCGCTGATGAGCACGATGGGCTCGGTCGCGAATCGGGCTGAGTCGAGCGTGCTGTTGCGGAAATCGAGTCGTCAAACGACTCACCGTGGACCGGCGGCGGGTTTTCGGGAACGCCTGGCTCGCGAACCCGTCTGGCCGACCAGCCGCCCCGACCGTCAGCGCAGCGCCACCTCCAGCGCCAGCCGCGCGTCGGTCCCCGGATCGCGCCGCTTCACGATCAGGGCCGTCGCGATCGTCAGGCCACGCCCCGCAGCCCACGCACCTGGCGCCGGGCGGCTACCCGGCACGACCACGGCCCCGGCCGGAACGACCAGCGGTCGATCGGTCGTGCCCGTCAGCTCGCGCTCCTCGACGAGGTCATACAGCCGGGAGGTCCCGGTCAGGACGACGCCGGCGCCGATCACCGTGCCCTCGCTCACGAGCACGCCCTCGAGGAGGCGGCTGCCGGCGCCGACGAACGCATCGTCCTCGACGATCACCGGCCGCGCCCCGGCCGGCTCGAGCACGCCGCCGATCGTGACCCCAGCCGCGAGGTGGACCCTGGAGCCCACCTGGGCACACGATCCGACGAGGACGTGCGAATCGACCATCGTGCCAGGTCCGACCCACGCCCCGACATTCACGTATGACGGCGGCATCACGATCACGCCGGGCGCGAGGTGCGCACCCGCCCGGATCGCCGTCCCGCCGGGCACGATCCGGCGGTCGCTGCCGGGATCGACCGGCGGCAGATTCGCCCGATCGTGGAACGCGAACGGCCCGACCGCCCACGACGTCATCGTCCGGTCCGCGAAGCAGGCCAGGATCGCGGCCTTCACGTCTGGCCGGACGCGCCAGCCGTCCGGCGCCGACGGATCGGGCTCGGCCGCCCGCAGCTCGCCCGCGGCGAGGGCCGCGAGGAGCTCCGCCGTCGAGAGCTCCGTGACGGCGACGCCATGGCGGACCGAGTCTGCAGCCGGAGGGCGGCGATCTGCGACGAGGCCTCTCATGCGGGCACCTCGACGAGGCTCCGCATCCGGCCGCCGGCGGCCTCGACGAGGCCCAGGGTCCGGAGCGTCGCACCCAACGCTGCCCGCGCGTCGTCGGCCAGGGGCAGCAGTGGCAGCCGGACCGCGTCGTCGTCGAGCAGGCCCATGAGGGCCAGGGCGGCCTTCACCGGGACCGGGTTCGGTCCGCCGGCGAAGTTGCCGAGGAACAGCGGAAGCCAGCGCTCGTGGATGCGCCGGGCCGCGTCCCAGTCGCCGGCCCGGGCCGCATCGCACAGGGCGACGAGCTCGCCCGGGATCTCGTTGCCGGCGACCGAGACGACGCCGTCGCCGCCCAGCGCGAGCATCGGGAGGGTCCATGCGTCATCACCCGCGAGGACCGCGACGTCGCGCGGCCGATCGCGGCAGATCCGGGCGATCTGCTCGAGGTTACCGCTGGCTTCCTTGATCGCGATGACGCGCGGGTGCTCGGCCAGGCGCAGGAACACGTCGGCCGGGACATTCGTGCCGGTTCGCGACGGCACGTTGTAGACGACGATCGGCAGGTCGCCCGCGTCGGCGATCGCCCGGAAGTGGGCCTCGAGCATCCGACCGTCGGGCCGGTTGTAATAGGGGGCGACGACGAGGGCGGCGTCGGCGCCGAGCTCGGCGGCGCGGCGTGTGGCCGCGATCGTCGCGGCGGTGTCGTTCGTGCCTGTCCCGGCGATGACCGGCACCCGACCGCGCGACGCGCGTTCGGCCACCGTCTCGACGGTGATCGCGATGACCCGGTCGCGCTCGACCGGGCTGAGGGTCGGCGATTCGCCGGTCGTGCCGACCGGAACGAGGCCGTCGATGCCGGCAAGGACCTGCCAGCGGACAAGACGACGGAGGGCATCCTCGTCAACGGCGCCGTCGGCCGTGAACGGGGTGACGAGCGCCGTGAAGGCGCCCTGGAGGGTCGGCCGCGTGGCCGGCGTGG
>JANMCU010000063.1:0-2184 GCA_031361415.1 Chloroflexota bacterium | reverse complement strand
TGCACGGGCAGAGCGAACTTCAGCCCCTCCGCCACTTCCGAGATCTTCGCGCCGAACTCCGTGCGCAGTCCGGTGAGATCGGTCCGCAGCGCGGCCAGCTCCACACGTTGCGCCGCGAGCTGCACCTGCTGTGCGCTGTCGGCGGCGACGCGCGCGTACCGCTCCTCGTCCAGGCCGCGCTGCAGTGCGCCGCGCGTTGCGCACGCGCTCAGCGACAGCATCGCCAGCGCGCACGCGGACGTCATCCTGATGGTCGTCGACATTTCATCCTCCGGTTGGGTGATCGAACAGACTGCGACGACCCCGCCAGATTCGTACCGAAATCGTACTGTCGAGTACGTTTTGCTCCAACATAAAACAAATGCCACCAATCATTTAGGTGGCATTGTAAAAACTTTTGGACAACATCACCTATGTGATTATGGTCACCGCTCTACTGTGATGTCCGGTCGCCCACCGCATGCGCCCGCACGTCGGTCGGATGTTTGTACGTCGTCCGGTGCACGTAGAACGCAGTGAAAGCGCTGCCAACGGCAAGCGCGCAGACGAAGAGTGCGATTCCCCAGCCTTCCTGCCGGAAGGGGACGTGCCGGCCAACGACGGGCGGATCATGCGAGTCGTGCATCGAGGTCTCCGTTCGGGTCGCGAATGAGGGAAAGGTATCCCGCACCTCCCGGCCGCGACAGCGGCGTCGGTTCGCTTTCTGCACCGCGCATGATCACCCGCGCATCCCGTAGAGGAACCCGTGCCCACCAAGACCAAGCGTTCCACCGCCGTCCCCCACACCTCGTCGCGCACGTCGCTGCGCAGCGGACCGTTCGAGCTCCCCCGCCGGCCATTCGGCAGCACCGGCGAGATGGTGTCGGCGCTCGGCTTGGGGGGCTACCATCTCGGGCTCGTCGGAAGCGAACGCGTCGCCACCTCGCTGGTGCACCAGGCGATCGACGCGGGCATCACCTTCATGGACAACGCGTGGGAGTATCACGACGGCGTGAGCGAGATGCGGATGGGGAAGGCATTGGCCAATGGATGGCGGCAACGCGTCTTCCTCATGACCAAGGTGTGCACGCACGGGCGCGACGCGAAGGTCGCCATGCGCCAGCTCGAGGATTCACTGCGGCGCCTGAAGACCGACCACCTGGATCTGTGGCAGGTGCACGAGGTGGCGTATGCGGGGGATCCAGAGCGGCACTTCATGAAGGGCGGCGTGATCGAGGCGCTCGACCGCGCGAAGCGGAAGGGGCTCGTGCGCTTCGTCGGCTTCACGGGGCACAAGGATCCATCGCTTCACCTGCAGATGCTGTCGTACGGCTACCCGTTCGACAGCTGCCAGATGCCGCTCAACTGTTTCGACGCGTCGTTCCGCAGCTTCGAGCAGCAGGTGGTCCCGGAAGCGACGCGGCAGGGCATTGCGGTCATCGGCATGAAATCGCTGGGCGGCGAGGGCGACGCCGTGAAGCAGCGCGTGGTGCCCGCTGCGGAGGCGCTACGCTACGCCATGAGCTTGCCGGTGGCGGTGACCGTGACCGGCATCGACTCCGTCAAGGTGCTGCGACAGAACCTCGGCGTGGCCCGTGGCTTCCGTCCCATGGGTCCTCTCGAGCTGGCGCAGCAGCGCGCGAAGTACGCCCCGTTCGCCGTGGACGGACGGTTCGAGCTCTACAAGACGAGCGCGAAGCACGAGGCGGACGTCGGACGAAAACAGCACGGCTTCCCGCCGCAGTCCGAACTGGGAGGATAGCCCTCAGTCCTGAAACGGCCCGCGCGTGGTCGGGTTGCTCACCACGCGATGCCGTAGTCCTCGCCGTGATTGCTCGATCCACCCCACATCGTGTGGTGGGCGCGGTCGAACCAGATCGCGTTGATCGGACCTGACGTGCGCTCCTCCAGCTGCAGCGTGTACCCCATCCGCCGCAGGGCGTCGCGCGTGGCGTCGGGAAGCGAGGTGGCGACGAGCATGCGCCCCGGCCGCGACTCGTGTGCACCGAACGAGGAACGCATCTGGTAGCTGTTGAGGTTCGGCGCCTCGACGGCCTGCTGCACCGTCATCCCGAACTCGACGACGTTGAGGAAGAACTGGAGAAGATTCTGGTCCTGCGAGTCGCCGCCCTGCACGGCGAACGACAGGAACGGTTGCCCATCCTTCAGTGCCAGCGTTGGCGTGAGCGTCACGCGCGGACGCTT
>JANMCU010000056.1:0-10435 GCA_031361415.1 Chloroflexota bacterium | reverse complement strand
ATCGAGCCGTCGGCGAGCGTCCGTTCCCGGACGCGGAGCGGCCGCATCAGCGTCTTCTGGTGGCCGACCGCGCTCTGGTTGGTGTCCGGGGCCACGACGGTCGTGTCGCCGATCGTCTCGAGGGCCTGCTTGAGGGCGAGCAGGCCGCGCGACTCGACCCCGTCGTCGTTGGTGATCAGGATCTTCGGTCGGGTCGACCAGTCGTGGAGCGGCCTGGCAAGCGGGTGGAGAGCACGTGGTCCGCCGCGCGCCGCGCCGCCGGCGACCGGCTCGCCGCGCTCCTTGTCGAGGTCGCGCCGCTCCGTCCGGGCGCGTTCCCGGGTCATGTCCGGCTTGTCGCCCGGGCCCTCGTCGGCAGGTGTCGGCCGGGGCGTCCGGGCCGCTGGCTTCGGAGGGTCGCTGCTCATCGGGTCAGACGGTCGTCTCGGGCGAGCCGTTGACGCCGGTCACGTCGGGATCGACGCCGGGCACCGGCTCAGACGGGACGCGGATCGGCCGGCCCTCGCGCTCTTCCACGCGGCGCGCGGCCCGGGTCGCGACCGGCGACGGCCCGCGATTGAGAATCAGGAAGTGGAAGAAGAATGCCGACATGACCGCCGCGATCGGGATCCCGAAGATCGCGCCGCTCACGCCGGCGATCTTGCTGCCGATCAGGACCGAGCCGAGGACGACGATCGGGTGGATCCCGACCGCCTCCTGCATCAGCCGCGGCTGGAGGATATTCATGACGAGCATCCATCCGACGCCCATCAGGATCAGCGTCGGCAGCGTCGCGCCGGGAACGGCGAGTACGGCGACGATCACCGGCGGCGCCCAGGCAACGAACGGTCCAAAGAACGGGATCGCCATCAGGACGCCGGCAGCGGCCGAGGTGACCGCGAGGTACGGCAACCCGAGAATCGCGCTCGTGACCGCAGCGACCGCCGCGTACACGACGCCGAGGATCGCCTGACCACGGAGAAAACCCCCGAACGAGCGGGCGACGCTCGTCTCGAGCAGGCGCGACTCCTCCTTCATGCTCGGCGGCACGATCCGGAAGAAGAACGACAGGATCGCGTCGCGGTCGACGACCATGTAGAGCGACAGGATCAGAACGATCAGGAGGTTGCCGAGCGCGCCCAGGCTCGCGACCGCGAGCTGCTGGACCGGGCCCGCCAGCTGGGCGGCATACGTGGCGATGTTGTCGAGGAAGCTCTGCGCCTGGGCGACGACGTCGACCCGGTCGAGCCCGATCCCGTTCAGCCGGCTCTGCCACGGTGCGAGGAGCTGCGGCAGATCACCGCGGAGCGTCGGGACGCTGGCGATGAACGCCGCGATCGACTGGGCCAGCGCACCGGCGACGAGGATGACCACGAGGACGATCGCGCCGACCATCGTGGCGTAGACCAGCACGACGGCGCCGATCCGCGGCAGGATCGGGACGAGCCGGGTCAGGCCGCCGACGACCGGGCTCAGGATGAATGCGAGGAGCCAGGCGAGGAAGAAGACCAGGATGACGTCGCCGAACGCGTAGAACACGCTCGCGACGAGCTCGATCGCGACCATCCCGAGGACGAACGCGCCGAGGACGAGGACCGCGGTCAGCCAGCGCCTTTGTCGGTCGGTCACGCGCACCATCCCTCGACCATCGTCATCCACCACCCTGCGGTCCATGGTAGACGGCCGGTGTTCGCTGTCGCTTACCGAAGGCCCATCTTCTCCTTGACCTCGGCCATCGTCGCGGCCGCGACCGGGGCGACGCGGTCCGCCCCGGCCTCGAGGATGCCGTCGACCTCGGCCGGGTGGGCCATCAGCTCGGCGTAGCGCTCCCGGGCCGGTGCGTAATGGCGGGCGATCCGCTCGGCGAGGACCTTCTTCATGTCGACGCAGCCGGTCCGGGCCGTGCGCTCGCCGTCCCACAGCTCCTCATAGTCGTCGCCGAAGAAGCGCTGGAGCTGGCAGACATTGCAGACCTCAGGCCGGCCCGGGTCGGTCCGCTTGATCCGCTGGGTGTCGGTGACCATCGACATCACCTGCTTCCGGATGAGCTCCGGCTCGCCGAGGATGTCGATCGTGTTGCCGACGGACTTGCTCATCTTCCGGACGCCGTCGGTCCCGAGCACGACCGGCGCCTCCGTGAAGACCGCCTCCGCCTCGGGGAACGTGTCGCCGTAGCGGTGGTTGAAGGCGCGCACGATCTCGCGGCTCAGCTCGAGGTGGGCGGCCTGGTCCTTGCCGACGGGGATTCGCGTCGCCTTGTAGATGGCGATGTCAGCGGCCTGCAGGATCGGGTAGGTCAGGAGGCCGTGGTTGACGTCGTCGGGCTGCGAGGCCTTCTTCTCCTTGTACGTCGGCGTCCGCTCGACCCAGCTCACCGGAGTGACTGTGCAGAAGAGCCACATCAGCTCCGCATGCTCGGGGCGGTGGCTCTGGACGAAGAGCGTGCAGCGCTCCGGATCGAGCCCCAGCGCAAGCAGGCCGGCGGCCATCTCGCGGGTCCGCTGGCGGAGCACCGCGGCGTCGTGGGTGCTGGTCAGGGCGTGGTAGTCGACGATGCAGTAGATCGCCTCGTACTGCTCGGCCAGCGCGACGTAATTGCGGATCGCCCCGAGGTCGTTGCCGAGATGGACGACGCCCGACGGCTGGATGCCGGAGAAGATCCGCGGCCGGGTCGGGTTGGCGGCGAGCGGGACGCGCCCGGGGCCCGGTGCGAGGTCGGTCGTCATGGGCCGCGAGTGTAGCCCACCGATCGTCGCCGACGGCCTGCCGCCGCCGAGCTGCGGCCCGAGCCGATCACCGATCTGCTCATCGCCTGGATCGGATCGCGAGCGTTGACGACCCGCCGACGTCGGCGTAGCGTGCGGGCACCGCCACCTTCCGGGAGCGACTGCGACGTCGCTCTGCCCGAGGGAGATTGGAGGACCGCGACCGCCCAACACGTTTGTTCGCGCACCAGGTCCGCTCTCGTGCCCGTCAGCCTGCCACCTGTCGACACGCGCATCCCCGTGTGAAGGAGCCCACCTTGGCCACGATGCCAGCGACCGCGCGCCCCTATCGACTGCCGTTCGTGATCACCGCGTCGGCGGCCGGCACGATCATCGAGTGGTACGACTTCTACCTCTACGGCGTGCTCGCCGCGTTCTTCTCCACGCAGTTCTTTCCGAAAGGCAACGACACGGCTGCTCTCCTGGCGTCGCTCGCGACGTTCGGGGCAGGGTTCGCCGTCCGGCCCTTCGGGGCGGCGTTCTTCGGCCGGATCGGCGACCTGACCGGCCGCAAGTTCACGTTTCTCCTGACGATCTCGATCATGGGTCTCGCAACCGCCCTGGTCGGCATCCTGCCGACGTACTCCCAGATCGGGATCTTGGCCCCGATCATCCTCGTGACCCTGCGCCTCGCCCAGGGCCTCGCCCTCGGCGGTGAATACGGCGGGGCCGCGATCTATGTCGCCGAGCACAGTCCCGACGCGAAGCGCGGTCAGAACACCAGCTGGATCCAGACGACCGCGACGCTCGGCCTGCTGCTCGCCCTCCTCGTCATCGGGATCACCCGGACGTCGATGTCGGCCGACGACTTCACGAGCTTCGGCTGGCGGATCCCGTTTGTTCTGTCGATCCTCCTCGTCGCCGTCGCCCTGATCATCCGGCTGCGCCTCCAGGAGACGCCGCTGTTCAGTCGCCTGAAGTCGGCCGGTCGATCGTCGACATCGCCATGGCGCGACAGCTTCGGCAATGCCGCCAATCGCCGCCTGATCGTGCTCGCGCTGCTCGGTGCGACTGCGGGCCAGGCCGTCGTCTGGTACCAGGGCCAGTTCCAGTCGCTGTTCTTCCTGGGCACGATCATGGGCGTCAAATTCACCGACGCCTACCTCATCGTCGGCACGGCCCTCGTGCTTGCAGCGCCGTTCTTCGTCGTGTTCGGCCGGCTGTCCGACCGGATCGGACGAAAGCCCGTGATCCTCGGCGGTTGCCTGATCGCTGCGATCACCTACTTCCCGATCTACAGCCTGATGACCCAGTTCGCCCATCCTCAGGGCACGTTCGACGCCGTCCTCGGAAAGTACGCGACGAACGGCAGCGCGACGGTCGCCCAGCCGGAGGTGCTGCCGCTGATCGCCCTGGTCTGGATCCAGGTCATCTTCGTGACGATGGTCTACGGTCCGATCGCGGCGTTCCTCGTCGAATACTTTCCGGCGAAGGTCCGGTATACGTCGCTGTCCATTCCGTACCACATCGGCAACGGCTGGTTCGGTGGCTTTCTGCCCCTGATCTCGGCCGCCCTGCTGACGGCGACAGGCAACATCTACGCCGGGCTGATCTACCCGATCACCGTCGCGCTCATCACCGTGATCGTGGGAGGGCTCTACATCAAGGAGAGCCGCCACGTCCGGATCTGGGATGAGGTCGGCGGGCAAGACCCCGAATCTGCGTACGACCCGCTCCCTGCCGGGTCGATGACGAACTGAACCCCTGGCCGATCGGGCTCCCGCGAGCCCGCGGCCGGTCGAACCCTAAGACGGCGCCGGACGCCGTCGGGCGCGCTCTTCACTCCCACGGTCTGCCGTCGGTGATGGAATGGAGCGGCCGCTGGCCGCGAGGGTGCTCCGCTACCATTCGGGCCGATGACTCTGCCGTCACGAGCCGATCGCCGATGAGCCGTGCGCCGCTTCGCGTGGCGGTCCTCGGTGCGGGCACCGTCGGACGGGAGGTGGTGCGCGCCCTGATCGAACGCGGCTCCGAGCTGATCGCCGCGGACGGCGCCCCGCTGGAGCTCGTCGGCGTCGCGGTCCGGGACATCGGCCGAGCGAGGGCGGCCGGACTGCCGACGAACCTCCTGACGGATGCCCCGGCCCATCTCGTCGCAGCCGACGACACCGATGTCATCGTCGAGCTCATGGGCGGCGATGAACCGGCTCACACCCTGATCGCGGCCGCGCTGGCCGCCGGGAAGGGGGTCGTCACCGCCAACAAGCACGTGCTCGCCCATCACGGCCCGGAGCTCGAGGCGACGGCCCGCCGAACCGGCGCCGCGCTCCGGTTCGAGGCGGCCGTCGGGGGCGGTGTTCCGATTCTCGGCCCGCTCGCGACCGAGCTCGCGGCGAACCGGGTGACGGCCGTGCGCGGCATCGTCAACGGCACGACGAACTACATCCTGAGCGCCATGGCCGATGAGGGCCGCGAGTACGCCGACGTGCTGGCTGCCGCCCAGGCCGCCGGCTACGCCGAGGCCGACCCGCGCGGCGATGTCGAGGGTCACGACGCGGTCAACAAGCTCGTGATCCTCGCCCGTCTCGCGTTCGGCGTGTGGCTGGACCCGGCGACGGTCGTGACCGTTGCGACCGACGGGCCGGGTCCGGCGCGACCCGGGATCACGGGAATCGGCGCGGCCGACATTGCCGCCGCGGCGGCCATCGGGCGCACGATCAAGCTCGTGGCCGAGGCCCGCCGCGACGGCGATGGGCCGATCCTCGCGTCGGTGCTTCCGACCGCGGTTCCGACGGACTCGGCGCTCGGCCGCACCTCGGGCGTCCTGAACCGGATCGAGATCGACGGTGAGCCGGTCGGCACCGTCGCGTTCAGCGGGCCCGGGGCAGGTGGACCGGCCACGTCGAGCGCCGTCCTCGGCGACCTGATCGCGATCGCCCGCGAGCTCGGCAGCACCTGGGCCGGGCTGCCACCGGCGGGCGCCGCGTGAGCGCGGGCACGGCTGCGCGGATCGCCCGACCGACCCTCGTCGATCGCTATCGGCGCTTCCTGCCCGTGACCGACGCGACGCCGGTCGTCAGCCTCGGCGAGGGGATGACGCCGCTCGTCCACCTGCGTCGGCTCGGTGCCCGTTTCGGGTTGACGAATCTGCACGCCAAGATCGAGGGCCAGAACCCGACCGGCTCATTCAAGGACCGGGGCATGGTCGTCGCCGTCGCGAAGGCGGTCGAGGCTGGCGCCCGGGCGATCATCTGCGCCTCGACCGGCAACACGTCGGCCTCGGCGGCCGCGTACGGTGCGGCCCACGGCCTCGAGGTCGTCGTCGTGCTCCCGGCCGGCAAGATCGCGATGGGCAAGCTCCTCCAGGCGATCGTCGCCGGCGCCCGGGTCGTCGCGGTCGACGGCAACTTCGATGCAGCGTTGCGGGTCGTCCGGGCGCTGGCCGAGCAGGACGACCATCCGATCACGCTCGTCAACTCGGTCAACCCGTTCCGGCTCGAGGGCCAGAAGACGGGCGCGTTCGAGATCTGCGACGACCTCGGGCGGGCGCCCGATATCCTCGCGATCCCGGTCGGCAACGCCGGCAACATCAGTGCCTACTGGGCGGGCTTCCGCGAGTACGCGGCAGCCGGGCTCGTTGGGACGACGCCGGCGATGTACGGCTTTCAGGCCGCCGGCGCCGCGCCGCTCGTGGTCGGTCATCCGATCGATGATCCGGACACGATCGCGACCGCCATCCGGATCGGCAACCCGGCGTCGTGGGACAAGGCGATCACGGCCCGGGACGAGAGCGGCGGCCGGATCGAGTCGGTCACCGATGACGAGATTCTCGGCGCGTATCGCGCGCTCGCGACGGACGAGGGGATCTTCTGCGAGCCTTCATCGGCGGCCAGCGTCGCCGGCGTGACCCGCCTGGCGGGCAGCGGCGCGATCCCGGCCGATGCGCTGGTCGTGTGCGTCCTGACCGGGACCGGCCTCAAGGACCCGACGACGGCCGAGGGACTCGTCAGCGAGCGGCCAGTGATCGAGGCGGAGCCTACCGTCGGCGGCGTGTCGGTGGCGCTCGGATGGTGACGAACTGGCTGGCCGAGCTCGACGGACGGCGGGTGACGGTCGAGGTGCCGGCCACGAGCGCCAATCTCGGCGCCGGCTACGACTGCCTCGGCGTCGCTCTCGGGCTGTTCAATCGCGTCGAGGTCGAGGTCCGTGGCTGGAGCCGCGGCGAGATCGAGCTGACGGTCGATGGGGAGGGCGCCGGCGAACTGGCGGCCGATCGGACGAACCGCTGCGTTCTCGGGATCGAGGCGGCCCTGCGCGAGGTTCGCGGCGAGATCCCCGACGGCGTCGGCTGGCGGATCGAGATGCATAACGAGATCCCGCTCGCGCGCGGCCTCGGCTCGTCGGCCGCGGCGACGGTCGCCGGGCTCGTGGCGGGCAACAGCCTGCTCGGCGAGCCGCTGACCTCGGCCGACCTCCTCCGCCTGGCCACCGCCATCGAGGGCCATCCCGACAATGCAGCGGCCGCCCTGCTCGGCGGGTTCACCGTCTGCGCCCTGACCGACGACGGGATCGAGTCGATGCGGTTCGACGCCCCGCGTGACCTGCGGGCGGTGCTGTTCATCCCCGATGTCCGCCTGTCGACCGACGACATGCGGGCGGCGCTCCCCGCCAACGTGCCGCTGGCCGACGCTGTCGCCAACCTGAGCCGGGTCGCGATCGGCGTCGCGGGGATGGCGATGGGTCGCTACGACCTGCTCCGCGTCCTCACGGTCGACCGGCTCCACGAGCAGTACCGCGCCGTCGCCTACCCGCAGCTCACCCAGCTGATCGGGGCGGCCCGCAAGGCCGGGGCGATCGGGGCGTGCCTGTCGGGGGCGGGCTCGACGATCCTCGCGTTCTCCGACTCGGTCCGCACGATCACCCGGATCGAGGCCGCGTTCGGCGCGGCCGCGGCCGACACCGACCTGCCTGGCCGGATCGCGGTCGTGTCACCGCGGAACATCGGCGCGCACCTGGTCAAGCGCACCTGACGCGCCGATCCGATGGCCGGCCAAGCGCGGCTGCATCGGATCTGAGTCGATGGGTGGTCAGAATGACTCGACCCACGACAGGCCGTTGAGTCGCCGAACGACTCAAATCGCGGCGGAGCGAGCCTGGCTCCGCGCAATCGCGACGCAGCCGAGCGTGCTCCCGCCCGTATTGAGTCGTCAGATGACTTGGCTGTGAGGGCGCGTCGCGAATCGCGCTGACCCGGCCGCGCTCTCGGGAGGTCGCTGCCCCTCGAGGGTCAGCCCCGGTTCGCATCCCCATCTTCGGCTCGTCGATCGCTGCCCTGGGCCGGCGGCGTCCACGATCGATCCGCGTAGAGCTGCTGGCGCCGGATCAGGTCGTCCGAGCGAGCCTGCTCGAACCGCGCCAGCTCGAGCTCGTGCGCCCGTTCCTCGTCGTCGGGATCGGAGGGCTCCGGTGTCCCCGCCCCGTCGGCCCTGGCGTCCGCATCGCCCCCGGCGTCCCCATCGGGCGCCCGGCTGCCGCCGAGGAACCGGCGCAGGAACCCCATCTCAGCCGCCGACCGGGCTCGGGGTGTGGCCGCGGACGAATGTGACCGTCTCGTCCCACGACTGCTTGCTCGCGTCGGCGAACTCGTCTGCCTTCTTGTCGAAGAAGCTGTGCGGGGCGCCCTCGTACGTGATGAAGCGGTGCTCGACGCCGGCCTTGTCGAGGGCGTCGTCGAACTGGGCGACGGCCTCCGCCGAGGTCGCGCCGTCGGCCCCGCCCCAGATTCCGAGGATCGGGTTGGTCATCTCGCCGGCCAGGTCGACGGGCGCCGGCGTCCCGCCGCGACCCGCCCCAAGCGGGATCCCGTAGAAGCCGATCGAGCCGGCCAGATCGAGGCCGAGGGTCGCGGCCAGGTACGAGAGCCGGCCGCCGAAGCAGAAGCCGATCGTGAACAGGGCGTCGACCCGGCCCTCGTCGTCCATCCGGAGATGGCGCGCCGCGACCCGGATGTCCTCCGCGACCCCGGCCCACGTGACCTGCTCGACGTGGGACATGTGCTCGAACCCCTCGTCCCGGACGGTGTCGAGGCTGGTCGTTCGCCCGAAGTAGTCGATCGCCAGGGCGTCCACGCCGTTCTCGGCGAACCGCAGGGCGAGCTCCTCGTAGAACGGGTGCAGCCCGCGGACGTCGGGCAGGATCACGACCCCGGCGCCGATCGGGGTTGTCGCCCGCGCGCGGAACGCGCGGAAACGGGTTCCGTCGGCGCTCTCGAGGACGAGCTCGGTCGTGTCGAGGGCGCCACCGGCGATCTCCGGGATCGGCGGCCGGGAGTCGAGATCGAAGCACATGCGAGTGGTTCTCCTGCAACGCGTCAGGCGCCTTAGGCTAGCGCGGAGTCGGTCGGGACGCCGCAGGCCCGCCGACCCGGCCGACGTCGCAACCGTCCCGTCACCCGGAGGCCCGCGACCCGGGCGGTAGAATGCCTCGATGCCTGCCGCGCCGCTCGTCGTCCAGAAATTCGGGGGGTCCAGCCTAGCCGACGCGGACCGGATCCGGCGCGTCGCGCGGCGGATCGCGCGGGAGCGTGCCGCCGGGGCCGCCCTCGTCGTGATCGTGTCCGCGATGGGCGACACGACCGACGAGCTTCTCGGCCTCGCCGCCGCAATCACGGATACGCCGGACGAACGCGAGCTGGACATGCTCCTGGCGACCGGCGAGCACCAGAGCGCGACCCTCGTTTCGATGGCCCTCCACGCCCTCGGCGTCGGGGCGATCAGCCTGACCGGCCCGCAGGCCGGGATCACCACCGACGGCCGCCACGGTCGGGCCCGGATCGCGTCGATCGAGCCGGCCCGCGTCCGGGCGGAGCTCGACGACGGCAAGGTGGTGATCGTCGCGGGCTTCCAGGGTCGGGCCGAGGGCGTCGACGCGGCGGCTGCCGACATCACGACCCTTGGCCGCGGCGGCAGCGACACGACGGCCGTGGCCCTCGCAGCGCGCCTCGGCGCGACGAGATGCCAGATTTTCACCGACGTCCGCGGCATCTACACCGCGGATCCACGGCTCGTGCCCGATGCCCGTCAGCTGAGCATCATCGGTTACGAGGAGATGCTCGAGCTGGCCCATCAGGGCGCCCAGGTTATGCAGACCCGGGCGGTCGAGCTGGGCTGGGTCAACGACGTCGTCATCGAGGTCCTCAGCTCATTCGAGGACGCCCCCGGAACGCTGATCAAGGAGGACCCACTCGTGGAGCAGCGGAACAAGGTCCGTGGCCTCGCCCACGATCGGAACGTCGCCAAGGTCACGATCGTCGCGGTCCCGGACCGGCCGGGCATCGCCCGGAACCTGTTCGACCCGCTCGCCGAGGCCGGCGTGAACGTCGACATGATCGTCCAGAACGTTGGCCACGGCGGCGAGACCGACCTGTCGTTCACCGTCCCGCGGGCGGAGCTGGGCAAGGCGAAGAAGACGCTCGAGGGGATCGTCCGCGACCTCGGCGCCCGGGAGATGACGACCGACGCGTCCGTCGCCAAGGTGAGCATCGTCGGCGCCGGGCTGCACAACGCGCCGGGCTACGCCGCTCGGATGTTCGGCACGCTGGCGGACGCCGGGGTGAACATCGAAATGATCTCGACCTCGGAGGTGCGGATCACCTGCATGATCGCCGAGGAGGCGCTCGAGACGGCGCTGCGCGCGCTCCACGCCGCGTTCGAGCTCGAGCGGCCGGAGTCGATCGACGTCAAGGCGGCCGG
>JANMCU010000280.1:0-9401 GCA_031361415.1 Chloroflexota bacterium | reverse complement strand
TCGACCGCGAGCAGGAACGCCTTCTCGATGGTCGGGCTGAGATCGATCGCGCTCGAGCGGGGCATCGGGGAAGGATAGTCGGTCGGGTCCGGTGGGCCGAATCGGCTGCGCCGACCTCGTCTCGACCTTCCTCGACGCCGGGGCGGCGTCCGACTGACGATCGGAGCGGCACTGCCCGGGTGCGGTGCTCCGGTGGCCGCGATCGGATTCGCGTCGCTGGTCCGGCCGACCCGTCGATCAGCCGATCGGCCGGCCGGGCGGGACCGATGTCTCATGGTCGGAAGCGGCGCAGCGAGTCCATGCTCCGGTCCCATGACGAAATCCATCCCCTCCCCCGCCGTTCGGCGATCGCCACTGACGACCGCGCCGCGGATCGGCTGGCTCCGCCCGGCGCTGCCGGGTCGCGACCTGCCCGCGCCCGAGTCTGCCATTCGTCGCGCGACGATCCGGGCGATCGCGATCGCCGCCCTCGTCGTGACCGCGGCGTATCTCGTCTGGCGGACCGTCGCGACCGTCGACCTGGCCGTCTGGTGGGTGTCGGTCCCGCTCATCCTCCTCGAGTACCATGCGGCCGCCGGGCTCGCCCTGTTCACCTTCTCCCTGTGGGACGTCGACCGCCGCCCGCCGGAGAGGCCGGTCTTCGCGACCGATGCCCGGATTGCCGTCCTGATCCCGACCTACAACGAATCGCTCGAGATTCTGACCCCGACGATCGCCGCGGCGGTCGCGATCCAACTGGACCACGAGACGTGGGTCCTCGACGATGGCGACCGGCCGGAGGTCGAGCAGCTCGCCGCCGACCTCGGCGCGCGCTATCTGACCCGGCCCGAGCACCACCACGCCAAGGCCGGGAACCTGAACCATGCGCTCGGTGTCATCGACGCCGACTTCGTCGCCGTCCTCGACGCCGATCATGTCGCGTCGCCGGATTTCCTGGTCCACACGATCGGCTACTTCGACGACCCGGCGATCGCCCTCGTCCAGACGCCACAGGAGTTCTACAACACCGACTCGTTCGAGCACCAGGCCGGTCCGGGCAACGAGGGCGATCGCTTCCACGAGCAGGCTCTCTTCTATCGGGTCCTCCAGCCTGGCAAGAACCGCTGGGGCGGCGCCTTCTGGTGCGGGACCGGCGCGGTCCTTCGGGTCGCCGCGCTGCGCGACGTCGGCGGGGTCGCGACCGACACGATCACCGAGGACATCCACACGACGATCCGGCTCCATCGCCGCGGCTGGCGGACCACCTACCACAACGAGGTCCTGGCCCGCGGACTCGCGGCCAGCGACGCGGCCACCTACCAGCTCCAGCGACACCGTTGGGGGACGGGCGCGATGCAGGTCCTCCGCTCAGAGAACCCCCTCGTCGTCAGCGGCCTGAGCCTACCCCAGCGACTGTCGTACGCGGCCACGCTCCTCGGCTGGTTCGATGCCTGGCGGTCCATCGGCTATCTGCTCCTGCCGATCGTCGTCATCCTGACCGGCGCCGTCCCGATCCGAGCGGACGCCCTCACCTTCGGCCTCTTCTTCGGGCTGTCGTTCGTTCTCCAGCAGCTCGCCCTGCGGGTCCTCAGCCGGGGCTGCCACCGCCCATTCCTGTCGATCCTGTTCGAGCTCGTCCGGATGACCCCCAACCTGCTCGCGACGCTGAGCCTCGTGACACGCCGCAAGATCGCCTTCAAGGTCACCCCCAAGGGCCGGACCAGGGATGCCCGGAAGGCGGCGCGCGAGCCGCGCCTGCTCCGCGTCCTTGCCGTCCTCAGCGTGTTCGCCGTGGCCTGGTTCGCCCTCACCCTCCTCGGTTCGACCTTCACCAGGTACGAGGTCCCGTGGGCGGCCTACGGCGCGTTCGGCTGGCTCATCATCGACACGTTCCTGTTGATCAGTGCGATCGGCCGGGTGCGGAACCTGCGCTACGCCGGCGAGCGGCGGGCGAGCGTCCGTTTCGAGACGACCGTCGCGGGATCCCTCGACGGGGCGCCGTGCCGCGTCCTCGACCTGTCGCTGACCGGCGCCCGGATCGCAGTCGAGGGGCTGTCCGAGATGGACGTCCACAAGCTCGTCGTCCAGCTCGACGGGCGGGAGCTGGCGATCGAGGCCACGGTCCGCTCGCAGCGGGCGGGCGAAGCCGGTCGGACGTTCCTGGGCCTCGAGTTCGCCCCCGACCAGAACCTTGCCCGGGCGCGCCTCGCGCTGGCCCTCTTCCAGACGACGATCGTGCCGGCTCGCGCCGACCTTTCGCTCGGCACGCGAACCGCGACGAGCGGCAGCGCGCAGGCGGGCACCGCCGCGGCCTGAACCCACCCGCCCGTTGCGGGACCTGACGCGTCGCCGCGTTCAGCCTCGGAGGAGGCCCCATGCGGCAGCCACTGCCACTTCCAGCGGCCGTCCGCTCGTGGCGTCGAGCCAGGCGATCTCCGGCTCCGCGCGGAACCAGGTCCGCTGGCGCTTGGCGAAGGCCGCGTTGCGGCGGGCGTCCTCGGCGATCGCCTGCTCGAGCGTCAGCCGGCCGTCCAGGGCCGCCCAGGCCTCGCGATAGCCGATCGCGGAGAACGACATGAGTTCGGGATCGAAGCGCGCGCGCAGGGCGTGCGCCTCCTCGATCAGGCCGGCATCGAACTGGGTCCGTGCCCGATGGGCGATCCATGCGAGGTGGGTCGGGCGCTCGACAGCGAGCCCGATCCAGGCCACGGGGCCGGGGTAGCCAAGCGGCTCGGGAAGGCGACCGGCGCCGCCGTCGAGCGCTGCGATCTCGAGGGCCCGGACGACGCGGCGCGGGTTGCGGAGGTCCACCGCGGCGGCGCGGTCCGGGGCGTCCCTGCGAAGTCGTTCGACCAGAGGATCGAGGCCGACCGCGAGGAACTCCGCCTCGAGACGCGCTCGTATCGCGGCATCGGCGGGGAGGGCGTCCGTGGCGATCCCGCGAGCGACGGCCCGCAGGTAGAGGCCCGTTCCCCCCACGAGGATCGCGAGGCCGCCGCGGGCAGCGATCGCAGCGAGCGCGGCGCGGGCATGCTCCGCAAAGTCCGCGACACTGAACGGCTCATCCGGTTCGACCAGGTCCAGCCCGTGATGCACGATCCCTCGGCGGTCCGCCAGCGACGCCTTCGCGGTCCCGATGTCGAGCCCGCGGAAGACCTGGCGCGAGTCCGCGGAGATCACCTCGGCGACGATCCCCTGTGCCTCTAGCCGCTCGGCGATGTCGATCGCCAGCCCCGTCTTGCCGGTCGCGGTTGCCCCGGCGATGACGAGCAGCGGCGGGCTCCCCACGCTCCCCGCGCGCGTCACGCGTCCGCGATCACGCCGCGCAGCGCGTACGGGCCCGCGTGCTCGACCCGGACGCTCACGACCCGTCCGACCAGGTCAGGGCCGCCGGCCAGATGGACGAGCTTGTGCTCTCGGCTGCGGCCGGCGACCTGCTCGACGTTCCGGCCCACATCGGTGTCTTCGTGATCGTGTGCCCGTCGCGATGTGACCCCGTCAACGAGGACTTCCACGGATCGACCGACCCAGGCCTGATTGCGCTCGAGGCCGATTGCCTCCTGGAGCGCGAGGAGCTCGTTGAGGCGGGCCCGCTTGACGTCGGCCGGGACGTCGTCGGCAAGGTGCGTGGCGGGGGTGCCGGGCCGCTCCGAGTAGGCCGCCGCGAAGACCTGGTCATAGCGGACGGTCTCAAGGAGCCGCAGCGTCGAGCGGAACTGGGCGTCGGTCTCGCCGCAGAACCCGACGATGACGTCGGTCGAGATCGCGATCCCCGGGACCGTGTCACGGATCCGGGCGAGACGCTCGAGGTAGTGCTCGATCGTGTACTGGCGGCCCATCCGCCGCAGCACGTCGTCGGCGCCGGACTGGACGGGCAGATGGAGATGGGCGCAGATCGAGGGGCAGTCGGCCATTGCCTCGATCAGCCGATCGCTCAGGTCCCACGGGTGCGAGGTCACGAACCGGAGGCGCGGGATCGCGGGCACGCCGTCGGACGTCCGGATCGCGTCGATCGCGCGGATCAGTGCGGCGAGGTCCGGGCGTCCGTGCAGGTCGAGGCGGCGGCCGACCCGACGCTCGGTGTCGATCTCGGCGAACCGCGGGTCCGGGGCCAGGTCGAGACCGTATGAGTAGACGTTCTGGCCGAGGAGCGTCACCTCGCGATAGCCCGCGGCAGCGAGGAGCCGGGCCTCGGCGACGACCTCGTCGAACGGACGGCTCCGCTCAGGTCCGCGGCTGAACGGGACGATGCAGTAGGTGCAGGTCTTGTCGCAGCCATAGACGATCGGCAGCCAAGCGCTGATCGGCGACTCGCGGGCGACCGCTCCACCGTCGACGGCTGCGGCGCGGCTGCCCGGAAGGTGATCGGCCGATCCGACCGTCGCACGCCCGACGATCGTCGTCGCGCCCGTCGTGAGCCCGACTCGCCCCTGGGCCGACACAAGCCCCAGCCGGTCGACGAGCTCGGGCTCCTCATCGGGCCGAAGGAAGAGATCGACCGCCGGGAAACGTCGCTGGAGCCCGTCGCGCTCCGCCTCGCGGACCGCACAGCCGGTCAGGACAACCCGCATCCCCGGGTTCGCCTCCTTGAGCCGCTTCAGGACGCCCTGGCGGCCGATCACCTTCTGCTCCGCGGCCTCGCGGATCGCGCAGGTGTTGATGACGACGAGGTCGGCCGTCTCGATCGACGCCGCCTCGGCGCAGCCAACCGCGAGGAGCCGGCCGGCCATCTCCTCGGAGTCGCTCCGGTTCATCTGGCAGCCGAGCGTCCAGAGGTGGAACGTCGGAAGCGTCGGCGTGTCCGGGCGGAATTCGACTACGCGCGGATCGTCGGCCTCGAGCGGCACGGCGGGCGCGAGCGCGGGCGCGACGAGATCGAGCACGGGCAGGCTGCGGTTCGGCGGACGGGTCAGGGTCATCGCCCGCGCATCGTATCCGGCCGCGCCTCGTTCAGCGACCGGCCAACGCCTCGTGCAGGCGATCGCCGACGGCATCCGGCACATGGAGCGCGGCGTGCGCCCCGGCGTAGGTCGAGGTGTCGCCGTGATAGTCCGAGCCGCCGGTCGTGAGGAGCTTGAGCGCCGCGGCGACGCTCGCGACGGCCACCACGGTCTCGGGCGCGAAGGAGATGTAGTAGACCTCGAGCCCGGCGAGGCCCATCGCGATCAGCTCGCGCAGGAGCGGCACCTGGTCGGGTGCCTCCGAAAAGTGAGCCAACACCGGAACCCCGCTGGCCGTCCGGATCGCGTCGATCGCCTCGCGCGGGCCCATCCCCTCGCGCGCGACATAGCCCGGACCGCCCCACCCGATCAGCCGGTTGAACGCATCCTCGACGCTCGTCGCATGACCGGCGGCGATGAGAGCCCGCGCGATCGTCGGGCGGCCGAGCGCGTCGTCGCGGGTCAGGTCGATGTGTCCGATGTAGGCAGCGATCGGCATCCCGACCTCGCGCAGCCGGGTCACGGTCCGCTCGAACCGGATTCTGCGGGCCGAGCGCTGCTTCGCGAGCGCCGCCTCGAAAGCCTCGTTGGCCGGATCCATTCCGAAGCCGAGGATGTGGAGCTCGCCCTCCGCGAGCGGGATCCCCTTGGCCAGGGCGTTGATCTCGACTCCCGGGATCAGCTCGATCGGGGCCGGCATCGCCCGGCCGACGATCAGCTCGCGATAGGCGGCGAGCGAATCGTGGTCGGTGATCGCGAGCGTCTTCACGCCGGCGGCGGCGGCGGCCCGGACCAGCTCGACGGGCTGGAGGACGCCGTCAGAGCGGAGCGTGTGGGTGTGGAGATCGACCGTCGAGACCCCGCTGTGGGCGCTCGCCTTCGGTCGCCGTCCGTGCCTTGCCGGCGGCCGCTCAGACATCCACGAGGCGCTGGATACGCTCGATGGCCAGGGCTCGGCCGGTCGCCGGATCGATGTCGATCTGGCAGGCGTTGAAGACGACCGGGCCGTCGCCCACCGCGAAGCGCGTTGGCAGGGCATTGATGAATCGCGGCAGGACGGTCGCCGGATCGAACCCGATCACGCTCCAGACCGGCCCGGTCATGCCGAGGTCGGTCTGGTAGGCGGTGCCGCCTGGCAGAATCCGCTCGTCACCGGTCACGACATGGGTGTGGGTCCCGACGACGGCGCTCACCCGGCCGTCGAGGTGCAGCCCGAGGGCGTTCTTCTCGGACGTCAGCTCGCAGTGGAAGTCGACGATCCGGACCGGCGGCAGCGGCTCCGACGATTCGTCGAGCAGCTCGTCGGCGTCGGTGAACGGGTTCTCGATCTGCTGCATGTACGTCCGGCCCTGGAGGTTGATCACGGCGATCTCAGTCCCGTCGAGGGCGTGGTGGATCGCCCAGCCACGGCCGGGTACGCCGTTCGTGCCGTAGTTGAGGGGCCGCAAGACGCGGTCGTTGGCGTCGAGGTAGGGATAGATCTCGCGCTTGTCCCAGATGTGGTTGCCGCTCGTGATCACATCCACGCCTGAGGCGAACATCGCGTCGGCGGTCGAGGGGGTCAGGCCCATCCCGCCGGCCACGTTCTCGCCGTTGGCGGTCACGAAATCGATCCCGCGCTCGTCGCGGAGCTCGCCGAGGATCTGCTCGACCGCGACCCGACCGGGCTTGCCGATCAGGTCGCCGATCATCAGGATCCGGCAGGCGCCGGGAGGCCGCGGGGCGTTGCCGTTCGTCGGGTTGCCGAGTCGGGTCCGCCCGATGGGCGCGCCGGCTGTCGCAGGGGCGGAGGTCGATGGGCCGTCAGTCACCAGCGGACGATACCGGACGGACGCTCGCGAGGAGCGGCCCGAACGAGTTTCAAGGCGGGGAGCCCGGTGGCGATGGCGATCAAACGATAGCCACGACGCTCTTGTGCAGCATTCCGAGGCGTTTCAGGCGCGTGTCCCCGTCCAATTAGCCGTCGGCGACTAACTCGTGCGTTCGAGGGGCCCGAGCCCGTGGATACGATGGCCGTAGCTGTCAAATGAACGAAACCGATCGGTTACGGCCATCAGGCGCGTCAGGAACGATCGAAGCGCCACCACGAACGATGGCCTTCGGGATCGGCGCGGTAGATCCGGATCATCCAGGCCAGCCCGACGAGGTACACGACGAAGCCGAGCACGGGAAAGGTCATCGAAAAACGGATCGGGTGGCGGGACCTCGAACATGGGCCCCCTTGTGGGCGGCCAGAGCAACGCAATTGCGCCGACAACCGCGCCAGGCCCGATCGCCGCCGCGAGCTCCATCCTCACCGCGTACCAACCATGGGTCTTCACGGGACCCCCTTACTTCGCGTACTCGACGGCACGCGTCTCGCGGATCACGGTGACCTTGATCTGGCCGGGGTAGGTCAGCTGCTCCTCGATCTTGCGCACGATGTCGCGCGCGAGGCGGGTCGCGGTCAGGTCGTCGATCTCCTCGGGCCGGACGAGGATCCGGACCTCGCGCCCGGCCTGCACGGCGAACGAGCGCTCGACGCCGGCGAAGCTGTCGGCGATCGCCTGGAGGTCCTCGAGGCGCTTGACATAGGCGTCCATCGTCTCGCCGCGGGCACCCGGTCGTGACGCACTGATCGCGTCGGCGATCTGAACGATCGGCGACTCGATGCAGGTGTACTCGATCTCCTGGTGATGGGCCCCGATCGCGTTCACGATCTTGGGGGCGAGGTTATTGCGCTGGGCGATCGTCGCGCCGATCGCGGCATGTGGCCCCTCGATCTCGTGGTCGACGGCCTTGCCGATGTCGTGGAGCAGGCCGCCGGTCTTGGCGATCTGGATGTCGGCCCCGACCTCGGCGGCGATGACGGCTGCGAGGCGGCTCGTCTCGATGACATGGTTGAGGACGCTCTGGCCATAGCTCGTCCGGTACTTCAGCCGGCCGAGCAGCTTGATCAGCTCGGGCGGCAGGCCGGGCACGCCGCATTCGTAGGCCGCCGTCTCGCCGGCCTGACGGATGATCAGGTCGACCTCGGCCCGCGCCTTCGCGACGACCTCCTCGATCCGGCCCGGATGGATCCGGCCATCGCCGATGAGCTTGGTGAGGGCGATTCGGGCGACCTCGCGGCGAACCGGGTCGAAGCCCGAGAGGACGACCGATTCGGGGGTGTCGTCGATGATCAGGTCGATCCCGGTCGCCTGCTCTAGCGCCCGGATGTTGCGCCCTTCGCGGCCGATGATCCGGCCCTTCATCTCGTCGTTCGGGAGATGGACGACGGTCACGGTGTGCTCGGACGTGTGGTCGGCGGCGACTCGCTGGATCGCGGTCACGACGACATCGCGAGCCTTTTCGTCGGCCTCCTCGCGGGCCCGCCGCTCGATCGAGCGGGCGAGCTTCACCGCGTCATGCTCCGCCTCCTCACGAACGGCCTCGAGGAGCAGGCTCTTGGCCTCGTCGGCGGACGTGCCGCTGACCCGCTCGAGGGCCGCGACCTGCTCCTGGTGCGCCTTGGCGAGGTCCTCGCGGGTCTTGTCGAGGTCGCGTTCGCGGTCGAGCAGCTTGCGATCGCGCTGCTCGAGCATGTCGGTCCGCTGGTCGAGCTGCTCGTCACGCTGGAGCAGGCGGCGCTCGAGGGTCGAGAGCTCGTTGCGCTTGGCGCGCGCCTCGTCCTCGGCCTCGCGCTGCATCTTCAGCTTCTCGTCCTTCGCCTCGAGGATCAGCTCCTTCTGGCGGGTCCGCGCTTCGGCCTCGATCCGGCGCGCCTCGGAGTGGGCCGCCTTCATCGAGTTCGACGCGAACATGCCGCGGGCGATCATGCCGACCACGCCTCCACCGACGGCGGCGATGATCGCCACCGCGATGATGGTCACGATGTCCATCTGTTCCTCCCCATCCGGCCGTGGGCGCCGGAGGTTGTCGATTCGTGGTGCGGCGTCGTCTCGACGGGAACGGCGACATCGACCGATGGGCCGGTCGTGGGCGATGACGAACACCGGTTACCTGGGCCGCGCCGCTCGGAACGGCGCTTCTCGAAATCTGGGATGTAGCCTACTACGGTGGGGGCTCGCGGGCCGTCGCCGGGGTTGCACCGCGGTTGCGCCGGCTGGTCCCTCCTGGCGGATGGGCGGTGACGCGCCGGCCGAACCCGGTGTCGGGCGCGGCGAGCCATGGTTCAATGCGGCCGATGCACAACATGCCTGCTGATCGATGAGCCGCGAGGCACGACCGCGGTCGGTCGAGACAGTCGTCGTCGGCGGGGGCCAGGCAGGCCTGGTCATGAGCGCGCTGCTGCGCGACGCGGGCCGCGAGCACATCGTTGTCGAGCGCCGCGCGACCCTCGGCGGCGGCTGGCAGGATCGCTGGGAGGCGTTCCGCCTGGTGTCGCCGAACTGGACGACCTCGGTTCCGGGCTTCGATTACCGCGGGAACGACCCCGACGGGTTCATGCCGCGCGACGAGGTCGTCGACCATTGGCGGGCATACGCGGCCTCGATCGCCGCA
>JANMCU010000250.1:0-11178 GCA_031361415.1 Chloroflexota bacterium | reverse complement strand
CCGACCGGACGTCGTCGTCGGGTTCCGGATCAAGCGCGCGGATCCACTGGTCCGAACGCTGTACGCGCGGGCCTATCGGCTGGCCAACCGGATCTTCTTCGGGCTCAAGGTCCGCGACGTCGACTGCGCCTGCAAGCTGTTCCGGCGAGCCGCGCTCGAAGGCCTTGCGGTCGATTCGGGCGGCGCGTTCTTCTCGGCCGAGCTGCTGATCAAGCTCCAGGCCGCCGGGCGCTCGGTGGCCGAGGTCGGCGTCCCGCATCATCCCCGGACGGCCGGCTCCGCGACAGGAGCGAAGCCGAGCGTCGTGTTCCGGGCGGTCCGCGACTTCTGGCGGCTCCGCCTCCGGATGTGGGTGAACGCGCGGCGCGCTCTCGGCCGGGGCGAGCCGATGCTCGCGGATCGACCGGACGGGTCGGGCTAGACCGAGCCGGCTCAGCTGTCGGAGCTGCGGCTCCCGCCCGCGCCGGCATTCGGATCGACGTCGAGCGAGTTGACGAAGTCGCGGAACACATCGAGCCGCGGATCGACGATCTTCTCCCCCGTCGACTCGAGCGGCGTGCCCTCGGGCACCACGTCGCCGCCTTCGTCGTCGCCCGACAGTGGGCCGTCGCCGCCGAGCGCGGCCTGCTCGAGGACTGCCTCGCTCGCGAAGATCCGGCCGCCCGTCCGGACGGCGAGAGCGAGCGCGTCCGACGGCCGCGAGTCGATCTCGAACATCGTGCCGTCACGCTCGAGGTGGAGCCGGGCGTGATAGGTCTCCTCGGCCAGGGTCGAGATCACGACCCGATCCACCCGGACGCCGAGGTTCTCGAGCGCGCTCGCAAACAGGTCGTGGGTCAGGGGCCGGTCGGCGGTCAGGCCCTGGAGCTTCATGGCGATCGCGCTCGCCTCCCACGGCCCGATCCAGATCGGGAGGTACCGATCGTGCTCGGATTCCTTGAGGATGACGACGTGCCGGCTCGAGAGCATGTGGACCCGGACACTCTCGACCACCATCTCGACGAGTCCGTTGCGACCGCTCGGCTCCTCGCTGGCCATGGCGGGATTATCCCACGCCGACCCTGTCGGTCGAGCGCATCGGGCGCTGCCCGCCGCCGGTCGAGCCGCCACGCACGAGCAGGCCGACCGCGATCCCGACCAGGAACCCGCCGATATGGGCGAACAGGGCGACCCCGCCAGCCGAGTCCGAAGAGCCGGACGCGACGAGTGCGCTGAACACCTGGACCGCGAACCAGAAGCCCAGGAGGACGATGGCCGGCACCCGGATCAGCTGGAAGAAGAGGCCGAAGTAGACCAGTGACAGGACCCGGGCGCGTGGGTAGAGGACCAGGTAGGCGCCCAGCACGGCGGCGATCGCGCCCGACGCACCGATGACCGGAACCGTCGACGACGGGGCGACCACGACCTGGGTCGCGGCCGCGGCGATCCCGCCGCCGAGGTAGAACGCGAGGAACCCGACATGGCCGAGGCGATCCTCGATGTTGTTGCCGAAGATCCACAGGTAAAGCATGTTGAAGCCGATATGGAGCGGATCGGCGTGCAGAAACATGCTCGTGAGGATGGACAGCCACGCCCCGGATCCGGCGCCCTGGTTCCCGCCGGATCCGCCGGTCAGCGCCCCCGGAACGAGCCCATAGACCCGGAACAGATGGTCGAGCCCGGCGTCACTCTCGCTCGCCTGGATGCTCAGCTCGTAGGCGAAGGCCGCGACGCAGAGCGCGATCAGGCCAATCGTCACGACCGGCCGGCGCCGGGTCGGGTTGGCGTCCCGGAGCGGGATCACGGGACACGCGACGCCTTCGCCGACGGCCGCGCCGAACCAGGGGCCGACGACGGCGCGGGCGAGCCCGACGCGCCCGGGCCGGCCGGCGGCGGTTCAGCCACCGCCTCGAGGACCGCCGTCATCACCGCGTCCTTCGTCGCCCAGACCAGGGTCGTCGGGGCGCTCGGGTCGGCGGCCAGCACGACGTACATCCCCCTGACGTCGTCGAGGGCCGGGCTGTCGCCGACGAGGCGGTATTGGGCGAAGAAGGTTCCCTTGGCCTTGTCGAACGCGACCACCCGACCGTTCGAGCGGTCCCACGCATAGAGCATGCCCGTCCGCTTGTCACTCGCCGATGCAATCAGGGTGTAGTACGGCGCCGGCCGGAGCAGGACGTCGCCCTGCGGCGCAAAGTTGGCGGTGCCCGGCGCCTGGATCGACCAGCCTTCGCCATTGCCGCCGACGAATCGGGTGATCGTGCCGCCGTCGGCCGCGAAGATGTCGCCGTCGATGAACAGGCTGCTGATCTTCGAGACGTCGCGCGAGACCGTCAGCCGGGGCTGGCCCGTGGTGTGGAAGCCGCTGCCGTCGAGATCCGGCGAGTAGGCGAGGATGTTCTGCGCGGACGGGTCGACGACATACAGGTTGTAGAGCCCCGTGGTCGTCTTCAGGAACGTCCCGATCGCGACGATGTCCGTGCCCCAGCTCGGTGCCCCGACAACGGGGATCTGGTGGATGGTGCCGCGGCCGTTCGCGTCGGCCGGGCGCCACCGCCAGACGACGTTCTTGCTGTCGATCATCACGAGGTCGCGGGCGGCCGTGGTGATCAGCTGCGGCACGCCCTCGATCCCGCCGGGCGCGCTCGCCTTCGCGCGGAAGACGAGGGTCGCCTTCTTCGTCCGGAGGTCGACCCGGTAGACCGACGAGGTCGCGCGATCGAGGATGAACGGCACACCCTGCGGGCCCATGATCATCGCCCCGATGTCGAGCGGCGTCTTCGTGCCCGCGGTGGCGAGAATCGTCGCGGCCGCCACCGGCACGACGTTGAAGAGCCGGTCGAGCCCGGCGGCCGTCCGGGCGCGGAGTGGGTCGAGCGTCGACGCCGGGACGTTGGCCGCCGTCGCCGTCACGATCTGGTCCCAGGCCGCGGACAGGAGCTGGTAGGCCTTGTTCGGGTCACCGACGACGAGATCGACGCCCGGCGCGAAGACCTGGTCGAGGTTCGCGTTGATCGCGCGGACGGCGGCGACCCCGGCCGCCTCGGAGCTCAGCACCGTCTTCACGCCGGGCCCGCCGCCACCGATCGCGTACAGGGCGCCCCCGAGCGAAACCATGACGACGACGAACGCGAGGATCGCGACCGCGGCCCGGCGCTGGGTCTCGCGCTTGGCCGCGGCCGGGGTGACCCGTCGGTACGACGTGCGCCGGAGGGGAAGGATGTCCTGGGCGCGCTGGACCAACCGGTTGACCAAGCCGCCGGCAGCACTCCGGGCGCGCGTCGCCGATGCCTGGACGGCGGCGACGCCACCGGTGACGTTGTCGGCGAGCGGGATCGGCGAGCGATCCGGCGCGCCGGCCAGCGGCTCGGCCGGGCGGACGGGGACGAGCGTTCGCGACCGGTGGGTCGACGCCACCTCGGTCGCCTCGAACGCGATCATCGCGTCGCTGCCGCTGCCGTCCGCGGCGAAGAAGCGGTGATGGAGGTGCTCCATCGCCGGCTGCGGGTGGAGCGTGACCATCGCGTCCTTGAGCTCGTCCGGGCCGAGCCGGCTCATGACGTTCGGCGATACGAGCACCAGCGAATCGCCGACCGAGATCTCGCCGCGCCAGACGTCGGGCTCGAGCTCACCGGTCGGCAGGCCACGCTCACGTTGCGGATCCGGCAGGGTCGACAGGCGGGCCTGCCGGATCAGATACGCCTCGGCCGGCCCGATCGTGGCGACATACAGCTCGTTACCGCGGACCACGGCGATCGCGATCCCGATCGGGCCGTTGGCGGCAGTTCCATGCAGCCCGAGTCGCTCGCGCTGGTGGTTGAGCCGCTTGTTGGCCGAGGCGATCGCCTTCTCGATGCAGACGCGGATCCCGGCCGATTCGTCGTAGTAGTACTCGCCACGGATCGTCTCGGCGGCGAGCTGCGTGGCTTCCTGGGCGCGCGCCGACGCGATCGTCGAGGTGACGATCAGGTAGAGGTGGCCCTTCGAACGAGCGATCGCGCCGATCGACGGTTCGACGACGACAACCGTGTCGGGCGAATTCGGAGAACGGTCCGGCTCGGCGATCACGCCGAGCTTCATCTGCAGACGGACGGCCAAGTCAGGGTCTCTCGTGGCTGTGGGCGCCGGGATGGACGATGGACGGCGCGGAACGCCGAGACGGGCCCGGTTTCGTTCGGGACGCGCGCCCCGAGATCGGCTGGCAGGTCCGGGCAGTATACGCGGCAGGTCCCCGACGGCATGGTGCTGCGCGCGCTCAGGCCGGGCTGCCGGGCGGAGAACCCGGTCCGGATCGCGGTTCTCGAGGATCGCTCGGACCAGCGCGGCCCGAATGGCCGGGGTGACGGGCGACGATCACCCGCAGCTCGCGCGCCCCGAAGCCGGCCGGCGTGGCGGCAAAGGCGGCCAGCAGCTCGGGTCCGCGCAGCCGCAGCTCCTGGGCCACGATCGGTGCGTCGGCCTCGGCGAACACGACAAACCCGTCGATCCGGATCACCCGGCACGACCCGGCCGCCGCCGGGACCCGTTCCGCGACAAGCCGCTCGAACGTGGCCATGGCCCGCGACAGGCGCAGCTCGTCTTCGAGGCCCAGCCCGCGCGCGGCGTCCGGCAGCAGGTCGCCGATGCGAATCATCGGCCGCCGACGGCCGCTCACGGCTCGCCGACCTCGAGGATGGCCGGACCACCGGATCCCCCGTCCGGACGGCGTGCCGGGCCATTGCGGGACGTCTCGATCGGTCGGAGCGCTGCCCCGCCGCCACCGTCGGGCAGGACTTCCCAGGCGGTCGCCGCGGCAACGAGGGCCGGATCGAGGTCGTCGAGGGTTGTGGTCGTGACGAACGCCTGGGGCAGGGCCGCGATCCGCCGGACGAGGTGCGAGCGCCGGTCCGGGTCGAGCTCCGAGAAGACGTCGTCGAGCAGGAGCAACGGCGGCTGGCCGTCCTGCTCGGTCAGCAGGTCGAGCTCGGCCAGCTTGAAGGCGAGGATCGCGGTCCGCTGCTGGCCGCGCGACGCGAATCCCGACATGTCCCGACCATCGAGGCCGAAGACCAGGTCGTCGCGATGTGGTCCGACGAGGGTCGAGCCGTTCCAGACCTCCTTGTCGGCGGTCTCGCCGAGCCGTCGTACGAGAGCGTCCCGCGGCGACTCACCGGGGAGTGCCGCGGCGTTCGTGGCGTACGTGATCGCGAGCCGTGTCGACGCGGCCTCGTCCGGGGCGATCTCGGCGTGGGCCCGGGCCAGCGGGCCGGCCAGGTCCCCGAGCAGGCGCAGCCGCTCGGCGACGATCGCCCCGCCCGCGTCGAGGAACGAGGCGTCCCAGAAGCGGAGCTCGTCTCGACCAGCCTGCTCCTCGCGGATCGCCCGGAGCAGGCTGTTCCGCTGCTGCAGGGTCCGGCCGTAGGCCGCGAGATCGCGGCCATACGCAGCGGACCGCTGGGTGGCCAGCTGGTCGAGGGCGGCTCGCCGGAGCCCGGGCGAGCCGACGACGAGGAGCATCTCCTCCGGGGCGAAGACGACGGTCCGCAGCAGCCCGACCAGCCCCGCGGCGCGGCGCGCGACACCGTTGACCCGGATCCGCTTGCGGGCGCCGGCCCCGGCGATCGGCCGGACCAGGGCGACTTCGACCGTCTCGGCCCCGGCGAGGCCCTCGATCCGGGCGAGCTCCTGGCCCCAGCGGACGAGCTCGCCATCGGTCGATGTTCGATGCGAGCGACCCCAGGCGAGCAGGACGATCGCCTCGAGGAGAGTCGTCTTGCCGGCGGCGTTCGGCCCGACGATCAGCTGCGGCCCGTCGCCGAACCGGGCATCGAGCGACGCGTACGAGCGGAGCCCCTGGATCGAGATCGAGCGGAGCGTGCCCGGAGCGCTCACCTCGCTCCCGCCGAGCGGTTCCGTCAGGAGGTCGTCCGGAGCGGCATGACGACGTGGACGTAGCGATCGTCGCCGATCGGCTTGAAGACACCCGGAGAGAGTGGGCCGTTGAGCTCGAGCGCGAACTGCTCCGCGTCGATGTTGGTCAGCACATCCGCCAGGAACCGGGCGTTGAACGCGATCGTCGTTCCGTCGCCCTCGATCGCGGCCTCCACCCGACCGACGTGGTCGCCGACCTCGGCGTTGGCGCTGACCGTGATCGCACCGTCGCCGTCGAGTCCGACCCCGAGCTTGACGATGTTCGCCGACTCGTGGGCGATGAGGGCCGCCGGACGGACGGCCCGCAGGAGCTCCTCGCGATCGAGGACGGCCCGGGTGGCGTGGCTGGCCGGCAGGACCGACTGGTAGTTCGGGTACTGGCCGTCGATCAGACGGGTCACCAGGTCGACCCCGTCGATGTGGAACAGGAGCTGGTTGCGGGAGTGGGCAAGGACGATCGAGACCGGCTCGTCCGTATCCGACAGGACCCTCGCCAGCTCGTGCAGGGCCCGGGCCGGGATGACGACGCTCGTCTCCTCGACCGGGTCGAGCACGGTGATCGTCTTGACCGCGATCCGGTAGTTGTCGGCGGCAGCGAGCGTCAGCTGGTCGCCCTCGAACCTGGCGAGAACGCCGGTCAGAATCGGCCGCGCCTCGTCGGTTGCGGCCGCGAACGCAGTCTCGTCGAGGGCCTGCCGAAGGACCTTCTGGGCGACCCTCGTGATCGGCCGCTCACCCGCGGTCTGGACGGTCGGGAAGTCCTCGGCCGGGATGCCCTTGATGTTCGACTCGAACCGGCCGGCCCGGATGTGGAGCGTCTCGCCATCCGCGAGCTCGAGGGCGATCGGCTCGCTCCCAGGCAGCGAGTTGACGAGATCGGTCAGGAGGCGAGCCGGGACGGAGGTGGCGCCGTCGACCTCGATCTTGCCGGGCACCCAGTAGGTGATCCCGATCTCGAGGTTGGTCGCCGTCAGCTTCAGGCCACCGTCCTCGGTCTTGAGCAGGACGTTCGTCAGGACCGGCAGGGAGCGGTTCGAGACGGCGCGGCTCACGACGGACAGGCCGCGAGCGAGATTCTCCTGCATGACCGTTAGCTTCACGGTGGGTTCACTCCAAAGGCTGTTGCTTGGGCTGGCACCCTCGACGGTGATGCGGTCCTCGCTCTCCGAGGTCCAAGGTGGAGCTCCGCGACGCCGTTGGCCCGAGGATCGAGATCGGGACGCGCAAGCGGATCCATGAGTCGTGGGTATCTCATCCCTATCTTAGACCCGTCATCACCGTCATCATGGTGTGGACGCGGTGGATGGCGCCTCGTCATCGTGCGGCGCAGGCCGGTGGACGAGACGGCGGTGACGGTGGACGGCCGACGCTCGTTCGGGGGCGCCGCGGTGGATACCACGGTGGACAGTTCGAACCCCGTCCCGACGCGCCGCGGATGGCGTCTCGATCGTCCACGCCGAAGGGTCGGTTTGCGGCGGACGGGAGGCCCGGATGTCCACATCGGACCCCGGTTCTCCACCGAATCGGGCCCTTTGTCCACACAAGAGCCTGGGCACACCGGTTCACATGGCCGGCCCACATGCGGCCCGCTCCGGATCGTCAGGTCCGATCCGGAGAACCAGACCGAGCTGCCTGTCGATGGTTCCGCGCTCCGAACCAGCTTGTTGTGCGGACCGTCATGCCGGAAGCATCGGTGCCGGGCTCGGCCCAAGGGTCCATGGGCGACAGATCGCCGGGGTCGGGCGTCCGACTCGTCGGCCGACTCAATCGAGTCGGCAATACTCGTGGACCGGTCGAAACTCCGACACGGCCGTGCTCGCTGATGCCCGAACTGAGTCGCGTTCCGACTCAGGCGTGCGTAGAGGCCGAGTCGCATCGCCGGTGGCAACGCCGCCATCGTCGTTCCAGCGCAACAGCCCTATTCGGCGTAGATGAGCTCGCGGACGGCAGCAATCTCTCGCCGCAACTCGTCGTTGACGGCCGACTCGCGGGTGATCTTGTCGCAGGCATGGAGGACGGTCGAGTGATCCCGCCCGCCGAGCTCCGCGCCGATCCGGAGGAGCGAGACGTCCGTCTCCTGGCGCATCAGGAACATCGCGACCTGGCGCGGCGTGACAATCGCCTTGTCGCGCTTCTGGCCACGCAGCTGCTCCATCTGGACGCCGTAATAGTCGGCGACCGCCTCAGCGATCCGCTGCGGTGTGACCTGGCGCTTCTTCGGGTTGTAGAGGACGTTCGAGAGGACCGCCTGGGCGAGCTCGATCGAGATCGGCATCGCGCCCATCGAGGCGTACGCGACGATCCGGTTGAGGGCACCCTCGAGCTCGCGGATGTTGCTGACGACCTTGCGGGCCACGAATTCGATCACGTCCGAGGTGATCGGGACCGCGCCCTCCTCCGCCTTCGCGCGAAGGATCGCGATCCGGGTCTCGAGGTCCGGCGCGGTGAGGTCCGCGATCAGGCCCCACTCGAAGCGCGATCGGAGTCGCTCCTCGAGGGTCAGGATCGCCTTCGGCGGACGGTCGCTGGACAGGACGATCTGCTTGCCGTCCTCGTGGATCGCATTGAACGTGTGGAAGAACTCTTCCTGGGTCCGTTCCTTGTCGGCGATGAACTGGATGTCGTCGATCAGGAGCAGATCGATCCGCCGGTAGCGGGCGCGGAACTCGTCGATCTTGCCCTGCTGGATCGAGGTGATGAACTCGTTGGTGAACTTCTCGCTCGTCGCATAGACGACCCGCTTGCGCGGGAACTTGGCGGCCACCTGGGTCCCGATCGCGTGCATCAGGTGGGTCTTGCCGAGGCCGACCCCGCCGTACAGGAAGAGCGGGTTGTAGGCGTGGCCCGGTCGCTCGGCGACCGACAGGCTCGCGGCATGGGCAAGGCGGTTGGCGGAGCCGACGATGAAGTTGGCGAACGTGTAGCGCGGGTTGAGGTTGGCGGTGCTGCCCTCGCCACCGACGCGACCCGGTTCGAGCCGGACCTGAGGCGACGAGTGCGCCGGGCCGACCGGAGTCTCTTCAATCGGCGCCGCGTCGACCGCGACGATCGCGAACTCGACCTGGACGCTGTAGCCGACGATTCGGGCGAGCGTCTGGCTGATCAGCGACCGATAGCGGTTTTCCAGCCAATCCTTCGCGAAGCCGTTCGGGACCGCGATCCGGAAGCGCTGCTCGTCGACGTCGATGAGCTGGGTGTCGCGCAGCCATGTCTCGAAGTTCGCGGGCGACAACGACACTTGCAGCTCGCCGAGCGCGGCGCGCCAGACCTGCTTGGCATCCATTCGATCGATGGTGTCCCGATCCAAGGTGGTTGAAGAGGAAGTCTCGGCCATACAGGAAGCCGAGCGCTGGGTCGCCGTGAACGAAGCCGACAGGCTCCAGAAGGGTCGTCAGCACGGCCGGACGACGCTCCTGGATCCACCCGCACGGGGAGAATGGGGCCGACCCGCGAGCGTCCCGGCGCCGAGGGCCCGGTGAGGATAGCACCGGCCGGACAGGCGTCGCAAGACGATTCCGCGATACTCCGGGGGAGTATCGCATCGGCGTCGTCGGCATTGCCCGATCGCCGCGCCATCAAGTGGTTTATCGATCGTTTGACACCCCGGAAGAGCCCGTCATATCATCCGCCGGACGACGAACGCGCCGACGCGCTCATGTGGCGCTGGGCGCGTTCGTGTGCCTTATGGGGTCGGATGTCGACCCGGGGCCCAGCGGAGAGGATCGCGCACAGTCCCGATGAAGCAGACCTATCAGCCCAAGAAGCGGCATCGCGCGAAGGAGCATGGCTTCCGCGCCCGGATGAGGACGCCCGGCGGGCGTCGCATCGTTGCCGCCCGACGGGCCCGCGGTCGAAAGCGACTGACGGCCTGACGAGCGGGCGCGGCTCGCATCCGCCGCGGCTCGTGATGCTCTCCCGTCCGCAGGAGTTCGCGGCGCTGCAGGCCGGGACCGTCCGGTCCCATCCCCTTCTCACCGCCCGGTTCCTGCGAACGGACCTCGAGACGACCCGGTTCGGCCTGGCGACAGGCCGGAAGTTGGGCGGCGCCGTGGTCCGCAACCGCGTCAGGCGCCGGCTTCGCGAGGGGCTCAGGGCGATGGCGCCCTCGTTCCAGCCCGGCTGGGACGTCCTGATCATCGCCCGTCCGGCGATCGTCGAGACCGACTACCGGAACCTGGTCGACACGTTGCGGCGGATCCTCCAGCGAGGAGGCGTGGTGGGAGGTCAGGCGAGCTCGTGAAGCGGATCGGGATCGGCTTCATCCGGCTGTACCGGATCCTCTTCGCATGGCTCCCGTCGAGCTGCCGTTACGAGCCGTCGTGCTCGCGCTACACCGAGCAGGCAATCGACAAGTACGGCCTCCTCCGGGGCAGCTGGATGGGGATGCGCCGGATCGCACGCTGTCATCCGGGGCATCCCGGCGGCTACGACCCGGTTCGCTAGGCAACCAGACGAGGACCACGTGACCCTCTCGCGCCTCCGTTCGAGCTTCGTCCGGCTCCTGCCACTCCTCGCGCTCGTGGCAATCGCCCTGCTCGTCGCCGCGTGCGCGGGTGCTCCTGCCGGCTCGCCCGGAGCCAGCGGGAGCCCGGCGACCAGTGCGTTGCCGCAGGCGGCCATCCCGCTCGTCCCGGCCAAGCCGGACAACCCGTTCAGCCTCCTCGCCTGGCTGTTCACCCCGTTGTTCCAGGTGTTCTTCATCCTGCTTGTCGTGCTCGACAAGCTGACCGGCAACATCGCGATCGCGATCATCCTGATGACGATCATCATCCGGATCATCCTGATCCCGGTCTTCCGCCGCCAGACGGTCTCGACGAAGCGAACGCAGATGCTGGCGCCCGAGGTCAAGGAGATCCAGCGCCGGTTCAAGGGCGATCGGCTCAAGCAGCAGGAAGCCCAGCGCCAGCTCTATGCGGAGCGGGGCATCAATCCGGCCTCCGGCTGCCTGCCGGCGATCCTCCAGATCTTCCTGCTGATCCCGATGTACCAGGTCTTCAGCCAGGGTCTCCAGAACTTCGACCCGCAGGCGATGCTCGACATCTTCGGCTTCCGGATCATCGACCTGCACTGCGACCCGGCCCCGGTGTTCGACGCCGCCAACCGGGTTATCAACGCGTGCCTGCCCCCGAATGCGTTCGGGTTCGACTGGGGCGTCCCGGAGGTGTTCATTGGCACGACCGGCTCGATGCTCTCGGGGCTGAGCGCTCTCGCGATCGTCTCGTCGCTGTTCCAGCTCGTCCAGTCGCGGATGACGCTCCCGGCCCACGATCCGGCCATGGCCGACGACGC
>JANMCU010000229.1:0-15438 GCA_031361415.1 Chloroflexota bacterium | reverse complement strand
GGAGATGCAGGAAGCCGGTCGTCCGGTGCTGGTCGGAACGGTCAGCGTCGAGAAGTCCGAGGTCCTGTCCACGATGCTCAAGCGTCGGGGGATCAAGCACGAGACCCTCAACGCCAAGCAGCACGAGAAGGAATCGGGCATCGTCGCCCAGGCCGGCCGGACCGGCGCGATCACGATCGCCACCAACATGGCCGGCCGCGGCACCGACATCCTGCTCGGCGGCAACCCCGCCGGGCTGGCGTCGGAGATCCTCCACAAGCGCGGCCTGAACCCGGCCGAGGTCGACAAGGAGACGTACGCCGAGGCGCTGGCCGAGGCGAAATCGGTCACCGACGAGGACCACGAGCGCGTCGTCGGCGTTGGCGGCCTGCACATCATCGGCACCGAGCGCCACGACAGCCGCCGGATCGACAACCAGCTCCGCGGCCGGGCCGGCCGTCAGGGCGACCCCGGCTCGTCCCGCTTCTACCTGTCCCTCGAGGACGACCTGATGAAGCGGTTCGCGTCGGACCGGGTCGCCGGGCTGATGGAGCGGATGGGCCTCGAGGACGACGTCGCGATCGAGAGCCGGCTCGTCAGCAAGACGATCGAGAGCGCCCAGAGCAGGGTCGAGGGCTTCAACTTCGACATGCGCAAGCGCGTCGTCGAGTTCGACGACGTGATCAACCGCCAGCGCGAGACGATCTACGCCGAGCGTGACAAGGTCCTCCGCAACGAGGACCTCGGCGAAACCGTCCGGACCTTCCTCGACGAGGACGTCCGGGCGCTCGTCGCCGACCACCTGTCCGGCGAGACGCCCGATGACTGGGGCATGGAGGCGCTCGCCGCGGCGCTCAAGGCGATGGGTCTCGACGGGCCCGGCACGACCGAGGACGAGCTCTGGGAGATCGGCAGCCGCGAGGAGATTCTCGAGCACCTGCTCGAGCTCGCGGACGCGCGCCTCGAGGCCCGCTCCGGGGAGATCGGCGAGACCGACTGGAGCCTCGTCGAGCGGCACGTCCTGCTCCGGACGATCGACTCGCTGTGGGTCGAGCACCTCACCGAGATCGACGACATGCGGCGCGGCATCGGCCTGCGCGGCTACGCCCAGCAGGATCCGCTCAATGAATTCCGGCGCGAGGCCTTCGAGCTGTACGGCGAGCTGCGCGACCTGATCCGCCACCAGGTGGCCGTCACGATCTTCCGGGTCACGGTCACCCGCACCCCGGCGCCCGGCGAGTCCGACCTCGACCAGAGCCTCGCGGCCGGCGCACGCGCACTGCCCGCGGCCTCCTGTGGCGGCGCCCGCGCGGGCGCCGCGACGTCGACGAGCGGCTCGAGCGCGACGTCCGCAGGCGGCGGCCGTCCGGCCGGGCCCAAACCGGTCGGGCCGGTCGTCGCGGGCGGCCTGCCGCGCGATCCGATGGCCGCGGCCCGGCTCGAGACGAACGGTAACGAGACGAGCGGCAACGGACGAAGCGTGCCGGCGGGGCAAGCCAAGCCGGGGTTCACACCGACCGGGGCCAGGATCGGCCGCAACGATCCGTGCTGGTGCGGCTCGGGCCAGAAGTACAAGAAGTGTCACGGGCGCTGAGCCGGTGGTCGAGCGATCCTGACGGTTTCCCCATCGCCGTCCCTCACAGCCAGTCGGCGACGTGCCGAGCCGACCCGACCTGCCCGGACCGGGCATGATCCACAACCTCGTCCGGCTCGCCCTCGCCGCGATCGTCGGCCCCGTCCTCGTCCTGGCCTGGACGAGCTACCGGATCTGGGATGTCGGACAGCGCGATGACCGGCACAAGGCCGACGCGATCGTCGTCCTCGGCGCCGCCCAGTACAACGGCCGGCTATCGGCGATCCTGCGCGCCCGTCTCGAGCACGCGATCGACCTGTACGACGCCGGCTTCGCGCCCTATCTGGTCGTGACCGGCGGCAAGGCCGTGGGCGATGCGACGACCGAGGCGGCATCCGCCCGCGCCTTCGCGATCCAGAAAGGAGTGCCGGCCACGGCCATTCTCGCCGAGGACCGTGGCCGGACGACGCTCGAGTCGCTCCAGGGCGCCGCCGCGATCATGCGCGACCACCATCTCCGTAGCGCCGTCTTCGTGTCGGACCGGAGCCACATGCTGCGGGTCCTGCGGATCGCCCGCGACCAGGGGCTCGTCGCCTATGGGTCACCGACCACGACGAGCCCGAGCGACGCCAGCCTGGCCGATTGGATCGTCGCCGGCCGGCACGAGCTCGGCGGACTCGCCCTGTACTTCGTCATCGGCCGCGAGGCCCCCTGACCACCGGCCGGGCGGCGGCCGGGCGCTCGGCTGGGACGATCGGCCCGGAGCGCGAAACTTCCGGTTCTCCCTCTTGGCCGTCGGGGATGGAGGGCCTATACTCGACCGAACCCACGCGGCTCGGGCGACCGGTCAGGATCGTCGAGCCAGTGTCAGCGCCCCGCCCCCCAAACCCTGCCCCCAGTTCAGAGAGAGGGACGAGTTGAAGCAGGCCGAGGAAGCGTCGTTCGTCGATCTCATTGCCTGTGAGCGAGACTGCCGATCGTGCAGTTACGGAACGGCCCTCGACTGTGACGGCAACTGCGGCGTCTGCCCCCACAACAGCTACTGCCCCTGCGTGAACCCCGTCGTCGCCCGGAGCAAGTCGGCCCTGCGCCTCATCGAGCTCCGTCCGATCCTGCTCCAGGATCTCCAGGCCCGGAATTAGTGGACGCCTCCACGGTTCGCGACCTGGCCGAGCGGATTCGGTCGACCTCGGGGCATCTTTGACCTCGAGACCAAGGAGCGCCGCGTCGCCCAGCTCGAGGCGCTGACCAGCGAGACCGGCTTCTGGGACGACCAGCGGTCCGCCCAGAAGGTCCTCCGCGAGGCGAATGGCCTCCGCTCCGACGTCGATCTGTGGCGCGGCTTCGAAGGCCGGGTCGACGATCTCCTCACGACGCTCGAGCTTGTCGAGGAATCGAGTGACGCCGAGCTGAGCACGGAGCTCGACCGCGAGGTGGCCGCTCTCGAGGCAGACTTCGCACGGGAGCGGACCGCCCTCCTCTTCTCGGGCGAGTACGACCAGGGCGGAGCGATCCTCTCGATCAGTGCCGGCGCCGGCGGGACCGAAGCGACCGACTGGGCCGAGATGCTCCTCCGGATGTACCTCCGCTGGGCCGAGCGCCACCGCTTCAAGACCGAGATCGTCGACCGCCAGGAGGGCGAGCAGGCAGGGATCAAGAGCGCCACGGTCGAGATCGATGGCCGCGCCGCCTACGGCTGGATGCGCGCCGAGCGCGGCGTCCACCGACTCGTCCGGATCAGCCCGTTCGACTCGCAGAAGCGGCGTCAGACGACGTTCGCGCTCGTCGAGGTCCTGCCCGAGGCCGACGACGCCATCGAGATCGAGCTCAACTGGGACGAGATCCGGGTCGACACGTTCCGCTCGCAGGGCGCCGGCGGCCAGCACGTCAACAAGACCGACTCGGCGGTCCGGCTTACCCATCTCCCGACCAACATCGTGGCCCAGAGCCAGAACGAGCGGAGCCAGACCCAGAACAAGGAGATGGCGATCCGGGTCCTGAAGTCGCGCCTCCTCGAGCGTGCCCTCGAGGAGCAGGAGGCCGAGGTCCGCAAGCTCAAGGGCGAGCACGTCGAGGCCGGCTGGGGGAACCAGATCCGGAGCTACGTCCTGCAACCCTACCAGATGGTCAAGGACCTCCGGACCGCCCACGAGACCGGCAACACCCAGGCCGTCCTCGACGGCGACCTCGACGGGTTCATGCAGGCCGAGCTGGAGCGGCTGGCGACCGGCGGCGGGCTGGCCGGGGTCCGTGCCGACGATCCCGACGACGAGTGAACGCCGGCTCCGTGAGCCTGCCCGACAGCGTGACGACGACGGGTCACCGGATCCGGCCGGCCACGGCGGACGAGCTGCCGACCTGCGCCGCGATCTGGCGCGAATCGCTCAACGACTATCTCGGCCGGCTCGCCCAGCCGGAGATCCCCGACGACCTCGCCCCGATCCTCCGGCTGTACGGCCACCTCCACGCGACCGATCCGGCGACCTTCCTGGTGGCCGAATCCCCGCCGGCCAGAGGCATGCGGCGAACGACGGGTGAGCCGGCGTCGATCGACGGGTTCGCGGTCGTCGTCCGGCGCGATGCCCTTCGCTATCTCTCGATGCTGTTCGTCCGGCCGGCGGCCCAGGCGCGCGGCCTGGGCCGAGCGCTGCTCGGCGCGACCGGGATGGACGAGCAGCCGGATGCCGACGCGCGCCGGGCGACCGCGACCGATACCGTTCAGCCGATCTCCAACGGCCTGTATGCCTCGCTCGGGATCGTTCCACGGATCCCGCTCCTGCGCCTCGTTGGCCTTCCGACGCGCGCCGGAGACTTCGGCCCGCTCCCGGCGGGCGTCGAGGCGATCGGGTTCGACGAGGTCGACGACTCGACCGACGGCCTCGGCCGATCGGCGCTCGCAGCCGAGCTGGACGCCCTCGACCGCGACGCCGCCGGGTTCGGCCGGCAGGCGGACCACCCGTTCCATGCCCGTGAGGGTCGGATCGGATTCCTGTTCCGGGATCGTGACGGCCGGGCCGTCGCCTACGGCTACAGCTCGGAGGCCGGGCGGGTCGGCCCGATCGCGGTCCGAGACGCGGCCTTGCTGGGCCCGGTCGTGGGACACCTCATCCACTCCGTCCGGCCACGCGGCGCGTTCGGGATGTGGGTCCCGGGGACGGCCGGCGAGGCGATTGTTCCGCTGCTCCGGTCGGGCTTCCGGTTCGACGGCTTCCCGGTCCTGCTCTGCTGGGATCGCCCGTTCGCGGACTTCTCGCGTTTCATTCCGATGTCGCCGGGACTCCTCTGACCGAGGGACCGCCTCGCGCCGCTCGCGCCGAACATGGCAAGGCGGGCTCGCCGGTCCCGTCCGCGACGCCAGCGGCCCGAGGTGGTAGCCTCGGAGCCGACGTGGCTCCCCCTGTCATGCCCCCGGATGGAGTCCCGCTGACGGCGCCCGACGCCGGCCAGCCGACTGCCTGACCGTGGAGCCGATCGTGACCCTTGCCCCGACCCCGACCGCAGCAACGCGCTCGATCCGCGAGCGGCTGCTCCGGCGCGGCCAAGAGCGGTCCGCCGCGGATCGGGCGGTCCTCGTCCTCCACGACGTCACCAAGACCTACCCGAACGGGAAGACGGCCCTGCGCGATGTCGACCTGGTCATCCCCGAGGGCGACTTCGTCTTCCTCGTCGGCCCAAGTGGTGCTGGCAAGTCGACGATCATCAAGCTCCTGATCCGCGACGAGCTCGCCACCCAGGGCCAGGTCGTCCTCGACGGCCAGGACCTCGCAAAGCTGCCGCGACGAGCCGTGCCGAAGATCCGGCGCAAGATCGGGATTGTCTTTCAGGACTTCAAGCTTCTGCCGACCAAGAGCGTCTGGGAGAACGTGGCATTCGCGCTCGAGGTCACCGGCTCGCCGCGGCGCAGCATCCGGCCGGCCGTCGATCGCGTCCTCGCCCTCGTCGGATTGACCGCTCAGCGGGCCCAGCTGCCCAGCCAGCTGTCCGGCGGCGAGCAGCAGCGGACCGCGATCGCCCGGGCGCTCGTCCACGACCCGCGCCTGATCATCGCCGACGAGCCGACCGGCAACCTCGATCCGCTGATCAGCTGGGAGATCATCCAGCTGCTGCTCCGGATCAACGAGCTCGGGGTCACGGTGATGATGGCGACCCACGATGCCGATGTCGTCACCGCGCTCCGCAAGCGAGTCGTCGCGCTCGAAGAAGGGCGCGTGATCCGCGACGAGGTCGGTGGCGCCTACCATCGTGCCGACTGAGCCGATGATCGGGCGGCCCACGGACGCGAGACTGCGCCGATGATCGGCTTCGTCGTCTTCAGCCTGCGCCGTGCCTGGCAGGGGTTCTGGCGGAATGCCCTGATGTCCCTCGCCGCGACCGCCACGATGGTCCTGATGCTCCTTCTGCTGGCGGGCTTCTGGATCATCCAGACGGGGCTCCTGTCCGCCCTCGACTTCACCGAGTCGAAGGTCCAGGTCCAGGTCAACATGAACGTCGACACCACGCCCGCCGCGCAGACGGCCCTCGGCGAGACGATCAAGACGTTGCCGGGCGTGGCCGGGGTGACCCTCGTCACCCGCGAGGAGGCGCTCGCAAAGTTCCAGCAGAGCATGAAGGACCAGGGCCGCGAGGACCTCTCGAAGTACCTCGACAGCAACCCGTTCCCGCCAAGCTACGAGATCAGCCTGACCGACCCGAGCTTCGCCGCGCCGGTCGCCGCCGCCCTCCAGCCGAACCTGAACCCGGCTGTGCGGAACGTGCTCGACACGAAGGAGACGGCGAAGAACGTCAAGACGGTCACCGACCTCATGCGCACGGCCGGCAGCGTGATCCTCGTCGTGATCGGCATCATCGTCCTGTTCATCATCGTCAACACGATCCGGCTGGCCGTCGTCGCCCGCTCCGAGGAGATCGAGATCATGCGCCTTGTCGGCGCGTCGGACGCCTTCATCCGCTGGCCGTTCGTGTTCGAGGGCGCGATGGTCGGGCTGCTCGGCGCCGCGATCACGCTCGGCGGGCTGTATCTTTTGGCCGACCCGATCGCAAGCTTCATGGTCGACTTCTTCCGGGTCCTGCCGCTGAGCTTCGGGTCGCTCACGAGGGACCTGGTCGTCATCGTGACCTCGGCCGGGCTCGGCCTCGGCGTTCTCGGTTCGTGGCTGTCGGTCCGGACCTACCTCATCCGTTGACGCGCAATCATCCGTTGACGGCGCGCCACGATTGCGTGAAGTTCCGTTCATGGATCATCCGACCACCGTCGGCCGCTCGTAGCATCGAGCAGGCACGGGTGTAGGCTTTCGACCCCGCCGACCCCTCACCAGCGGAGAACCACGTCCTCGATGCTCCCTCCCGAATCGTCCCCGCCCGAGTCCAGCCCCGGCGCCTACGATGGCAGCCCGTGGTCGGCGCCCGGCGCCCGCCCCGTCGATCCGGCCAACCAGGCAGATCCGGTCGATCCGACGGTGGCGATCCCGCCGACCCCGACCGAGCCTGTGTTGCCGCCCGTCGCCCGCGCATCGTCCGGGGTTCGCGGCCCGATCCTCGCGATGGCGATGGTGGTCGTGTCGGTCCTGGCCGGCGGCGCGCTTTTCGCGTCGGGCTTCCTGGTCGGCCAGCGGAGCGTCGCGCAGCCCGGCACGCCCGTCGCCGCCGAGCAGGCCTTCCAGCCGTTCTGGGACAGCTACGACACGATCACCAAGCGCTTCGCCCTCGGTGGCGAGACCCAGCAGAGCCTCGTCGACGGCGCGATCAAGGGCATGGTCGACTCGCTCGGCGACCCGTACTCCGCCTATCTCAGCCCGGACCAGTACAGCCAGGGGCTGCAGGACCTGTCCGGCCAGTTCGAGGGAATCGGGGCCGAGATCGGGACGCACGACGCGAAGGGCGCGACGTCGACATGCAGCACCCTCGGACCGGATTGCTTCCTCGTCGTCGTCAGCCCGATCGAGGGCTCGCCGTCCGAGAAGGCCGGGATCAAGGCCGGCGACACGATCGTCGCGGTCGATGGGACGTCCATCGACGGGCTGACCGTCGACGGCGCCCGAAACCAGATCCGGGGCAAGAAGGGAACCGAGGTCGTCCTCTCGATCGTCCGCGGCCAGGCGGCGCCGATCGACATCACGGTCATCCGTGACGTCATCATCCAGAAGGAGGTCGTCACAAAGGACCTCGGCAGCGGGACGATCGGCTACATCGCGGTCACGGGCTTCTCGGACAACTCGCAGGCGAAGTTCCACGATGCGTTGCAGGTCGATCTCAAGGCCGGCAAGAAGCGGATCATCCTCGACCTGCGCGGCGATCCGGGAGGCTACGTCACGGCGGCCCGCGCGATCGCCAGCGAGTTCATCGCATCCGGCCCGATCTTCTGGGAGCAGGACGCGGACGGGGTCACGAACGAGACCGACGCGACCGGCGACGGCATCGCCACCGATCCGTCAATCAAGCTGGTCGTCCTCGTTGACAAGGGCTCCGCGTCGGCCAGCGAGATCGTCGCGGGCGCGCTCCAGGACACGAAGCGGGCCACGATTGTTGGCGAGACCTCGTTCGGCAAGGGCACCGTCCAGCAGTGGATCCAGCTCCAGAACGGGTCGGCCCTCAAGCTCACGATCGCCAAGTGGCTGACGCCGGACAAGCACTGGATCCACCATGTCGGGATCGTGCCGGACGTTCCGATCGCCACGCCCGCCGACGCGAGCCCGACGAACGACCCGGTCCTCGACAAGGCGGTCGAGCTCCTCACCAAGGCGTAGGTCCCCGCGGGGTGTCCGGGCAAAACGGACCTGTGCGGCCGCCGATCTGTCGTGCTTGCAGGTTGAACGTCGTTCCTGTACGTTGATTGGGAACGAAAGGAGGTGATGTGCAGTGATCGACAGTACGCGTAGCTGCACCACCTCGCAGGAGATGGCCGTCTAGTCGGTCACCCCTGTGGGTGGGAACGCTAAGGAAGCCGGCCCTAGGGCCGGCTTTCCTGCGTCCAGGGGCAAGATTTCCGGCTGTCGCGACGGAACGACCAGGGCGGCGTTGCGCCCTCCGCTCCTCGCTCACGGCCGTCCGAGGCCGCTCGCTGCGGTGCTCGGGCGCGCCTTGCCCTGGCCGCCCCTTCGCGACGATCGCAGACTTCGTACGGCAACATGAACGATGATCTGCGCCGCAACGCGCTTAACCCAGCAAGGAACTTTCCGTGGCTGACGAGAAGACGATCGCCCTCAATCGGCGGGCTCGTCATGACTTCACCATCGACGAGACGTTCGAGGCGGGGATCGTCCTGACCGGAACGGAGATCAAGTCGATCCGGGCCGGCAAGGTCAACCTGTCGGACGCCTATGCCCGGATCGAGCGCGACGAGGCCTGGCTCATCGGCGCCCACATCGCCCCGTTCGAGCAGGCGAACCGCTACAACCACGAGCCCAAGCGGATCCGCAAGCTGCTCCTGCATCGCGGCGAGATCGACGAACTGCTCGGCCGGACGAAGGCCAAGGGCCAGACGATCGTGCCGCTCCGGCTGTATCTCACCGCCAAGGGTCGCGCCAAGCTGGAGCTCGGGCTGGCCCGCGGCAAGAACCTGTTCGATCGGCGGCGGGACATCGCCGATCGCGACGCCAAGCGCGATATCGCCCGCGAGATGGCGGACGCCCAGCGAGGCCGCTGATTCGGCCGTCGCACGGTAGGCTGCTTCACGTGAAACCGGCCGTCGCCACGACGCCCTCTCGTCTCGGCCCGACGATCCGGGCCGTCGATCTTCACGCCTGCGGCGAGCCGGGCCGGGTGATCGTCGGCGGAGTCGAGGGCATTCCTGGCGGCTCGATGTTCGAGGCGATGACCTGGCTCCAGGCCAACCGCGACGACCTCCGGCTGCGGATGCTCCGTGAGCCGCGCGGCTACCCGGCCGCGAACTGCAACCTGATCCTTCCGTCGGCGGATCCCGAGGCAGCCGCGGGCTACGTGATCATGGAACAGGTCGAATACCCCGGCATGAGCGGAACGAACACGATGTGCGTCGTCACAGCCCTTCTCGAGACGGGCATGCTGCCGATGACCGAGCCCGTCACCGAGCTGACCCTCGAGTCGCCCGCCGGGTTGATCCGGGTCCGGGCCGACTGTGCCGACGGCAAGGTGATCGGGGTCACGTTCCGGAACGTCCCGGCGTTCGCGATCCATCTCGACGCGATCGTAGAGGTGCCCCACCTCGGCACCGTGACGGTCGACGTCGCCTATGGCGGAATGTTCTACGTGATCGCATCGGCTGCGGGGTTCGGACTGCGCCTGACGCCCGACGAGGGCGCCGACATCGCCCGGATCACCGAGATGATCAAGGCCGCCGCGAACGCCCAGCTGCCCGTCGTCCATCCGGATCAACCGGGCTTCGCCGGGATCACGATCGGGCAGCTGTCCGGGCCGGCCCACGATCCGGCGAACGCGATGCGGAACGTGGTCACGGTCTCGACCGGCATCCTCGATTGGGATCGCCCGGCAACGTGGACCGGGGCGATCGACCGCTCGCCATGCGGAACCGGGACGTCGGCCCGGATGGCGACCCTTCATGCCCGCGGCCGGCTTCCCATCGGTGAGGACTTCCGCCACGAGGGAATCCTCGGCACCGTATTCACGGGCCGCCTCCTCGAGGAGACGCGGATGGGCGATCGTGCGGCGGTCGTGCCGCAGATCACCGGCCAGGCCTGGATCACCGGCATCGCGGACTATGTCGTCGACCCGACCGACCCGTTCCCTGATGGCTTCACGGTCGGCGACATCTGGGCCTGAGCCATCGGGAGCCCGTTGAGGAACCTAGCGCAGGAAATAACGCCGGCTGAGCGGCAGCTCGTCGACCGCGTCGATCGCCAGCGGTCGGCCGTCGAGGGTGACACGCCCGTCCGTCAGGCCGATCTCGATCCACGCGGTCGCCCGGTTCAGCCAGAGATCCGCGCGGGTCAGGCCGCGGGTCCGCCCGATCGAAACAACCTCGCGGCCACCCACGGATCGACGGCGAACACCGCTCGCGGCCGCCTCCGACGAGAACGTGACCCCGAGCCGTGGCGCGAGACCGGATGAGCCGCCCCAGTCGGCGCGGAAGCGCGTCGGCTCGGCCCCTTCGACGGTGGCGTTGCCATCGCCGAGCGGCCCCCATGCCGCGACCCCGGACTTCAGGACGAGCTCGGGCTTGGCCCCGAACCAGGCCGGCTTCCAGAGGACGATGTCGGCGAGGCGGCCTGGCCGAAGAGAGCCGACATGATCTGCGAGGCCGTGGGTGATCGCGGGCTCGATCGTGACCTTGGCGAGGTAGCGCAGGACCCGCTCGTTGTCGTCGGGCCCATCGATGCCTTCGGGATCCTGACCCCGTATCAGCGTGCTACCACGCCACCGTGTCAGCACGCTGGCAAGCTGAAGCGATCGGCGGACGCTCTCCATGATCCGGCCCATGCCCTGCGAGTCGGAGTTGATGATCTGGATCGCGCCGAGGTCATGAAGCGGGCCTTCGGCCGCCATCGTGGCCGGGTGGATTCGGCCTGCAGCGAGGGCCAGATCGTCGGGGACGCTCATCGAGCCGCCGTGATTCAAGACGATCATCGCGATGTGCTCGGCCGCGGCGTTCACCCCGAACGGGAGCGTTGGCGTGGTCGAGGAGCAGATGATGTTCGCCTCACGGACCAGACCCAGCAGGTCGGGTGTGTGGCCGCCCCCGGTGCCCTCGACGTGGTACGCGTGGACGGTTCGACCGGCGATCGCGGCGATCGTGTCCTCGAGCTCCGCGGCCTCGTGCAGTCCGTCCGTGTGGAGCGACACCGCGACGCCGGCCACGTCCGCGACCCGGAGCGTCGCGTCGATCAACGCCGGGTTCGCTCCATAGTCCTCGTGGATCTTGAAACCGACCGCGCCGGCGTCGAGGAGCGCGTCGAAGTCAGGATCGGTTTCCGAGCGAGCGCACGCCTGGATTCCGACGTTCAGCGGCCACTGGGTCATGGCCGCGAGCGTTCGCTCCATGGCCCACGGGGGTTCCTCGAAGCCCGCTGTGATCAGCGTCGTCACACCGCCGGACAGGGCCGCGGGCATCAGTGCCGGACTGATCAGATGGACGTGGCTGTCGATGGCGCCCGGCGTCGCGATCAGGCCGTACGCCATGATCGGCGCCGTGTGCGGCCCGATCTCGAGCTCGATCCCATCGCTGATCGCCGGGTTTCCGGCCCTCCCCACCCCGACGACCCGGCCGTCCTTGATCCCGATGTCGGCCTTGACGATCCCGATGGTCGGATCGACCACGAGCGCCCCGGCAACGAGGGCATCGAGCTCCGATTCCGACGCACGACCGGTTTGCGTCATCCGCGGTCGGAGCGTCTTGGCGTAGCCCCAGATCGGTTCGTCGCCGGTTGCCTGGCGATCCGCCTCCACCCGGATCCAGAGATCGGTGTCGGCAAGTCGGACCCGATCGCCCGCGGTCGGGCCGTAGCGGGCGAGGCGCTCGTCCGGATCGAGGCGCTGGGTCACTCGTCGCCGTCCCGGACGTCAGCGCCGGCGCCCCGATACCGGATCAGCTCGACCTCGCGCGTCTCACCCGGCAGCCATGTCTCGAACGCACCGGCCACGAGATCAAGGTGGAAGCCGGCCGCCGACGCACGGTCGAATGAGAGCCTTGGATTCACCCGGTCGAACGGGTGATGGGAGGAGACGCGGATCGTTCGGCTCGATTCACTCCGGACGACCATCTGCCGTCGCTCGCGGGCGTCGGTCGTGGGCACCGACGGACGGCGAGAAGGGACGACCGCGCCCGGCCCGTCCGAGGCGATCGAGCGCCCGTGCCCGAGCGGATCGACAAGAACGACCAGCCGCGTCCCGTCGTCGACGAGAACCTCGAGCCTGACCTCGTCGACGAGCTCGCGGACGCCGTCGTCCACCTGGTCAGGTCCGACGGCCGCCAGCCCGGCGGCGTGGACCTCCGCGAACGGCCGGCCGGCTCGTGCCGCCTCGAGCATTGCATCGCAGATGATCGCGATCGCCTCCGGCGCGTTCAGCAGGAGGCCCGCGGTCCGGTGCCGGCGCGCCAGCTCGGCCGCACCAAAGAGCAGCAGCCGCTCCTCCTCCCACGCCGTCAGTCGCACGGTCGCATCGTAGCGACGGCCGGCGGTCCGAGCTTGACCGCCCGGAACCTGAACGGTCACCTCGACGGGGAGGCGCCCGTCAACAGGAGCTGACGGGAAGGTGCAACTCTGGCTCGAGACTGCAACGGATCGGGAACGGTTCGCGGTCCTCGTGTACTGCCGGCCGGTCATGATCTGGACACGGGCCCCCGCCGCTGAACCCATTGGCAACGACGCTCGACCCTTACTGGTGTCGACATGCGTCGCCCCCTTTCCCTGCTTCGTCCAGGATTGATCGCCTTCGCCCTCGTGGTCGGCGGGCTGTTCGCCACGTCGTCGGTCGCAACCGGGGCAACGATTGCCGCGACCACGAGATGCAGCAACGGCGTCGACAATACGGGCGGGCTCGGCCTGATCTGCCAGGTCACGGTCGTCAACACGATCACCGGCAGCGGCGGTACGGCGCGGGTCACCGTCCGCGAGTGCCACGGGGCGGCGGGCGACCCGAGCGCGGCCTGCACGACCAGGACCCAGAACCTGACCAAGCCCGTCACCAAGGTCACGCAATGCAACGATTCCATCAACGGCGGTGGCGGGACGCTTCGTTGCAGCGTCAAGGTCACCAACAACTTCGTCGGTGCCAGTCCGGGCGCGACAGCGGCAACAGTCAACCAGTGCGTCGGTTCCGGCGGCGGGATCACGATCGGTTGCGATCCGTTCCCGGCCACGACGACCGGCGCGGCGATCACCCAGTGCAATGGATCGGCCAATGGCGGGACCCTCGTCGGTCTCACCTGTACGGCGACCGGCACGAGTCCCGCGGCGCATCGGGTCACGATCAACCAGTGCAACGGGTCGGCCAATGGCGGCGGAGCACTGGTCATCTGTTCGGCGAGCATCGCCAACCACCGCGTGGCGGGCGGCTCGACTGGGGCCGCGACGCCGGGCGCGCCCAATGTCACCGTGCCGCCCACCGACACCGTTGGGGCGGTCGACACGCGACCTGGCGGCGCCAACGGCGCGCTGCTCGCCGGCCTCATGGGTCTCGTGACCCTGGTCGCGGTTGCGGTCGTCGGTCGATCCCGTCGTCGGTCGCGGTCGCGCTGACTTCGTCGTCACCCCTGGCTCGTCGATCGGATCGGCCGCACCGCGCGGCCGAGCCTCTCAGCGGGCTGAGGCGGCGAGACCCTCAGCGTTCCGTGGCGGAAGAACAGCCGTCGTCGTGATCGCTTCGCGGCGTCCGGCCCGGGCGAACAGCAGGACGCCGATCCCCGACGTTGCCGCGCAGAGCAGCAGCCCCGCCCGGACGTCCACGAGCCCGAGCTGGAGCAGCGCGCTCATCAGGAAGGCCGCTGCGATCCCACGCGCGCCGGTGATCGCGTTCCAGCCGGCCATGGCGGCCGCGCGGGCGGCGAGCGGTGTCTCGTCGCTGACCGCGGCGGCGATCCCGACGTCGATCGAGGCGCTGCCGATCCCCGCGATGATCGCCGCCAGCCAGAGCAGGACCACGCTCGGGGCGAGCGCGTATGCGACGAGCGACCCGAGCCCGATCGCGCTGCCGAGCCGGAGCGCGGTGACGGCTCCGCGCCGGTCGGCTACGAGGCCCCAGACCGGGAAGGCGACCGTCGTCGCGATCGCTCCCAGGATCCCGATCACGCCGACGTCCGACAGGCTCAGGTTCAGTCGATCGACGTGGACGAGCGCGTAGAGCGGGGCAGCAGCGATCAGACCGCCGCCATAGAAGCCCTGGGCCAGCGCGATCCGGCCGAGCAGCGGTCGCTCGCGGAGCGCGCGGATCGACTCGCGCGCCGAGAAGGCCGTCGGGCGCTCCGCCGATGCCGCGCGCAACCCGACGTAGCCGACCGCGCAGGCGACACCGATGACGCCGGCGACCGCAACCGCGCGCTCACCGCCGATCCGATCGGCAAGGACGCCGCCCCAGAACGCGGCCAGGGCGCCGGCTGCAGCCCGACCCATCCCGAGCACGCCGACGACGCGGCCGCGCAGCCGGGCCGGATACATCGAGCCCCACAGGCGGAGGTGGAAGGGCCCGCCGAACGACAGGCTCAACCAGAACACGATCGCGACCGCGACGAAGACGGGCGCCGGCGGGACGAGGAACAGGACGAGCAGCGACGCCGAGCCGATGCCGCGGGTCAGGGTGAGCTGGGCCAGATTCCGTGGCCCGAACCGACCCGCGAACGCGCCAAGGAGGTTGGCGATGAATGGCGCGGCGGCGAGGGCGGACAGGCCGAGCGGCTCGAGCCCTCCGCGTCGGGCGACCGTCGGGAGAATCGCATTGACGAGGGCCATCGTGACGCCCATTCCGACGGCCACGACCAGGTCGAGGACGAGATTCCGCCCGATCGCGCGGCGCGACGCAGAGTTGAAGAGTGATGGCCGGAGCACCGCGTACCTCGAAGCAGCCCGCGGGCCTGCGAGGTGAGCTGTCGGGCTCGGCGTGGGTTCGCCGCCACGGTCGATCCGCGATTTGCCCCTGGGGACGTCGGGTCCCCCGCCCTCGGTGAGGAGGTTCGGCCAGACGGCAACGATAGCAGACGACCCGGTTGAGCCGCGATGGGAGGATGGGCCCGGTCCGGCGGCCGCCGAGCCGGCGTCGTTCGACCTCGGGCAGCTTGGCCGATCTCCCCCGACCGGCTACAATCCGCCATCCGAACGGTGGTTCGGTCCTGTGGGGATGTGTGGATTCGACAGGGCCTGGCTACCGGGGAGCGCGAGCCGAGGATGCTGCTCAGGCCTCGTAAATCAGGCAGCAAAACGAAGTACCTGGCAACCGCCAGTCGACTCTCGCCCTCGCTGCGT